>NZ_VPCK01000030.1:0-17891 GCF_013418255.1 Acinetobacter sp. YH12155
TGATGGGAGAGCATGTTCAAGAGTGGATTCTAAATGTTCAGATAAAGACATAAAAAAATGAGCGTATTTACATACACTCATTTTTACTACATTTTACTAAAATTTGCTTAACTGACTGGCATTACCCAATTGGGAGGTTTTTTTATTGCCCTATTTAATTGACCATCGGCACAATCCAGCTACATAAAATCAGCATAATGCCCAAATGCCCCAGCTTGCGGGTAAAACTCACCAGTGGCGTAGGCGGCTGTTCCAGCTGTTTGGCATATTCCTGCAAACTCAGCTTATTGGCAGCTTTACTGGAAAATAAAAACACACCTAAATCAATACAGATCAGAATCGTGCCCACATCGGCAATCAATTCCATCAGCTCATAATCCTGATGATATAGCGCCATCGCCACCTGATAGCCCAGAAACAGGGCAAAGGCAAAACACCCATATTGCAGAATAAGGGAAAAGGTCCGCATAGTCTTACTTTAACTGTTCAAAATGAGGGGTTTTATAACATAAAAAGACCTGTCATTAGACAGGTCTTTAAAAAGGATTATTTTACCAGTGTTCACCCGGGAACAAACGGGCATACGCTTTTTGTACCCAGTTCAGCTTTTGTGGCTGACCCACCGAAGCCGATGAACTTGGGAACAGGTTATAACCAATCGACATCAGCTTGTTGTTAATATCCGGTGCAATCGCATAAGTAATTGAAGCCAAACGGCCTAAATGTGTGGCAATTTTCTTCGGACGTTTCACAATGGCATAGCAGATTAAATCGGCCGCCTGTTCCGGTGAAAGGGTAGGAACATATTTATACATTTTGGTGGGTGCGATCATTGGAGTACGCACCAGTGGCATATAAATGGAGGTAATTGCAATATTGTGTGAATGTACTTCGGCCGATAGACAGCGGCTAAAAGCATCCAATGCGGCTTTAGAGGCAACATAAGCCGAGAAACGGGTCGCATTGGCCAATACGCCAATCGAGCTGATGTTAATAATCTGGCCGCTACGACGTACCATCATTTGTGGCAGAATATTCATCACCAGACGCACTGCACCAAAATAATTCAGCTGCATGGTGCGTTCAAAATCGTGGAAACGGTCTAAAGATTCATGCACGGCACGACGGATTGAACGTCCGGCATTGTTAACTAAAATATCAATATGATCGACAGACGCTAAAATATCTTTTGAAGTCTGGTCAATGGCTTCCCAATCATTTAAATCACACGGGAAAATAGATGCTTTGCCGCCTTTGGCTTCAATCTCTGCTTTGACCTGCTCCAGGGTTTCCTGGGTACGTGCCACCAGCAGCACATGCGCTCCCGCCTCTGCCAGACGATAAGCGGTGGTCAGTCCGATACCACTGGATGCACCGGTAATCAGTACGGTTTTTCCATTTACTTTTTTCTTGAAAAGTTTCTCTAGTTTTGCCTTCACACTCGTATCCCTGCTTGATTAAAAGATCAGACTCAATGGTCTTTGTTATTTGAATTTTTGCGCCCAATCTTATTGGTTCGGGCTGTTATGATGGGCATTATAATAACCGAAGTTTAAAAAAAAGCTATAAAATAAGTGCTTGAAATTGAAAGTTATTTTAGAGTAATTGCTCTAATGGGGTGTTTTGGTGGATTGGTAAATTCTGCTTAAAATTTTTCGACAAAGCAAGTCCTTGTTTCTATGTTTAAAAAGCAAAAAGTCTGCCATTGCAGCGCAAAAGCAGACCGTTTGTCGTGAAATTGCAATAATTAGACGCTAGCCAGTGCCTGCTCCAGATCAGCAATCAAATCATCAATATGTTCAATGCCAATCGACAGGCGCACCATATCTTCACTTACCCCCGCCGCTTTCAGCTCTTCATCATTTAATTGTCGATGGGTGGTGGTAGCCGGGTGGCAGGCCAGACTCTTGGCATCGCCAATATTGACTAAACGGGTAAACAGTTGCAGCGCATCAATAAAGCGGGTGCCGCCTTCACGGCCATCTTGCACACCAAAGGATAGAATCGCAGACGGTTTGCCTTTAACATATTTTTGCGCCAGCGCATGTTGTGGATGATCTTTTAAGCCGGCGTAATTGACCCATTTCACTTTAGGGTGCTGCTGCAAATATTCCGCCACTTTTTGGGCATTTTCGGTATGACGTTCCATGCGCAGGCTTAAGGTTTCCAGTCCTTGTAGAATCAGGAAAACATTATGTGGGCTAATCGCTGCACCAGTATTGCGTAGCGGCACCACGCGGGCGCGGGCAATAAAGGCCGCTTCGCCCAAGGCTTCGACATAATTCACCCCGTGATAGCTTGGGTCAGGGGTATTTAGAGATTTAAAACGTTCAGGATATTTGCCCCACGGGAATTTACCGCTATCGACAATAATTCCACCAATCGAAGTGCCATGACCGCCAATATATTTGGTCAGCGAATGCACCACAATATCGGCACCAAAATCAAAGGATTTTTGCAGCACCGGTGTAGCCACCGTGTTATCCACCACCACCGGAATGCCATATTCATGCGCAATTTGGGAGATGGCTTCTAAATCAATAATATTGCCGAGCGGATTACCAATGGATTCCACAAAAACCAGTTTGGTTTTGTCATCAATTAGTTCGCGTAAGGCTTCCGGGTTCTGATAATCAAAGAAACGGACTTCGACGCCCTGTTTGGGCAACGTATGTGCGAACAGGTTGTAGGTACCGCCATACAGGGTTGAAACCGATGCAATATTATCGCCGGCTTCGGCCAGAGTCTGAATGGTATAGGTAATTGCCGCCATCCCCGATGCGAGTGCCAGCGCACCAATCCCGCCTTCGAGCGCTGCCACGCGTTGTTCCAGCACTGCCGTGGTCGGGTTCATGATACGGGTATAAATATTGCCTTGTACTTTTAAATCGAACAGATCGGCACCGTGCTGGGTATTGTCAAAGGCATAAGAGGTGGTCTGGTAAATGGGTACTGCCACAGCTTTGGTGGTCGGTTCAGGGGTGTAGCCAGCATGAATGGCCAAAGTTTCAGCTTTATACGTCATTTTTCGTTCATCTTGCGTGAGTTATATTTTGATCAAGTGTAGCAGGTCTATTTATGAAATAAAGAGGGAAATATCTGCAACAATTATCTTTAAATTTCATAAAGACGCCCTCATTTTAAAATTTCAACGGCGGATAAGGCTGCAATCTATGCCTGAATTTTGGGCACTTTAAAGAGTTGTAACAAAGCGTGGAAGATGAGGCCGATCCCTTATCTTTTTCTGGCTTTCAGGTATAATAGCCGATTATTTTTTCGCTCATTTGAGTAGGGGTGGCGGTTTTGCCCCCGAAATTGGTTTTTCTATTGAGGAGTCCTACGTGGCCCAATATATTTATACGATGAACCGAGTGTCGAAGATGGTTCCGCCGAAGCGCGAAATCTTAAAAGACATCTCTTTATCATTTTTCCCAGGCGCAAAAATTGGTGTGCTTGGTCTAAACGGTGCAGGTAAATCGACCTTGCTTCGTATTATGGCGGGCGTAGATAAAGATTTCTCTGGTGAAGCACGTGCACAGCCAGGAATTAAAATCGGCTACCTTGAGCAAGAACCACCGCTCGATCCAACCAAAGACGTTCGTGGTAACGTGGAAGATGGCGTGCGTGAAGCCCTTGATGCATTAGCGCGTCTGGACGAAGTATTCGCTGAATATGCGGCTGAAGATGCAGACTTTGATGCGCTTGCAAAAGAGCAGGAAAAGCTGGAAGCGATTATTCAGACTTGGGATGCACACAACCTGAATAACCAGCTGGAACAAGCTGCTGCTGCATTAAACCTGCCAGCATGGGATGCCGATGTCACCAAACTGTCTGGTGGTGAGCGCCGTCGTGTGGCACTGTGCCGTTTGCTATTGTCTAAACCAGACATGCTGCTACTGGACGAACCGACGAACCATTTAGATGCTTCATCTGTAGCATGGTTAGAACGTTTCCTGAAAGACTTCCCGGGCACCATCGTGGCGATTACGCACGACCGTTACTTCCTTGATAACGTTGCCGAGTGGATTCTGGAGCTTGACCGCGGACATGGTATTCCATATCAAGGCAACTATTCGTCTTGGTTAGAGCAAAAGAACGCGCGTTTAGAGCAAGAGCAGAAGCAGGAAGAATCTTTTGCGAAGGCATTGAAAAAAGAACTTGAATGGGTTCGTTCAAATGCCAAAGGTCAGCAAAAGAAAAACAAAGCGCGTATGGAGCGTTTTGAAGAGCTGAACTCACGCGAATTCCAGCAGCGTAACGAAACTTCTGAAATCTACATTCCACCTGGTCCACGTTTGGGTAACAAGGTGGTTGAGGTTGAAGGCATCAGCAAATCATTTGGTGATCGTACCCTGTATAAAGATTTAACCTTCACTGTACCACCTGCAGCAATTGTCGGTATTGTGGGTGAGAACGGTGCAGGTAAAACCACACTGTTTCGTATGATGACTGGTGAAGAGCAGCCAGATACCGGTACGGTAACACTGGGTGAATCGGTTAAAGTCGCTTACGTGGGTCAGATTCGTGACACGCTAGATGACAACAAAACCGTGTGGGAAGAAGTGTCTGGCGGTTTAGACATCTTACGTATTGGTGAATACGAAATTGCGTCACGTGCTTATATTGGTCGCTTTAACTTTAAAGGCCAAGATCAGCAAAAACGTGTTGGTCAATTGTCAGGTGGTGAGCGTAACCGTTTACAACTGGCAAAAATCCTGCAAATGGGCGCTAACGTCATCCTGCTCGATGAACCGTCAAACGACCTGGACATCGAAACTTTACGTGCGCTTGAAGATGCAATTCTGGTCTTCCCGGGTACCGTGATGGTGATCTCGCATGACCGTTGGTTCCTGGACCGTATTGCAACGCACATCTTGTCATTCGAAGGTGAAACCCCTGAATTCTTCACTGGTAACTATGCGGAGTTCGAAGAATACCGTCGTAAACGTGATGGTGATGACCTGATTACCAAGCGTCAGAAATATCGCAAAATTGGTGGTTAATCCCATCTAAATAAAAAACCAGCCTTCGGGCTGGTTTTTTTATGTAGTTTGAATAGAGAGCTATAAAGAGATGGGTATTATCCTGGTCGCGCTATATAGATATAGAAGGAAGGCGTGTAGCGATCGCAGGAAGTGTGCAATACTTTTAGCACTTCATTGAAGGAGATGATTTTTTACCTTTTTATAATCATGGGCTGGCGTTGGGAGCTATCCTGATCAACGCCAGATGCAGCTTTGTTTGAATCAATGAGAAAAATCAGATTTCCCACTCATGGTTGCATTCGCGGCATTTCCATTTCTTCTGGTTTTGCATAAAAGCCTGCATTGAAATTTTAAAATCTGGCAAATCACGATAGAACATGAAGCCGGCAATTAAACAGATCACAAAGACAATTACGGTTGCTGTTTGCAGGGTAGTGCCCGCACCATCACCAAAAATCCACATTGCAATGCTAATCAGCACCAGCAGCAATAAAATAAAAATGGCTGGAATCAGAAATACCAGGCTTTTTGGCACCACCGGACGTGGAGCTGCTTGGCCTGCTTGCGCAACAGGCATGATTTTCGGGCTTTGACACTTCGGGCAACGGTATTGCATTACAACTCCAAAATTCTAATCTGTGGTTTATTTTAATCGGAATACATCAGAAAGCAAAAAAGCACAGCAAAATAAAACAACAGGCAATAAAAAACCCAAGTCATAATGCTTGGGTTTTTTATCAGATCACTTTAAAAGTGAGCTTAAATATGGCGTCCCTACGGGGATTCGAACCCCGGTTACCGCCGTGAAAGGGCGATGTCCTAGGCCTCTAGACGATAGGGACTTATTGAGGCAACACAATTATGAAACCATGGTGGAGCCAAGCGGGATCGAACCGCTGACCTCTACAATGCCATTGTAGCGCTCTACCAACTGAGCTATGGCCCCAGTCTGTGTGAGCGCTATATTATGAAGATAATGCTCACACGTCAACAAAAAACTGCATTAACTTGCATCAACTGCATCATTTTTCGGCAATTTTAAGCTTTCATTGAGTTTTTCCCAAGCTTTTAGCTCTTTTTTGCTTGGTCCACCCACAATTTCCAGCGCATGGCGCAGGCGGGCAAAAGTTAAATCCGGACCAATAGTGACCATGGTCTGCATCACTGGCGTAGAGGCAGTTGAACCGGCAATGGCAATAAAGAATGCCGGCATAAAGTCGCGCAGTTTAATTTCCATTTGTGCGGCCAGGTCCATTAAGGTCTGGCTCACGGTGTCATTGTTCCAGGTGAACAGACTTTCCAGACGCCAGATGGCAAACTGCAAGCTTTGACGAACCTGTTCTTCAGACAGTTTTTTATTTTCAAACTGTTCTTTTGAAAGTGTCGGGAAATGGTTGAAGTAGTGCGCAGACCAGTTCACGGCTTCAGATAATAAGTTGATACGTGGCTGAATCGCGGCAACAATTTCTTCCAGTTTGGCACGATCAGCTTTCCAGGCTAACAAGGTATCCAGCAGTTCAGCCGGAGAAAGGGCTTTAATCCACTGACCGTTGAGCCAGTTCAGTTTTTCCACATCAAAGATTGGACCGCCCAAAGACACACGGTTGATGTCAAAGTGTTCAATCATTTCCGCCAGGGTGAATTTTTCACGCTCGTCTGGCATTGACCAGCCCATGCGGCCCAGATAGTTCAGCAAGGCTTCTGGCAGTACACCGATGTCTTTATAGTAGTTGATTGAAGTCGGGTTCTTGCGTTTTGACAGTTTGGATTTGTCCGGGTTACGCAGCAGCGGCATGTGGCACAGTACTGGCATATCCCAGCCAAAGTATTGATACAGCAACTGATGTTTCGGTGCTGATGGGATCCATTCTTCACCACGAATGACATGGGTGATTTGCATTAAATGGTCATCGACCACGTTGGCTAAATGATAGGTTGGCAGGCCATCGGTTTTTAGCAGAATCTGCATGTCGACTTGCGCCCAAGGAATTTCCACTTCACCGCGTAGCATGTCGTTAAATTTACAGATGCCTTCGGTTGGAATTTTCATGCGGATTACGTGTGGTTCGCCTGCCTCCAGACGACGCTGAACTTCTTCGGCAGAAAGCTGTAAACCGCGACCGTCATAACGTGGAGATTCGCCACGTGCTTGCTGTTCAGCACGCATCTGGTCCAGTTCTTCTGCAGTCGCGAAGCAGTAGAAGGCATGACCTTTTTCAACCAGTTCCAGGGCATACTGTTTATAGATGTCCATACGCTCCGATTGACGGTATGGCGCATGTGGGCCACCCACATCTGGACCTTCTGACCAGTTCAGGCCTAACCAGCGCAAAGAATCAAGAATCATTTGTTCAGATTCAGGGGTCGAGCGCAGCTGGTCGGTATCTTCAATACGCAAAATAAATTCGCCGCCATGCTGTTTGGCAAAGCACAGGTTAAACAAGGCAATATATGCAGTGCCTACATGCGGAAAACCGGTAGGAGAAGGAGCAATACGGGTACGAACAGTCATAATCAGTAATGAGTCAGAATGTAAATTGGAATCTATTATAACGAAAAAGCCTGATCACTTAATGCTTTATTCTGCATTCGATGATCAGGCTGCAACAGCACGCGGCTTGAGGGGGAGTCAGTCGCGCGCAGGTTCAGTTCAATCCGGTCAATTAAGACTGGTTTGAGCTGAAAAAGGATTGTACAAAACGGCTAAAACGCTGGTTTTGTGAAGCAAAGAAATTCTGGGTTGGCGCTGCTTTAATTGACGTCATCATTTTCAGGTCATTATCGGCTTGCAGCTTGTCTGTTTTGGTGGTGCCTAACTGTTCTTTTTGCTGCAACAGGGCTTTTTCAATGAGGGAAGGTTTTGCTGGCGTCATTTTCACCGCAGTATGGGTATTTTTAACCACTGCCGTATGGCTGGTTTGCGCCATCAGGCCCAATCCTAAACTTAAACACAGTACATAGACTGACTGTTTCATCCTGATACTCCCCCAAACTGGTTTTGGATTTAATTTTTTTACGTTGTGGCTACTATATAACCACAGATAAAATGTAAAAAGTAAGAACTGCATCACACTTTTTACAAAAATATAAAAAATGTCAGGCTACTGGTTACTTCTATTCACATTTCGCTGTTGAGTACATGTTTTAGCAAATAACTGTGAAGAGAAAGTGAAGATCAGCAACAAAACTTATCTTATATCATATTTTTTTATATATAATTATGCAAGTTTCGCATTTTATTGATATGTAACTGGGTATTTAGGTGAATGGATCAAGCGCGGGCTATCTCATCTTAATCTTGCTTTAAATCAGGACATCTCGTTAAGCGTTTGAAAGCCGGGTTTATTCATATTTTTGAATATCTATTCCATAAAAAGCTATAACCTGATTTTGGCCCATCGGTTATGCTGCTTTTTAAAAGAAAAACAAATGATTAAAAGAAAAAATTGCCCATCTTAAAACGAAAGTAAAAATTTTTCTGAATTGCGATTTATGATTTTATTTCATATAGTTAGCATTAATGTAGATAACCTATTTGTGCTGTCATGAAATCTCAAATTAAAGCTTTATTTTCAGCGGCTTTGCTGGCAACCGGCCTTGCGGCAACAGTCAATTCTGCCCAGGCAGCAGATCGTCAATTTTTAAACGTGTCTTATGATGCGACACGCGAATTCTATGATGAATTTAATGCCTCGTTTGGTGATTACTGGAAAAAGCGCACCGGTTTAAGCGTGAATTTCAAGCAGTCTCATGGCGGTTCAGGCAAACAGGCGCGTTCAGTGGTCGATGGCCTGAAAGGTGATGTGGTGACTTTGGCACTGGCCAACGATATTGAAGAAATCGTCAGATCGGGCCAGATCCAGCCGGGTTGGCAAAAAGAGTTCCCGCATAACTCGGCACCATATACCTCAACCATCGTATTTATGGTGCGTAAGGGCAATCCAAAGCACATCAAAGACTGGACCGATTTAACCAAACCGGGCGTACAGATTATTACCCCAAACCCGAAAACCGGTGGTCTGCCACGTTGGGTATACCTGTCTGCATGGGGCTATGCATTGAAACAGCCGGGCGGCAATGAAGCCAAAGCCAAAGATTTTGTCAGCAAGATGTATCACAACGTTAAAGTGATGGACTCTGCAGCACGTGCCTCAATGACCACTTTCGCAGAACGCGGCATTGGCGATGTACTGCTGACCTGGGAAAACGAAGCGCTGGTGACCCTGAAAACACTGGGTAAAGACAAGTTTGATATTGTTTATCCATCGATGTCGATTTTAACCGAGCCTTCAGTGGCAATTGTTGACCGTACCGTAGAGCGCAATGGCAACAAGTGGCTGGCAACCGGTTATATCAACTATTTATATTCACCGCTGGGACAGGAAATGGCAGCCAAACATTTCTATCGTCCACGCAATGAAAAGGTACTGGCCAAGTATGCGCATCAGTTCCCGAAACTGAAAACCTTCACCATTGATGAAGTATTTGGTGGCTGGGCCAAAGCGCAGCAAACCCACTTTGCGAACGGCGCCATCTTCGACCAGATTTATAGCAGCAAGCGTTAATCATCTGCGGACTGGTTAAAAAATAAATTCAAACAGCCTCCTTGTGAGGCTTTTTGAATATTTGGCAAAATCACAAAACGGTTTTCTCTATGAAAAGTAATATTTCTGTACAAAAAGTCGTTTGGAGCTTTGTCAAAACAAGGTAATAATGTGCAGTTAAATTTTGGCTGTATTGATTGAATCCTTATGTCGCATATTTCTGTATTACTCCACGAAACTGTTGATGCCTTGCTGGCAGAATGCAATACAGGAATTTATGTCGATGGCACCTTTGGCCGCGGCGGGCATACCCGTTTATTGCTGTCCAAATTAGATGAACATGCGCGTGTATATGCCTTTGATAAAGACCCACAAGCCTTAGCGGTTGCAGCAGAACTGGAACAGCAAGATCCGCGGTTTAAAATTATTCATGCCAGCTTTGCCGATTTAAAGCAGGAACTGGCCGCACGTGGTATTGAACAGGTCGATGGCGTGATGGCCGACCTGGGCGTATCGTCTCCGCAGCTGGATCAGGCTGAACGTGGTTTTAGCTTTATGCAGGATGGCCCGCTGGATATGCGTATGGACAACTCGCAAGGTGAAACCGCGGCAGAGTGGCTGCTGCAGATTGAAGAAGAAGCACTGGCCAATATTATTTTTAAATATGGCGAAGAACGTTATAGCCGCCGTATAGCTAAAGCCATTAAAAACGCCGGTTTGATTGAAACCACCGGCCAGCTGGCCGAAATTGTAAAAACTGCCCATCCAAAATGGGAAAAGCATAAACATCCGGCAACGCGAACATTTCAGGCCATTCGTATTGCTATTAATAAAGAATTAGAAGATATTGATATTTTCTTGCCTCAGGCCGTGGAAGTGCTGAAGCCTGAAGGCCGTCTGGCGGTCATTAGCTTCCACTCTTTAGAGGACCGTTTGATTAAACAGTTTATTCAAAAAGAATCAAGCTTGGCAGAAGATACCGGTTGGGGGCTGCCGCAAGTACAACAAGATACCCGCCGTTTAAAAAAGATTGCTCGTATCCGTGCGAGTGAAGAGGAAGTCAAAGCCAATCCGCGTTCACGCAGTGCGTGGCTGCGTGTGGCTGAAAAGTTAGCTTGAACAGGCGAAGAATGAAAACCAAAGCAGTTGAAAACAATACAGAACAGTCACGACTGAAAAAAATGGTCGTCTATTTGATTTTGTTGGCCCTGGTGTTTATCAGTGCGCTCATGGTGGTCTTTCAGGTGTTTGAATATCGACATGATTATCGTCAGCTCAGTTCTTTTATGCGTGAGCGCGATGATCTCAATGCCGAGTGGGGCCGTCTGCTGATTGAACAGCAGACCTTTGGTGCCACCGCCCAGATCGGGACACGTGCCGTAACCCAGTTACGCATGTATTCACCACCCACCGCACAAACTGTGGTGATTTCATTGCCGACGACTTCAGAACAGAAACAATAGGGCTGGCTGTACATGGTAAATTCGCGTAAGAAGCAAACAGGTAAAAAACAGCAGTCTGTTACCCAAAAAAGCAGTTTAAATGTCGATATGTGGCGCTTCTACCTGATGTGGGGAACGGTGCTGCTGGTCTTTGTGGCGCTGGTCTGCCGGGCCTTTTATGTGCAGATTATCAATCATGATTTTCTGCAGAATAAGGCCAATGCCAATATTCTAAGAACTGAAAAACTCAAAGCCATGCGCGGCGTGATTTACGACCGGCATGGCGTGCCTTTGGCGATTAGTACCCCCATCATGAAAGTGGTGATTGATCCGCGTGATTATTTTGAGGCCAAAGAGCTGTATGACGACACCATGGCCGAGCTGGCCAAAGACCCGAATAACCGCAAACTCAAGCGTCAACTGCCCAATAAAAACCTGAATCTGGATGAACTGGCCGATGCGGTGGGCATGGACCGTCAGGAATTGCATCAGAAAATGCATGAGCGTCCGCGTTCGCGTTATCTGGTGCTGCAAAAAGAAGTACCGCCACAGCAGGCGGAGCTGATCCTGAAGCGCAACTTCCAGGGTGTCTATACCGAGAAAAACTATAAGCGTTATTATCCGCAGCCACAGCCGAATGCCCAGATTATTGGCCTGACCAATAGTGAAGGCACCGGGATTGAAGGTCTGGAAATGCAGCTGAACAGCCGTCTGGCTGGGGTCGATGGCGAACAGCAAATTATCCGTGATAAACGTGGTAACCGGGTTAAAGATCCGGAAGTGATTAAAGAAGTCGAGCACGGTGAAAATATCACTTTAAGTATCGACTCGCGCCTGCAATACATCATGTATCGTGAACTGACCGCTGCCGGCGTGGCCAATAATGCCCGTTCTGCCACAGCCATTGCAGTCGATGTGAAAACCGGTGAAATTCTAGCCATGACCAGCTGGCCATCGTATAACCCGAATGACAAAAAGGGCCTGGAGAACAAAGATGCCATGCGTAACCGCGGGGCAGTCGATTCCTTTGAGCCGGGCTCGACCATGAAGCCATTTACCGTGGCCATGGCGCTGGAAAGTGGTAAATATTCGGCCAATACTGTGGTCAATTTAGGGGGTGGTTCGATGCGTGTTGGTAACCATACCATCCGTGATACCCGCAATTATGGCAATTTGACCCTGGCTGGCATTATCCAGAAATCGTCTAACGTCGGCGTGGCGAAAATTGCCCTGTCTTTGCCCTATCCAACCTTGCCCACCTTCTATAAACGCTTGGGCTTTGGCCAGCGTTCGGCTGTGAAATTCCCGGGTGAAAGTGCCGGCCTGATTTTACCGCCAAGCAAGTGGAATGTCTCTGAAGTGGCAACCATGTCCTATGGTTATGGTCTGAATGCGACCGTGCTGCAACTGGTCGATGCCTATGCCATGATTGCCAATCAGGGCAAAAAACTGCCGCTGAGTCTGTATAAGTTGGAAGGCGAAGTGCAGGGCGAGCAGATTCTTGACCCGAAAATTGCCGAGCAGGTTCTGCTGATGATGGAAGCGGTGACCTTACCGGGCGGTACTGCGCGTCAGGCCAATATTCCGGGTTATCGTGTTGCCGGTAAAACCGGTACCGCACATAAATTGCGTGCCGACCGCAAAGGCTATTCGCAAAATGAATACCGCGCCCTGTTTGCCGGAATTGCACCGGTCAGTGACCCGCGTCTGGCCATGTTTGTGGTGGTAGAAAACCCGACCGGTCAATACTATGGCGGTCTGGTCGCTGCGCCAGTGTTTGCACGGGTGATGCAGGAATCCTTACGTTTAATGAATGTACCTTTAGATAAACCTTTAGATACAGCACAAATCCAGTAAATAGGTGATGAATGTCCATTACATTTCAAGATCTTTACACCGTTGAGCATGTTGCTGGATGGATGTCACAACCCTTTGCCGGCTTCAGTTTAGACAGCCGCAAAGTTACAGCAGGGCAAATTTTTATTGCCCTGACCAGTTTTTCGCAGCCTGAAAAAACCGTCCAGTTTGCCGAAGCAGCGTTGGCACGTGGCGCGTTGGCCATTATTGCAGAAACCGATTTGGGTCTGCCGAATCAGCTGATCGTACCGGAGGTACGTCACTTAATGGGGCAGTGGCAAAAACAGTATCTGCATGCCACGCAGCCGCTGCAGGCTGCACGTATTCTGGCGGTTACCGGTACCAATGGCAAAACCACCATCGCCCGTCTGATGGCAGAACTGCTGATGTTACAGCGCAAACCGTGTGCGGTGATGGGCACCACCGGCAATGGCATTTTGCCGAATCTGGAAGCCTCTTCGCATACCACGCTGGATGCCTTACAGCTCCAGCAGGCCCTGCACAGCTATGCCCAGCAAGGCGCTGAATTTGCGGCAATTGAAGCCAGCTCACATGGACTGGAGCAAGGCCGTTTAAATGGCTGTGCGATTGAAATTGCCGTGTACAGCAACTTAAGCCGTGACCATCTGGATTATCATGGTACGCTGGAGGCCTATGCCGAAGCCAAAGCTGCGCTGTTCCGTTTTGCCAGCTTAAAAGTGGCCATCATCAACTTGGATGACGCCTTTGCGGAAGTTATGCTGACCGCCGCGCGTCAGAATCCGGCACAACCGAAAATCCTGACCTATTCCACCACGCAGGCGGCGGATTATCAGGTGCAGAATATCGAATACAGTCTGGCTGGCGCGCAGTTTGAACTGATCAGCGCCCAGCAGCGTTATCGTGTACACAGTCCGTTACTGGGCCATTTTAATGTGGAAAATCTGGTGGCCAGTCTGATTGCCGTTGAGCAGGCCGGATTTGACTTGTCGGATTTAATTGCCAGCGCGCCACAGCTGCAAGGTGCACCGGGACGGATGCAGGTGATTCGTGATGGCGAACGTCTGTTTGTGGTCGATTATGCGCATACACCAGATGCCTTGAAACAGGTGTTAATTACCCTGAAACGGCATGTATCGCAGCAGCTCTGGGCTGTCTTTGGCTGTGGCGGCGATCGTGACCGCGGCAAACGTCCGTTAATGACCCAAGCCGCGCTAGAGCATGCCGATATCGCCTTGCTCACTTCGGACAATCCACGGACTGAATCGCCTGACCAGATTTTTGCTGACATGCAGCAGGGCATTGATTTTAGCGGCCACAGCTATCATGAAATCCGTGATCGTCGTGAAGCGATCAAGTTTGCGGTGAAGCAGGCCCAGCCGGGCGATATCGTGGTGATTGCCGGTAAGGGTCACGAAAATTATCAGGAAATTGATGGGGTGCGACACTGGTTTGATGATGTCGTTGAAGTACAGGCTGCAATTGATGCCCAGCATCATGCTACCAGCTCTGCTTATCCCGCCTAATCAGGAATTCTTATGCATACTTCAACCACCAGTACTGCGGTCCTAACGCCGTGGAGTGCAGCACAGTTACAACAAGCCACCCAGGGTTATTGGCTGAATGGTCGTACGCCAAGCACTGAAATTAAGCGGATTTTAACTGACTCCCGTCATGCTGAAGCCGGCGATGCTTTTCTAGCACTGAAAGGTGAGCGTTTTGATGCCCACGATTTTGTGGCGCAAGTGGCAGCCAGCGGCTGTCAGGTGGCGCTTGTCAGCCAGCCAGTCGATGCCGATATTTTTCAGTTGGTGGTGCCGGATACCCGCTTGGCACTGGGCCATTTGGGCGCTTATCGTCGTGCTCAATATCCCGACCTGAAAGTGATTGCCTTGACCGGCAGCAGCGGCAAGACCACCACCAAGGAAATGCTGGGCAGTATTTTATCGCGTCTGGCGCCGACCTTAATTACCCGCGGTAACCTGAATAATGATTTAGGCGTACCGATGATGTTGCTGGAGCTGCGTCCGGAACATCAATATGCGGTGATGGAGCTTGGGGCCAGCCATCAGGGTGAAATTGATTATACCTCACAGCTGGTACA
This sequence comes from Acinetobacter sp. YH12155, assembly GCF_013418255.1. Lineage (NCBI taxonomy): Bacteria > Pseudomonadati > Pseudomonadota > Gammaproteobacteria > Moraxellales > Moraxellaceae > Acinetobacter > Acinetobacter sp. YH12155. Next base: position 14,912 of record NZ_VPCK01000030.1, read on the forward strand.
GCCACAGGTAGCCGGGATCATTAATATCGGCACCGCACATCTGGGCGAGTTTGGTGGTCGTGAGGGTATTTGCCGGGCCAAATCTGAAATTTATGCGCATATTGTGGCAGATGGATGTTCGATTGTACCGGCCGCAGATGACTTTGTTGACACAATCCGTCAGGCGGTTCGCACTGAACAGTGCCTCAGCTTTGGTAACGGCGGGGATGTGTTTGCCACCGATATCGAGCTCCAGCCACAAGCGGCCCGTTTCCAGTTGCATACGCCGCAAGGCGTGCGTGCAGTCGATTTACCGTTTGCTGGTGAACATAATATCCAGAATGCTACAGCCGCAGCGGCGTTTGCGCTGGCGATTGGCATTGGTCTGGATGATATTGTTGTCGGACTGGAACAGGCCCAAGGTGCCAAAGGTCGTCTGAATTTTATTCAGCACGGTGCGCATCTGTTGATTGATGATACCTATAATGCCAACCCGACCTCAATGCGGGCGGCCGGTGAAGTGCTGGCGCAGCAGGAGGGGATTCGGGTCATGGTCATCGGTGATATTGGCGAGCTGGGTGCATCGGCGGCAATTGAGCATTATAAGCTCGGCCGAGATTTGGTGTCGCTCAAAGGCCTGAACTTTGTGGTGGCGGTGGGCGAATTTGCCCCGGCCAGCCAGGAAGGGGCACGCAGTACCCAATACGGCAAAAAACTCCAGGCCTTCCTGAATCAGGAACAGGCCTTGCCATTTTTAATTAGTCTAGTCGAAACACATCAACCTCAGTCCATGAGTTTCCTGTTCAAAGGTTCTCGTTATACCCATATGGAAACGTTGATGACTGCATTGATGGAGAAACTTTAAATGCTGTTATGGTTGTTTGAACAGCTTGCGGGCTATCACAGCTCGTTTCAGGTGGTTCGTTATTTAACATTACGTTCATTGCTGAGTGTCCTGACAGCGCTCGGGATTGGTCTTTTGCTTGGACCAGTGATGATTCGTAAGTTACAGGCATTAAAATACGGTCAGGCAGTCAGCTCGTTTGCGCCAGAAGGGCATGCAAAAAAAATGGGTACCCCGACCATGGGCGGTGTGCTAATTTTACTGTCGATTGGGATTTCGACCCTGCTCTGGGCCGATCTTTCCAACCCCTATGTCTGGATTGTGCTGGCGGTTATGGTGATCTTCGGTGCGGTTGGCTGGGCCGATGACTGGATTAAAATCCGCTATAAAGACAATGCCGGACTACCGGCACGCAAGAAGTTCTTCTGGACTTCGGTGGCCTCTTTGGGCGCAGGTATTGCGCTGTATTATATTGCCACACAGCAGCCGAACCCGGCGCAAACCGCCGATATGCTGGATGTCTTAATTCCGTTCTTTAAAGATTTCAGCATTCCGTTATCCATGATTCCACTGGGTATTGGCTTTATTATTTTCACCTATCTGGTGATTAATGGTGCTTCCAATGCGGTGAACCTGACTGATGGTCTGGATGGTCTGGCGATCATGCCAATTGTACTGGTTGCGGCCGGTTTAGGTGTATTTGCCTATCTGGCCGGTGATGTGCGCTTTGCCGATTATCTGCATATTCCTTATGTCAAATACGCCTCTGAACTGGTGGTGATCTGTGCCGCCATGATTGGTGCCGGTCTGGCCTTCCTCTGGTACAACGCGCATCCGGCGCAAGTCTTTATGGGTGATGTCGGCGCTTTATCGTTAGGCGCGATGCTCGGCACAATTGCGGTGATGGTGCGTCAGGAAATCGTCTTTGCGATTATGGGTGGCGTGTTTGTGGTTGAGGCGATATCGGTCTTCCTGCAAATCGGCTCACTGCGGATGCGTAATAAACGCGTGTTCTTAATGGCGCCGCTGCATCATCACTATGAAAAGAAAGGCTGGCGTGAAACCCAGGTGGTGATTCGTTTCTGGATTATTACAATTATGCTGGTGGTTTTAGGCTTAATGACCTTAAAATTGCGCTAAGCAAATTGAACTGAAAAGTCGGCGCTTGCCGGCTTTTTTTATGGCAGCAAGCTTGGGAGAAAAACATGAACCTGCTGATGTGTCCTGTCTGTCGTCAGCCCTTAAGCCTGACCGACCGAACATGGCGCTGTGACAACAAGCACAGTTATGATGTGGCCAAACAGGGCTATGTCAATTTGCATGTGGTGCAACATAAGCACAGTAAAAATCCGGGCGATACCCCGGAGTCTGTACAGGCGCGCCGGGCATTTTTAAGTGCAGGACACTATGCGCCGCTGCAGCAGGCGGTGGTAGAGAAAATTCGCAGCCTGCGTATTGAAAACCTGCTCGATATTGGCTGTGGGGAAGGCTATTACACCAACGCCATGCAGGCTGAAGTGCTGCAATGTGTGGGCGTCGACATTGCCAAAAATGCAGTACAGGTGGCGGCCAAGCTGAATAAAGGCGTGACCTGGGTGGTGGGAACCGGTGCGACTTTGCCGGTTTTGGATAAATCAATTGATCTGTGTACCAGTCTATTTAGTCCGATTCCAAAAGCGGAAATTCTGCGGGTGTTGAAACCGGAAGCTTATCTGATGGTGGTAACCCCGGGACCGCAGCATCTGTTTGCGATGCGCGAAGCCTTGTTTGAAGAAGTTAAAGCGCATGAGCCGCAGAAGTTTGTGGAACAGCTAAAAGATGCGTTTGACTTGGTCAGTGAAGATGTGGTTGATGCAGCAATGTGCTTAAATCAGAGCGATTTAAAACATCTGATTGCGATGACGCCATATGCCTATAAGGCCAAACCGGAACGCCGTCAGGCGCTGGAGCAGCAGGATCAGTTCCCGCTGAATGCGCAATACCAGATGTATCTGTTTCAGAAAAAGTAAGTCCTAAAAAAGCCCTCAACTGAGTAATGCCAGTCAGTTAAGCAAATTTTAGTAAAATGTAGTAAAAATGAGTGTATGTAAATACGCTCATTTTTTTATGTCTTTATCTGAACATTTAGAATCCACTCTTGAACATGCTCTCCCATCA
>NZ_VPCK01000002.1:0-296889 GCF_013418255.1 Acinetobacter sp. YH12155
TCCCGAACTCAGAAGTGAAACCTCTTAGCGCTGATGGTAGTGTGGGGTTACCCATGTGAGAGTAAGTCATCGCCAGCTCATTAATTCAAAATCCCCCTAGCTTAAACAGCAGGGGGATTTTTTTATGGGTAAAATTTATCTGGGCTTCCTCATCTTGTTTAAGGTCGCTTTTGATTTTTTGCTGTTCCTTCCTGCTTCTATTTAAATAAATGCCTCATCAGCCAGCGCATAGAACCCAATTTTTATCTAAAAATTAAAGCTAACAATTTAAATCCATATATATCCCCAGATTCAGCTAAAATCTTAAGATCAATATGATCAAATTACGATTCTAAGAGCACTTTATGAAACTGAATTCATTCTCTCCGATCCCTGAAGATGATGATGAGCTACATCTTCCTGAAATTGTATATTGGGCGTCACTGGGTGAGTTGGAGCAGGTACAGCAAGCCTTACAGCAAGGTGCAGATGCCAATGGTAGTGATGAGGAAGGCTATAGTGCCTTGCAGGCGGCGGCAGAAAATGATCATCTGGACGTGGTGAAACTGCTGATGAGCAAAGGGGCGGATATGGAACATCGTAGTCCACATACAGCGCTGGAACTTGCTGAAATGGCAGGTAATGAGGAAGTGGTGGCCTATTTAAAACAGCTCAAAGGGCTTTCTTAATCTCCTGATTCTGATAAAAAAACCTCATCCGAAGATGAGGTTTCTTTTATAGATATGATTAAAAATCTTTAGGTTTCAGCTTCCAATTCTTGCACAATCGCCTGGTTAAATGCAGGAATATCATCCGGATTACGTGAGCTGATCAATACCCATCCACCGGTATTGCAGCGATGGACTTCTTCATCGACCCATTTCGCGCCGGCATTTTCCAGATCCAGCTTGATGGTTTTATAAGACGTCAGGTTTTTATCGCGAATCCGTTCGGCATTAATTAAAACCCACGGACCATGACAGATTGCGGCAATCAGTTTGCCCTGATCAGTAAAGTGCTGGATGATTTTATGCGCTTCGGGATTAATTCGAAGCGTATCGGCATTGACCGTTCCACCGGGAATGACCAGTGCATCGTAATCTTCCGGATTGACCTTATCGAGCGTTGTTTCCGGTTCGGTACTTAGACCAGGTTCTTTATCGGCCTTGACCGTTTGAACTTCTTTTTGTTCTTCTGCTGCATGTATGGCTTCAATGCCTTTAGATTTCAAATATTCAAAGGGTTTGATCAGCTCATCTTGCTCCACACCCTGATTGGACGTAATGAATAATACTTTCTTTGGCATTTTCCCATCCTCGTTTCGTGAATTCTTTTGCTACGTTAACAACTGAGGCTCAAGGCACTGTATTGGTTTTGACGGGAATATGTAATTGCTTGGCAATGATGTAAAAAAGCCCCATCAGGAGCTTTTAAAAAATCGCAGGATAAAAAGGTTTATAGCGCGCCTTTTAAATCATTTTGGTGCTGTTTAACCTGTTTGGCATAGCGTTTGCCTTGGCGTTTCATCTTCCAGCTGGAATGATAACCGGTAGGGCCAACATTATAATAAGCTAGGGCTTTAGGCCAGCTGCCGGCTTTCGTGTTATAGCGATTTAAAATGTAAGAACCGCATTGAATATTGGAAGATTCATCAAACAAATTACTGCCACAACTTTGCTGCCAATAACGCGGAATGACTTGGGTTAAGCCCACCGCACCGGCTGGAGATACCACATGACTGCGGTAGCTGGATTCCTGGCGAATCAGCGCGGCCAGTAACAGTGGATCAATTTCATAACGTTCTGCATGTTGCACAATCATCGGCGCAACACGGTTAGCGGTGTCAGGTGCAACCGAATAGGCTTTTTGGATACCGACTGAAAGTTTAGCGGAACGTTTGGCAACGGAGCCGCCTCCTAAAGGTGAGCAGGCAATCAGGCTAAGAGCACTGAGGCCAATAAAAGAGGTTTTCAATAATAATGGGATGGTCAGTTTCATTTTAAAATCAGAAAAAAGCGGTGATGCTGCACCAGATTAGCCAGTGCTCGCGAATATGTTTAAGGATGTTAGTGAGCTGGGCGATATCCGTCAAGCCAACGGCGGCCTAGATCTGCCGCTGTTTTGTTAAGTTTTGGCTCCGATACTCCTTGTTTGAAATATCTTTAGAGTGCATTGGAAGATCATCTTTCTACTTATTGTGCTGTTCACGTTTAGGTCACTATGCAACTTTTAGGGTATAAAGCGGCTTTCATCGCATAATCTCTTATATACTTAGATGGTTGAAAATAAAAATATTTATTGGGTAGTTACATGCTAGAAGTGATTGCACAGTTGTGTGGCGGGATCGGTTTATTCCTGATCGGAATGACCTTAATGACAGACAGTCTGAAAGAGATGGCCGGGGAGTCATTGCGTTTATGGCTGTCTAAATTTACCGGTTCACCGATTAAAGCTATTTTTTCTGGCATCGGTCTGACTTTGGCTGTGCAATCCTCAACGGCAACCACATTGGCCACCATTGGCTTTGTTAGTGCTGGTATTCTGACTTTTAGTCAGGCCATTGGTGTGATTATTGGCGCCAATATTGGCACCACCAGCACCGGTTGGATGGTGGCTTTTCTGGGGGTTAAATTTTCCATTGCCCATATTGCCTTGCCACTCATTGGCTTAGGAGCCATCTTTAAATTATTCAGCCGTGGGCGACTGTCTTTATTCGGTTTAACCATTGCCGGTTTCGGCCTGATTTTCTTTGGGATTGACTTGCTGCAGGTGGCAATGTCCGGTTTTGCCGAGCGGGTTGATTTATCGGTTTTCTCCAATAATTCTTTTACCACACAGCTGATTTTAGTGCTGGTCGGGCTGGTGATGACCGTGCTGTTGCAATCTTCCAGTGCAGCCATTACTGCAACCTTGGCGGCTTTGGCCAGTGGAGCGATTGATTTGTCCCAAGCCTTAGGCCTGGTGATTGGACAAAATATTGGTACGGTGGCGACCGCGATTCTGGCAGCCATGGGCTCGACTGCCAATGCCAAACGCACCGCAGCCGTGCATGTGGTTTTTAACGTGATTTCGGCCGTGTTGGCTTTTATCTTGCTGAAACCGGCTTTTTTGTGGCTGGCTGAACATTCACAGGTCGGTACTTGGGATGATGTGATTATTGTCGCTGCGTTTCATACCGCTTTTAGTGTGCTGGGAACCTTATTTTTATTGCCCTTTTTAAAACAGTTTGAACAGTTGATTGTCGGTTTAATTCCAGATCGTACCCCTTCAATTTTATGTTATCTGGATCAGGCCAGTTTTTCGGTGCCGGCTTTGGCAATTAATGCCGCTTCTAAAGTGATTTATTGGTCGATTGGGCATATCCTGATTTTGCTGAAACGCGCGATTCAGGAAGGTCGTTTGCCCTCCAATAGCGAATTACAGCAACTGGATGAAATCTTAAAACGGGTGCAGCAGTATCTGGAAGATTTATCGGTTAGTGAAAATGAGCTGGATCAGCAGCATTTAATGGCGATGCTGCGCCTGATGGTGTATTTACGTGTGCTGCGCAGCGATCTGGAAGCGGTGGAACATGCCGAGCATATCCGCACCCAGCCGACTATTTATCAGATGGGGCTGGATTATATTCATGTGCTGGACAATCACTTTCAGTATGTCGATGAGTTTAACCGTCTGACCGAAGTGGCATCTTTAAATCGTGAGCTGTTAAACCTGAAACAATGGGTGGAAGAGCAGCGTGCCGAAGCGCGTGAAAAAGTGATTGAATATGCCACGGTGCAACATCTGAGTGCCGCGCGCAGTCTGGAATTACTGGCCGCACAGCGCTGGCTGGACCGTTTGATTGCGCATACCCAGCGTTTGGCTAATGTTTTGCAGGAAACCGAGAGCATGCTGGATGATGTGGAAAAGCGGAAATATTATGCTGCCACTCAATAGCCTAAGCTATACAGTGATTAACTTCTGCAGCAGAAGCTTTTATACTGCGAGGATGTTTATCACTGGGCAACTAAAATGACACCGGCCTGTAAAATTTTAAAATCCAATAAAATTGACTATAGCATTCATGAATATGAGCATGATCCGAACGCCAAAAGTTTTGGGCTGGAAGCAGCGGAAAAGCTGGGTTTAGCCCTGGCTGAAGTATTTAAGACTTTATTGGTAACTGATGATAAACAGTATTATGTGGCGATTTTGCCGGTGCATGTGCAGCTAAATTTAAAGAAAGTTGCTACCGCGGTGGGCTGTAAAAAACTGCATATGGCAGAGCCTAAAGATGCCGAACGTTTAACCGGTTATCTGGTTGGCGGAATTAGCCCGATTGGGCAGAAGAAACGTTTAAAAACTGTGATTGACCAGAGCGCGCAAAGTCTGGCAAAAATCTATGTCAGCGGTGGCAAACGTGGACTGGACATTGGTTTAAAGCCGGATGATCTGGCCCGGGTGTTAAATGCCCAGTTTGCCGATGTGGTGGATGAGTCTTAATCTGCACTGATTTTATTTTAGCAGCGGATTCAGTTATAAAAACCGGACCACGCCATGAATCAGGGCAGGTCCAAAAATCACCATAAATATGCCAGCCAGTACCATACTTAAGCAGGCGGCCACACCTTCTTCACGATGGCGCATAAAGGCTTTAGAAGTACCAAAACCATGCGCGGCATTACCTAAGGCTGCACCTTGAGCAAAATGTGAATTCAGTTTGAGTGCGAGTAAGACGGCATCTGCTATAAAACCGCCGGCAAAGCCGGTCATCATGGTGAACAGGATTACCAGTTCAACCGAGCCGCCCACCTGTGCGCTTAATTCCATAGCAAAGGGTGTAGAGATAGAGCGCGCCATCAGGCTATACGTGGTTTCCTGATTTAGCTGAAACAGCTGCGCCAGATAAAAAGCACTGATAACACCGACACACATCCCGATCACAATACCCATGCTGATGGCCAGCAGATGGCGCTGAATCAGCGCGCGATATTCATAAATCGGAATAGCAAAAGCTACAGTTGCTGGCCCGAGCATCCAGACAATCCAGTGGCTGTACTGCATATAGCTGTCATAGGAAATCCCGAAATAGAGCAGCATGCAGATTAATCCAGCTGGAACCAGAATAGAGGGTAAAAACAGCAACACCGGATAACGACGATACAGCTGTTTGGCCACGATATAGCCCAGCAGGGTGAAGATGAAGCACAGGCTTGCGATCAGGTTCATCTTAATCTCCTGACACATATGCGGTGTTGTTGGTATTTTTCCTGAGCCGCTGTTCCAGTTTAAAACCCCAGCACACGCTATAGGCTGTGGCGACCATTACCGCACAGGTGCCGAGCGTAATCGAGAGCAGCAGTTGCCAGCCTTGGCTTAGCAGTAAGTCTAGATCATTGATAATGCCGACCACACAGGGAATAAACAGCAGCATCAGCTCGGCCAGCATAAAATCGGCGCCTTGCTTGATCCATTGCAGTTGAAATATGCCACTTAACAGCGCCAGCAGTAACAGGATCAGGCCAATCACACCCGCTGAAACCGGCAGCTGGAATATCTGTTGGATCAGCGCACCGAGCCACCAGATCAGGATTAGCAGCGCAATTTGTATGCTGAGGACGGCAACACGGGAAAGTGACCACATCGCTGAATTGCCCTAAAGGTTAAACACGACTGTATTTTAGATTTGACCTACCAAGATGATTATGAATAATGAAAAAATAATTATGCCTATTGGGAATGATGGTGGATTTAAAAAGCCTGAAAATACTGGTCAAGCTGGTGCAATTGCAAAGTTTTACCCGGACTGCAGATGCTTTGTGCCTGACCCAGCCCACAATTAGCAAGGCCATTCGGGGGCTGGAAGATGAGTTGGGCACTGCGCTGTTTCATAAAGGTGAAGCTGGGCGTAAACGTGAAGTGCAATTGACTTACCTGGGCGAGCAGATTTATCAGCATGCGCTACAAATGCTGCAACTGGAGCAGGCGATTTATGATTCGGTGGCGGAAGTTCATGCGCTAGAACGTGGTAAATTGACGCTGGGTTTGCCGCCCTTGGGTTCGGTGCTATTAAGCCGGTTAATTGCCAAGTTTCATCAGCAGTATCCGGCTATTGAACTGAGCTTTTTAGAGGTAGGCGCCAGCGGGATTGAAGCTGCTATTCTGGATAAACAGATTGATGTCGGGATTGTACTCGGCCATTTAAAACCGGTATTGGGCGGAATTCCAATTATGGATTCGCCACTGTGTTTGTTATCTGCCCGGAATTCTGCATGGCAGGGACGTGAAACGGTATCGTTGCTGGAACTGAAAGATGAGTCTTTTTTACTGTTTGCCGACAGCTTTACTTTAAACCAGATGATTTTGCAGGCCGCACAACAGCTGGGTTTTGAACCGAAGATTGTCTGTAAAAGCAGCCAGTGGGATTTTATTGCCAAAATGGTGGATTCCGGCGTGGGGATTGCGCTGTTGCCTCAGGTTTATTGTGAGCAGTTGCCTGCCGAGCGTTATCAGATCAGCCGTTTGTGCCAGCCTGAGCTGAATTGGACCTTGCGAATGGCCTGGAATACGACAGTCGCCATGAGTCCGGCCACCCGGGCCTGGTTAAGAATTATTGAAACGCATCCTGATGAGATTCATTTCTAAAGTAAGAATTAAAGGATTATCGTGTGAAATCAGATTCATCTATAGCGCTAAACCTCTGAACAGATGAATCTTCCTCCAATTACAGGCAATTCGCCGGTTTGGGAATACCGGCCAGACGGCTTAAATGCCGCGCCACCAGTCCGGTGTTAAAACGCTCTTGCAAGAGGGCATTATTAATCTCAGGGCTGACCGTTTTCATCAGAAACTTGATTAACGGGCGGGTCGCCGGAGAATGACCAAACTGCTGATAAAACTGGCGCACAGCCTGCAAAATTTCAAAATGCCAATCTTCCAGTTCCAGCTCTAGGCTTTTGGCCAGCTCTTGCGCTACAGTTTCATTCCAGATGGTGTAATCGACCAAATGACCATCTTGGTCCAGTTCAAGATTCATAACACACTCAAAGCTTGTTTATTTTAAAGAGATACAACGGCTATAAGCCAGACACAGCTCGGCAAAGGTAGCATAGTTTAAACTGTGCAGATGGGCAGGCAATGGCTGGACCAGCAGCTCTAGATCATGCTCCAGTGCAAACAGGGTGCCGCATTGCTGACAAAATGGGTGATCAATGGCCAATACTGCATCACCCATCAGCACCACTGCATCGCCTTCACTATACAGACGTGAAACTTTGTCCAGCATGGCCGGGGTGGTATGGAAGCCAGATTGCAGCAAATATAAAGTATTTTGTGACATAACAGATTCCTTCCGGCTTACCAGTACAGCACGTGGTCAAAACGCTGGATAAAGTCCGCATTCAGTTCAATAAACTCGATTTCCTGCTGCGACTGGCTGACATAAGCTGAATGTTGATGCTGGTGTTCTACCAGAATCGGGCTTAAATCATAAAACTCAAAACTTTCGACCATATTCGAGGCCAGCTTGAAGGCGTGTTTGAGCTGGTCAAAAGCCAAATCGCTTTTGAGCAGACTTAGGGCAGCATCCTGTAATAACACTTTGACTTCACAGCCAAAAGTGGCCAGTACCATAGTCGCAGACAGGCTTTCATGTACCTGCTGGCTGCTTAAATTGGCCTGGCTTAAAATGACGAGTACAGTTTTCACACAATTTACCTTTTAAATGCAACAAATTCTCAAATAGAACCACTTAGAATTGAAGAAGGCGATCTGCAGATTGCACTGCATCGGCAAGTTCGCCCAGACCAACCAATTCAAAGCCCGCGGCTAAATTGTGTTGATGAAGTTGATGACGTTTGGCATTGTCCTGATCGGTAATCCCGCGTAACAGTGCCGCACTGACACAAACCGGCAAACGAATCGACAGTTTTTGCCATTCCGATTTTAACTGTCGCTGATCATCGGGTAGCCATTGTAAATCGTTAGCGACCATAACAGCGTCCTGATAGAAGAACACCCGGAAATCTTCATTCTTGCTCTGCAAGGCTTGAGCCAGACCCAACGCATGCCAGGCATGAATTGAGGTTGGCGCGGAGGTAATTAGTAATAAGGTACTCATCAAAATTCACTAATGAAATGTTCCCGCAACACAGGGGGCATTCAGACTTCATAAGAAAAAGGTAGTATACAATGATTTTAGTGACTGGTGGTTTAGGCTTTATAGGCTCGCATATTGCATTAAGTCTGATGGCTCAAGGGCAAGAAGTCATTATTGTCGACAATTTATCCAATGCCAATTTACAAACCTTAGAACGACTTGAATATATTTCGGGCATGTATGTGCCTTTTGCCAAAATTGATATTCGTAACACCCCGGCCTTAAATAAAGTCTTTGAACAGTATTCGGTCGATGCAGTGGTGCATACGGCTAGCTTTAAATCGCTGGAAGAATCGGTCCTGAAACCGCTTGAATATTATAATGATAATGTCAGCTGTATCATGAGTTTGCTGCGTGCCATGCAGCGTACCGGGGTACGTGTGCTGGCGCATTTATCCAGCTTAACCGTGTATGGTCAATCCAGCCTGCAACTGAAAGAAGATCTGCCATTTCAGTATGCCTATCCGAATCCGTATATCAAATCTCAGCAGATGGCTGAGGAAATTATTCAGGATACCTTTAAAACTGACAATGAATGGAAAATTGCCTTATTGCGTTTGGGTAATATTGCCGGTGCCTTTGAACATGGGGTACTGGGTGAAATGGTACCGCCACTGCCAAAAAATATTGTACCCCTGGCGATGCAGGTCGGGGCGCGGCAACGCGAATTTATCGAGCTGCGTAAACAGGCCCAAACAGAAGACAAGACTGTTGAACGTAGTTTCCTGCATGTACTGGATTGTTGTGAAGCGGTGTCTTTAACCCTGCAATGGCTATTCCAGCAACAGCATGTTTGTGAAGCCTTTAATATTGCCGGCGAGGCGATTTCCATCCAGCAGCTGTTAAGTGAAATTTCGAGCGTCACCGGCACTGAAATTAAAACGGTCGATGCTGATGTATATCCCTATGCCGAACTGGATCAGGTCGCGGCCGATATTAGTAAAGCCAAAGAGGTACTAGGCTGGCAACCGAAACGCTCGATTCAGCAGATGCTGGAAGATGAATGGCGCTTTTATCAGCATACCTTACGCGGGCAATGATATATCTAAATATGATAATAATTATCATTTATAATTTTATCCGCCTGACCTAAGATGACTATATTCGCCATAGCCGCTGCCTCAGGGCAGCGTTATAACAGCATTGAGAACAGTAAGAATAGATAGAGGTTGAGTATGCAAACACGTATCGAACACGACACCATGGGCGAAGTTGAAGTCCCGAGTGAGGCCATGTGGGGTGCACAGACTCAGCGCAGCTTACAGAATTTTAAAATCGGGCAGGAACGTTTACCTCGTCCCATGATTCGCGCCATGGGCTTAGTGAAAAAAGCCGCGGCCATGACCAATGCAGAACTGAACCAGATTCCTCAAGAGCTGTCGCACTATATTGTTGATGCAGCTGAAGAAGTGATTGAAGGCAAATGGGATAGCCAGTTTCCGCTGGTGGTGTGGCAGACCGGTTCGGGCACGCAAAGTAATATGAACTGTAATGAAGTGATTGCCAATATTGCCAACCAGAAACTGGGCAATCCGCTGGGCGCGCAAAAACCGGTCCATCCGAATGACCATGTGAACCGCGCACAATCAACCAACGATTCTTTTCCAACCGCGATTCATGTCGCCGCCAGTTTACAGATTAGTGAACTGCTGATTCCGGCAGTGACCCGTTTAAGAGATACCTTGCAGGCCAAAAGCGACGCCTTTGCCGATATTGTGAAAATTGGCCGTACCCATTTACAGGATGCGACGCCTTTAACGTTAGGCCAGGAATTTAGCGGCTATGTCTCACAGCTCGATCATGGTTTGAAACGTTTGCATCAGGCCCTGGACGGTTTATATGAACTGCCGTTGGGTGGCACTGCCGTAGGAACCGGTTTAAATGCCCATCCGGACTATGCGGAAAAAGCCGCACAGCAACTGGCCAGCCTGACCGGTTTGGCTTTCGTTACTGCGCCGAACAAGTTTGAAGCTCTGGCTGGACGTGATGCTGCAGTATTTGCTTCCGGTGCCTTAAAAACTCTGGCCGTGAGCTTAAATAAAATTGCCAATGACATACGCTGGCTGGCCAGTGGGCCGCGCTGTGGTTTTGGTGAAATCCGTATTCCGGAAAATGAACCGGGTTCAAGCATTATGCCAGGTAAAGTCAATCCGACCCAGAGTGAAGCCATGACCATGGTGGTGGCGCAAGTGCTGGGCAATGATACGACGATTAATGTGGCTGGGGCTTCGGGTAATTTCGAGCTAAACGTATTTATGCCAGTGATTGCCTATAACCTGTTACAGTCGATTCAGTTATTGGGAGATGCCTGCAACAGCTTTAACGATCACTGCGCTGTCGGAATTGAGCCGAACCGTGACAAGATTGATCATTTCCTGCATAACTCGTTGATGTTGGTGACGGCACTGAATCCGGTAATTGGTTATGAAAATGCCGCCAAAGTCGCGAAAACGGCCTATAAAGAAGGGAAAACCTTAAAACAGGTGGCGGTGGAGCTGAATCTGGTCACTGCTGAACAGTTTGATGACGTGGTACGACCAGAAAATATGGTTTCACCGAATGCGAAATAAGTGTTGCATCTACCGGGATGGAATATGAGCAGCCATCCCGGTGGGTTAAAAAATCTTGCTTTATCACAACTATTTCTCCATCAGAACCTGTACATGAAAGTGCAAAGTACCTATAAAAGAAAACCCAACATATGGATTGCTATATGCTGGGTTAGTTTGCGCTACTTAGTTATTACAGGCCATCTTCTCGTTTTTAATGACCTTGACTGCATCATAAGCCCTGAATGTGACAATAAAAAGAAGTGGTAAAATTCTGGAAAAGAAATGTGAAGTATCTAGCAAAACTTGGCTCTAAATACCACATAGATATTTAAAATTTATGAAATTATTATGATTTAGTTTAGGAAAATGAATATAATGCAGGCCGCTGGGAAGCGTATCTCATTTCTTTATTGACTCTTTTGAAACTCTTTTTGCTTATGAATTTTAAATTATTGGGGGCTGCGGCTCTATTGGCGGGTTTAACCAAAACTGTAGTGGCAATGCCGTTTGATCCTTTAATCGGGACATGGAAAGTGATTGATGATCGAACCGGGTATTATGTGTCGGAAATTGTGATTCGTAAAAACTCCAAAACACAGCAGTATAGTGCAGTAGTGAGCAAGCATTATCCGGCGGCGGGAGCGGTGAATCCGGACGTTTGTGGCAAATGTGAAGGGGCTTTAAAGAACCAGCCGATTTTTGGTATGGAAGTGCTGAAAGGCATGACCGGCAACCATAAGCAGTTTAAGCAAGGTCAATGGCTGAATACCCAGGATGGCCGGACCTATACCATTGAAGCGCAATTGAATGCTGGCAAAGACCAGATGAAAGTATTTGGTAAAGCGCAACAGAGCAATACAACCAGTGCCATGACCTGGAAAAAGCTCTAATGAGCTTTGGCTGTTGAGCTGATTCTAAAAACCATTTAACTTCGTGTTAGATGGTTTTTTCTTTTTTTAAGAATCTAAGAATTCAAAATATTTCAATTCCCCCATTTTTCTTCCTCTCAATTGAGTTGCTGCATTTTCTCGATCTGCCAGAAAAACCAGAATAATTTTTTAAATAGACATAAAGTTATGTTATAACATAACACTTTTTAAAAGGGGGCTCGCATGAAATACAGCACACTCATGACTTTAATTTTATTGGCGATGCAACAGGCACAGGCTGAAGAGCCGATTACAATTCTGGAACCACTTATTTTTCAGGGGAATGATACTGACAAGAACCTGAACATTGCGCCTAAAGAACGCATTGAAACAGCCAATACCTTGGGCGATGCTGTTAAACATATGTCTGGCGTGCAAAGTAGCGCATTCGGTCCCAATTCGGGGGCACCAGTGATACGCAGTTTGAGCGGTCATCGGGTCGGGATTCTGGAGAATGGTCAGGCGATCAATGGAATGAATGCTATCAGCGGTGATATTAATATTCCATTTGATCCACTATTTACTAAAAGCGTGACCGTACATAAAGGGACCAATACTGTGCGTTATGGCGGACAGGCGATTGGTGGTTATGTGGATATCGATTCGGGCATCATCTCAAAAACGCTGGAAGAGAAAAGTGCCAATGTCGATGTGGTATATAAAAAGGGCTTTAACGATTTTAGTGGGCATGGTATTCGCATTAATGTCAATAATCAGGAAAATCTGAGCACCAATATCCAGTTTTCGACCCAACAGATTTCATCTTATAAAATTCCCGGAAAGAGCAAAGCAGCCGTCTGTGATACAGCGATTTTCTCGGAGCGAGGCGGGATTGATTCTGCTTTGGCAAGCGCCTGCCAGCGCGATGCCAGAATTGAACAGATCTTTAATAAGGCACATCATCAATATTTAAATAAGCATGTTTTAGAAGATATCGCGCAGAATCCTCAGCATTTTTATGATTATTATGATGGCTTGGAGTCGGCCAAATATACGGATCAAGCGGTTTTAACCCGCTATGTGAATGGTGCCTACCGGGAATTTGTCAATGATCCCAACCCGGATTATGTGCCCAATACACCAAAATATGTAGAAAGCCAAACCAATCAGGATGTTACGCCCAATTATCAGAAAAAACTGGGCAATAGCTATGCCAGAAATGAAAATATGGCAATCGGGAGTACCTACTTTTTAGACAATGGCTATATCGGAATTAGTGCCGATTATAAAACCAGTGATTATGGTGTGCCGGGTTTCTCAATGGAAAATAAATCTTTCCAGAGCGCTTATGATGATAGCTTGCCGGTCACGGTGCAGATTAAACAGAACCGTTTTGCGGTTGATGCGTTACTCAGGGACCCACTGCCTGTACTTGATCATCTCCAAATTCAGGCATCAAAATTATCCAATCGCTCGGGTGAATATATTGGTGCAAGCAAAGCCAATGAATATCAGTTTGATAGCCATGCTGCCGAACTGGTACTAAAGCAGATGCCTTATAAAAATTTGAGCGGTGAAATTGGCACTGCTTTGAATGTACGTGATGTTAAGGGTTCAGGAACACAGCGCTATCTCCCTAATGTCAAAACCACGACCCAGGCAGTATTTATCCAGGAAAAATTGGATTGGGAGCGGTTTTCAGTGGATGCCGGTTATCGTCATGAGAACGTTCAGCATGAGATTCAGGATCAGAGTTTTAAACTGGCGCGTAATGCGGCCAATAGCACCCTAAAAAATAAATCTTTTGCTCTAAATAGTTTTTATGTCGGTTCGAATTTTAAAGCGACTGATTATCTGGACTTTAGGCTGCAATATTCCAAGTCAGAACGGGCTCCTGAAATTAATGAACTGTATGCCAGCAATCCGCATTATTCGGTTATGACGCAGGAGGAAGGCAATCAGGCATTGAACAAAGAAAAAATGCAGGGGCTGGAATTAATCACGCATGTGAACTGGGATGCTGCGAATATCGCTGTAGCTTTATATCAAATGGATTTTGAAGATTATTTTTATTTGTCGCATTCCGGTTCATCCATGAGAAACCGTTTACCGCTGAAGTACTGGAAGCAAACCGATACTAAAGTGAATGGTTTTGAGGTGGATATGAACTACACTTTTGATTTAGACCATTTTGGTGAGGTACAGGTCGGTGGTTTTGCCGATCTGGTTAAAAATAAGGCCACTAATCCGGAAAGTTTGCGTTTAAGTAATGATGGCGTGTATTTGCCGAATATGCCGACCAATCGTTATGGTGCCCACATTGAATGGACACGCGCCGATTGGTCAGCGCGTCTGGCAAGTATTTATTATGATCAACCGCGATATTTGGGGAAAAATGTGTCAGAGGAAGTGCCACTGCCGGCATATAACCTGATGGATCTGGATATTCGTAAAAAAGTAACTTTAAAAAATGCCAGTTTTGACCTGTTTATGAATGGATCAAACCTGCTGGATGAAGAGGCACGTCCACATAATTCGCCCCTGAAATATATTGCGCCGTTACCGGGCCGCGCTTTTCAGCTGGGTGTGACCATGCATCTTTAAGGGTGGGATAATCTGAATATTTTCTTCGGATCCATCGGTAGGTGGGCTGCTTGATGTATTGAGATGGAGACATTAGATATTCAGGTTAGGCCTCTTGAAGATGCTTAATCTGAATATTGAGGAGAAGCGAGCTATTGAATTATATGCGAGAAGCAATTGAATATAATAATTCTTGACGCAGGTCGGCATTGGTCTCTAAATCAAATAAGGTTTTATAAAATTGTTGATCTGTTTCATTTTTTTGATGATCCACAATTTTTTTAAGCTGGTATCGGTATTCAATATGCCCTGCATGAAATATATTTACGTTAAATCCCCATAATATTTGTGTGTAGTTCGGGGCAGATGAATCTAATTTATTTAATTCATGTTGATAAAGAGATGCAGCAGCTGAGTAGCAATCTTTAATTAAAGAAGAAGGCTTATTTAGTGTTTCCATTAACATACATTGAAAGTTTTTTATGTTAGGTTGTTTGTTTTGAGCCAAAATTTCTTCTGTTAATGTATAGGCTTTCTCAATATCTCCAATTCTAAGGTACGAATTCATTAAAAGCCGATAACGTTCTTTTTCAAGATTGATTTGCTTCAACTTGGGAATAATAGATTTAAGTTTCTTTAAGGTTTCTGTTTCATCATCAATATTTTGAAATTCTAAAATTATAGAGTTGTATTCTTCGATAATGAGTTTACTTTCAGAACTGAGTTCTGGACTAGCTTTTGAACCAGAAGTGTTCTCAATATAATTATTAGAAGGACTGTTACAGGCAGTTGTTAAACTGAGTGTTGTAAAAGATATGAATAGTGGAAGGATAATATTTTTCATAAAGAGATTATCTTCGGTAAAAGTGAATTTATGTTTTTTATAAGAAGAGATTAGGTTCACAAAACCAGCTTTGTCATTAGGTTTGCAGTATAGCTCAACTCCGGTTTAACAACTATGCGTTGAATATTGGGTTTGGGTGGTTTTTCTTAAATTGCACTTTACAATGACAGCGAGGCAGTCGATTCGAGGTTGAGGATGCCTCCGAGTTTTGAATACTATTAAACTTATCTTAAAATTATAATAATTTTCTATTAATAATTCATTTAAAACGGCTTGGGTTGGCTAATTTTTGGCATAAAATATGTAATATTATGCAAATATATAAATTATAAATTTATATATAATTTTCAGCAGAATCTATCGCTGTAGTTTCTTTTTTTTTACTGCCTCCTCCTCTAGGGAGGCATTTTTTTGAGGAGAAAAATTATGCTCCATCTTCTATTCACTTTATTTGGCCTGCATGAGGTGACTGAAATCGACTACCTGCTCGATGAAGAAGAGAATGAAACGTGTAGCAATGGTTTAGATCAAGAGTATTAACAGCGCTCATCCCTATTGCTTCTTTCTCTTGGTCAAGACCTAAAAAGCTCAACCCACTGGTGGGCTTTTTTATGGCTTTATACATTGCTCCGGAAATTACAATCTGTACAAAAAATGATCAAAATTGAATGTGAAAGCTACAAATTTGAATGATAGTTTAAATCCAGATCTTCCAATAGGTAAGGTGAGCAATGAAACTATTAGCTTTGATTGGTGTAGGACTTGCAGCAAGTTATTGTTATATCAATATTAAGAACAAAAACTTAAATCTATCCAATACGGATTTCGATGAAAGCATCCACAAAGTCGTTATTCAGGACTTCTGGGTTTAGTGGGTAATTTTTTATTTAGATTATCGAAATGAGATAATTTAAATGAATGTTAATTTTTATGAATGTCATATTATGACAACTTGTAAAATTTCTATTTATATAAAATTTGTATCAGGGCTAACTTTTGATTTTCTCCCAACGCCGTCCTCCAGAACAGGAGGCAGATTATTAAGAGTAGAATATTATGATCCAGTTCCTTCTTTGTCTGTTTAGCTTTCATGGCGCAACTGAAGTCGAATACACGGGTGATGATGAAGAAATTCGGCGCTGTCAGGATTGTCTAAAAGAGCGTGAATAGGCGCTATACCCGCATCCATAGAGCATAGAAAAATTGCCGGCTTGGCTTAGAGCGGATCTTTTTTGACTTTTTTAATTTCAAGGGCAATCAAGATTGATGCAAAAATGAGCAGTCCGCCAATGATCAATAATAATGAATCATCTGCCTTGAATCCAACCCAGAAACTCAGGCCACTGCTGACTACACAGCTTAACAGTAGAACAATTAAAATTCCGTATTTCACGATACATCTCACATTAATTTTTTTAATCCCGTGATGATATACCTGTACTATGAACCGCTTGTGAAAGGAAAAAATATAGGTATAACTAGAGGGTCACGCTATACGCAGTGTTGTGATCGCTGGGAGGTGAGAAGGTTTTTTTGATGCTTACTCGATGCTTAAGTCAACACACGCCAGGCGTTCACGATGCAGAGGATGATTAATACAAACTCGCTGCTCGTCGCGCTGGCCTGATCAAGCCTGTAGTAATAGAGAATAAAAACTAAAAATAGGATCGCAATAAGAAAAAGCATCGTTATTTTTTAAGTCTGAGATATCTCAGCATAATAGATGAGAGTGCATTGAAGGCAAACAGTGTGTCATTTTAATATGGAGTGTTCGTGCTTATTGAACTACTAACTACTAACTAGATGTTGATTAATATAAGATTCAAACTCAAGAACCCAATAAAGAAAAGAACCATCTACTAGCCCCGAATCAAAGTTTTTAAAAAGTTAAAAGCCTTCGAACCGTTTAAAGTCATCTTTCCAGATTGAAGAATTTTAGAGCTAAAGCTGTCCTCATGTAGACACATGGCTTAAATAACATTGAATAAGATGTCATAATTGCTAAAATGCGATTCGTTTTTTATTACAGTTTTACAAGCTAAGAAATAAAGCTTTGTAAAACAGCAATCTATCTAGGAAAATTTTCAATGCTTGATATCTATTTAACGGATGTTCAGAAAAAGGTGCAATTTACCGATTATCCGGGTGAGCATCCTGTTAAATTTATTTTAAATTTTAAGAAAATTTTCCCAAGTGTGATGGAGCTGCTGCTGCCGGTGCTGCCTGAAAATGAAAACCTGGAAGACATGACCTGGGAATCAACCACGGCAGATCTGGAACTGTTTAAATTGCTGCTCAGTGGTTGGGGCCTGATTGAGCTGCGTTTAAATGCTATTGCGAAATATAAAGATCGCGCTTTTGCAGACCGTTTGGTGAAGCAAGCACAGCAAAAACGTCAGGACTATAAAAAATCACAAAGCCAATTGGCGACGGTAGAGCTGGACTATCTGTTTATGCATGAAGTTCATGCACAAATTGATGCCGAGCTGGTCGAGCTGGGTGAAAAATTCTATTTACCGACCCTACGTGAATTGTGGCAGGGTAAAGTGGCGGCCAATGTCTTGAATGCACAATTCTAAACGGCATCTGCATTCTAGAAGTATATAAAAAATCCCCATGTAATAAACTACATGGGGATTTTCTTTAGAAGGTAGATATTTAAAACCTGCTTTCCATCATCCGGTTTTAAAACCAGTCGCTGTGCATCGACAGGCAAGTATCATCAAATTCACTCAGTAATTTGGCCTGATGTTCAATTTCCGGTAATTCCCAGCGAATGAAATAGCGCGCCGCTTGCAACTTGCCTGCTAAAAATTGCTGATCTTCTGCCAACTCAGACTGGCCAAACTGCTGTTGCGCCTTGTTGGCCATATCCAGCCATAACCAGGAAATAATCACTTTAGCCATCATATCTAAATACAGGGCAGAATTGGCCAAAGCCTCATTGGTTTGACCTTGCATAAGCGCCTGTCCCAGTTTTTGTGTGGTGCTTTGTACCGTAGCCAAATGTTTGCAGAATTTGCTAGACAGATCCAGAATGGCCGGATGCTGAATCTGTTCCAGCGTGGTGTTGATGCGTTGCATTAGCAGATTTAAGCCTTTGCCATTGTGCTGCCATAATTTACGCCCGAGTAAATCCAGTGACTGAATACCAAAAGTGCCTTCATGAATCGGATTTAAGCGGTTATCCCGATAATACTGTTCTACCGGATAATCACGGGTATAGCCGGCACCACCGAGCACCTGAATTGCCAGATCATTGGCTTTCGGGCCATAGGCAGACGGGAAGGACTTGACCACAGGTGTAATCAGATCGAGCAGAATGGCGCTATCTTCCGAGCCACCCGCCTGATGTTCATCAATCAGTCGTGCGGCAAACAGGCACAATGCCAAAGCTCCTTCTACATAGGCCTTTTGCGCTAACAACATCCGTTTCACATCGCTATGTTCAATAATATTGACCGGTTTGCTGTCGCTATTTTTTTCACTGGCCAGTCGGCCTTGCGGACGGTTTCTGGCATATTCCAGCGACTCCAAATAACCGCGATAACCAATCATTGCGGCGCCCAGTCCGACACCGACACGCGCCTCGTTCATCATTTTGAACATATATTTCAGGCCCTGACTAGCTTCACCAATCAAATAGCCTAAGCATTGGTTATTTTCACCAAAATTCAGCACAGTCGATGTTGTCCCGCGATAGCCCATTTTATGTAACAGGCCAGCCAGTTTGACATCATTGCGTTCACCCAGCGTGCCATCTTCATTGGTCAGGAATTTCGGCACAATAAACAGGGAAATGCCTTTGACACCTTGTGGCGCATCCTGAATCCGCGCCAGCACCAGATGCACAATATTTTCAGTAATGTCCTGATCACCCCCAGAAATAAACATTTTCTGGCCTTTAATTTTGTAGCTGCCATCAGCTTGTGGAATGGCTTTGGTGGTCAGATCACCCAGAGAGGAACCGACATTCGGCTCGGTCATGGCCATGGTGCCGGAAAAGCGGCCATTGAACATCGACGGGACAAAGGTCTGTTTCTGCTGCTCGGTACCGAAGGCCTGAATCAGATTCGCTGCGGCGGCGGTTAAAAACGAATAAGCCACGGTGGCAGGATTGGCCGACATAAAATAGGCATTGGCAGCCATATTAATCAGTGTGGGAAGCTGCATACCGCCCTGATCATAATCATGCTGGGCACATAACAGACCGGCCTGGGCAAACTGTTGCCAGGCCTGTTTCACTTCGGCAATGGTATGTACCTGTGTACCATCAAAATGCGGTTCTTGCGCATCACCTTTGGCATTGTGCGGGGCAAAATAGTCTGCTGCAATGCCGCGCGCCGTATCTAAAATACTATCGAAGGTGGCTTTGTCATGTTCCTGATAACGTTCCAGCTGGGTCAGCTGTTCTGCTGAAAATACCTGATAGAGTAAAAAATCCAGATCTTTTTGATTGATGAGTGCGGTCATGGGATGCCGTTACCTGTTTTTATTGATTGTCACTAGCTTAACAAGACTTGTATTGGCAGATAAATTGTCAATAATGACACTCAAGGAGCTAAAAACGACATTTGGGAAGAAAGCATGAAGCAGGTTTTTATTCTGGCCTATGATGGTGCACTGGCCTCGGCCATAACCGGTGTGGCCGATTTATTCAGTCTGGCCGGCATTAGCTGGAACCGGATTCAGAAACAGGACATCCAGCGTTTGTTTCAGGTGCAGATTGCCTCGCCACAGGGAAAAACGGTGCAATGCAGTAATGGTTTACGCATTGAGGCGCATCTGGCCTATAGTGAAATCCAGCAGGCCGATTTGCTGGTGATTCCGACTTTGGCCGGTTCCATCGAGCAGATTCTGGAAAAAAATCAGTTGCTCATGAATGTTCTGCAACAGGCCGATCAAGCCCAATGCCTGATTGCCGGAAACTGTACCGGGAATTTTTTTCTGGCAGAAGCCGGAATTTTAAAGGGCCGCAGCGCCACCACGCATTGGGGTTTTAAAGATCTGTTCCAGCAGCGCTATCCAGAAGTCCATTTACAGGCGGATCGCCTGATTACCCAGTCCGATCATGTCTATTGTGCCGGTGGCGGGTTGGCCTGGTTCGATTTGGGCCTGCATTTAATTGAACGCTTTTATGGCTTTGAAATTGCCATTCAGACGGCCAAATCCTTTGTGCTGGATTTTCGCCGTGACAACCAGTTGTCCTATTCCTTGATGCGTATGAGCAAGCCACATCAGGATGGTTTGGTAAAAGAAATCCAGCATTGGCTGGAGCAGCATTTTAGTGAAAACTTGAATATGGAAGATGTGGCGGCGCGCTTTAATATCAGCCCGCGCACGCTCATTCGCCGTTTTAAAGCAGTGTTAGATGTGGCGCCGAATCAGTATATGCAGGCTATTCGTATTGAAGCTGTGCAAAAACGGCTGGAAGAAACCGAGCAGCCGATTGACCGGATTATGCAAATGGTGGGCTATGAAGATCCGAGCTCATTCCGGCGTTTATTTCGTAAGAAAACCGGCCTGACCCCAATGGAATACCGCCAGCGCTTTGGCCGGCGGTTTTAAGCGTGTTGCTTGCGTTAGCGTGATAACTGTGGCTGCATCTGATGAGCATGACGACCATGCAGCAGATAATACAGGCCTAAACACAGCAGCGCGGCGATGGCACTATAGAAATACATCTGCGCATAGCTGACCGATTTCAGCGCGATTCCGATCAAATACGGCCCGAAGCCCAGCCCGGCATCCAGACAGATAAAATAGGTCGAGGTCGCCAGTCCCATGCGTTCCAGTGAGGTACTTTTGACCGCAATGGTCTGACAGACTGATTGAATATTGCCATAGCCCAGACCGAGCAAACCGGCGCAAAGTAGTAATATACTGGAGTTATGCGCCTGACTCAGCAGAAACAGGGCAATCGCCATTACAATAAAGGCCGGATACATAATGATATTTTCACCTTTACGATCCATAAGCCGCCCGGTAAATGGACGCGAAAACAAAATGGCGATGGCATACATCAAAAAGAATAAGGACGCGGCTTCGACCAGATCAATTTCCTTGGCGTAAAAGTTAATAAATGACAGCACGCCGGAATAACAGATGGAAGCAAACAGCATAATCAGGGAAATGGGCAGCGCATTCTTTTCCAGATACTGGGTCCAGAAGCCAAAACCTTTGCCTGCTGTCGCGGTGGCTGCAGGTTTAGGCTGCGCCAGGTTCGGCATCCGGATAAAACAGGCCACTACCAGACAGCCCAGCGCCAAGACACTGGATAAGCTAAAAATCGTCTGATAACTGGTGTGCAGCATCATCCAGATCGCGACAAAAGGACCAATCGCCGTACCCAGGGTGCTGCTCATGCTGTAATAGCCAATACCTTCACCACGGCGGGTGGGCGGCAGAGTTTGTGCGATGACTGTGCCGAGTACGGTAGAGGCGACTCCCATCATAAAGCCATGAATAAAACGGATGCCGAGCAGGGCAGTCACCCCCATCTCTATAAAATAGCCTAAGGAAAGCAGCAAGAAACCGGCCAGCCCAAAAAGCAGGGTGCTACGATAACCGAAACGCTGTAGGCATTTGCCAATCAGCAGACGGCCAAATAAGGTGCCGACAATAAACAGTCCTGAAATTAAACCGGCTTCGGCAATGCTGGCATTTAATTCCGCCACGGCATAACCGACAATCACAATCACCAATAGATAAAAAATCAGTACCAGTTGAAAATTGATCAGGCCGACCAGGATAAAGTTTCTGGTCCATAGCGGTGCTTGTGCTGAACTCATTTGTCTTCACCTTGTAGGGTCGGTTGTAACTGTTCACTCAGCTGATTAAGGATCTCGCGGGTATGGGCGATGTCCGTAACTGTAAAAGACTGCAGCAGCTGTTGTTCAAACTGATCAATCTGGGTGGAACAATGCTTGAAAAGTTCCTGCCCGTGAGAGCTAAAAGTCAGGCATTTCTGCCGTTTATCACTACTTTCAAGTTGCTGAATTAAACCTAAGTCCAGCAACACCCGGATACGTTTGGTGATGCTCGGTTTGGACACCTTTAAATAGGCGGCAATATCTACCTGGGTGCATTGCTGTTTTAAATGAATGACATATAACACCTGCCACAAGGAATAATTAAGCTGATGCGGCAATAACAGAGTATTAACTTCATCGCTGAACAGACGTGCGCAGCGTAATAAGGCGGTACGAAATTTTAAGGGAGAGCTTGGCATAAAAAAAATAGTTAACCAGGGTAACTAAAACAAAGTCAATGTACGCCTGTTCGGAATTTTTTTCAAGTAGGGAAGCCAGCGAAGGATTCAAAAAACAGATGATAAAAGATGAGGGGGCAACGTGTATTGCTATAGATTTGTTAAGCAGCGTTAAGGTCAATCAACTGAACTACAAAAATTCCTCTCATCCAGTCCTGTCTATCCAGCTGATAAACCGCAAGAATAAAAAATCAGCGCTTCTATCTTCCAAAAAAACTCATCAGTTGCAGAAATTACTCGCTTAAAGATTCTTGATCAAAAGCCTACACAAGGCCTATACAACTTCGTCCTATGCTGAAGCGCGATGAGAAAAATTCAAAACGCTATATTTAAAACTCTACACCCTGAGCGCAGCTCGACCTTTTGAAAGGTGGCATGATGACCCTCGGTTTTACCGCGCTGGAACTGGCCCGGATTCAGTTTGCCTTTACAGTTTCGTTTCATATCATTTTTCCGGCCATTTCCATTGGTCTGGCCAGTTTTCTGGCGATTCTGGAATGGCGCTGGTTACGCAGTCGTAATCCGATTTATCAGGACCTATTTAAATTCTGGGTCAAGATTTTTGCGGTCGCCTTTGCCATGGGGGTGGTTTCTGGCATTGTCATGAGCTATCAGTTTGGCACCAACTGGAGTGAATTTTCCCGTATCGCCGGCAGTGTCACCGGACCATTATTGGCCTATGAAGTGCTCACCGCTTTCTTTTTGGAAGCGGGTTTTCTTGGCATTATGCTGTTTGGCTGGGGACGGGTAGGACCCAAAGCGCATTTTTTCTCGACTTTAATGGTCGCAATTGGCACCTGTATTTCCATGTTCTGGATTTTATCAGCCAATAGCTGGATGCAAACTCCGCAAGGTTTCAGCATCGAAAATGGCATTCTGGTGCCACAGGACTGGTGGGCCATTGTCTTTAATCCGTCATTCCTGTATCGGCTGGCGCATATGGCTATTGCCGCCTTTTTGGTCTCTGCTTTGCTGGTGGCTGCCACGGCTGCCTGGCATTTACTTAAAGGCCGTCGGGATGCACTGGTAAAAACCTCGTTTTCGATGGCCCTGTGGCTGATGCTGATCTTAACTCCCTTACAGGTGCTGGTGGGCGATTTACATGGCTTGAATACCCTGCAACATCAACCAGCCAAACTGGCAGCGATGGAAGGGCATTGGAATACCAATCATGAGAAAGGCATGCCGCTGTATCTGTTTGGTATTCCAGATATGCAGGCCGAAGAAACCAAATATGTGCTGGCGATTCCCAACTTGGGCAGCGTAATTCTGACCCATTCGCTGGATGGCACCGTGACCGGTTTAAAAGAATTTGCCCCGGAAGATCGGCCCAATTCGACCATTGTGTTCTGGAGTTTCCGGATTATGGTCGGCTTAGGCGTGCTGATGCTGATTCTGGCGCTATGGGGATTGTGGCTACGTAAACGACAGCGTTTATATGAACATCGTCGTTTTCAGCGTTTTGTGTGGATGGGGCCCTCTGGTTTTATTGCCTTATTGGCCGGCTGGTTTACCACAGAAGTCGGCCGCCAGCCGTGGGTGGTCTATGGGGTGTTACGTACCGAAGATGCCTTATCGCCGGTGTCTGCAGAGCAGGTTGGCCTGAGTTTGATGATTTTTGTACTGGTGTATTTTGTGGTGTTTGGGATGGGCATTTATTACATGCTCAGACTGATGCACAAAGGGCCGGAACTGATTCATTCAGCGCCATCATCAGCCTCTGATGCTGAGCTTACTCAAGCCTCCAGACGGCCGTTAAGCAGTGTCACCGAGCGGCTTAACCCGCCCGCCGAGCGCCCCAAACAGGAGCAGGAGCCATGATGGATTTATCTTTGCTGTGGATCGGGATTATTGCCTTCGCGGTGCTGATGTATGTGGTGTTAGATGGCTTTGATTTGGGCATCGGGATTTTATTTCCATTTTTTCCCGAGCAGGCAGAGCGGGATGTGATGATGAATACCGTCGCGCCAATTTGGGATGGCAATGAAACCTGGATGGTGCTGGGAGGCGCCAGCCTGTTTGCTGCTTTTCCCTTGGCCTATGCCACGGTGCTTTCAGCCCTGTATTTACCGGTCATTTTAATGGTGATTGCCTTAATTTTTCGCGGTGTTGCCTTTGAGTTCCGTTTTAAGGCCAACAGCAGCAAACATTGGTGGGATAAAGCCTTTATTGGTGGCTCTGTTTTTAGCAGCTTTTTACAAGGCGTAATTTTGGGCGCTTATATTCAGGGTATTCGTACCGAGCAGGGGGTATATGCGGGCCATGGCTTGGACTGGTTAACGCCGTTTAGCCTGTTTACTGGTGCTGGCGTGGTAATGTTGTACGCC
Organism: Acinetobacter sp. YH12155; assembly: GCF_013418255.1. Classification (NCBI taxonomy): domain Bacteria; kingdom Pseudomonadati; phylum Pseudomonadota; class Gammaproteobacteria; order Moraxellales; family Moraxellaceae; genus Acinetobacter; species Acinetobacter sp. YH12155. The sequence goes on from NZ_VPCK01000002.1 coordinate 24,562, forward strand.
ACTTTAGGTTGTGGCTGGCTTATTTTTAAAACCGATCAGGCGCTACAGCAGCGTATGTACCGTTTAATGCCGAAGATGCTGACCGGCCTATTGATTGTTTTAGCAGCCGTCAGTATTTATACCCCGATAACCCAGCCGCACATTGCCGAGCGCTGGTTTAGTCTGCCGCAGCTGCTGTATTTCTCTCCGGTGCCGATACTGGTGCTGATCTTTACTTATCTGGCTTTAAAAGCCTGCCGGCAACAGCAACAGTTTCGCCCATTTTTGTATACGCTGGCCTTGGTATTTCTGGCCTATAGCGGTTTTTTAATCAGCTTATGGCCTTATATTATTCCGCCCTCGGTCAGCTTCTGGCAGGCTGCTGCACCGGAAAGCAGTCAGCGTTTTACTCTCATTGGAGCGCTGATTTTAATTCCGATTATTCTAGGGTATAGCGCGATGTCCTATTGGATTTTTCGCCATAAAGTCCGGGTCGGGGATGATGGCTATCATTAAAGAAAATCGACATGAAGCACATCATTATAGGTCAGTTATTCCCTTAGTCATCAAGGAGCCGCAATGAAACGTACACAGCTGCTGTGGTTTATTGGTCTCTGGCTGGCCGGCTTTGTGGCTTTGGCGCTGATTGCCGGGGCTTTTCGTTTGCTGGTGCAATGGGCTTATTAAGCTGAATCATCTTCGGACTTTAAAAATCCACCTGAGCATTTTATTTACGGTTCTGTTTGCGATAGACACTTGGCCGCACCGGGCGGCTACTTTTCCAGAGGCCTTTTTTCCGTGCTCTGGCCTGAGTCTGTAAGGCACGCATATGCGCCAGCTGCTTGCGATCACGAATATAATCTTCATAGACCCAGGCGGCGCCACGTTTGACCAGTTCTTCATTGACATTTTTACGGTAGCGATAAATCACCCCGACATGGCGGCCATAGCGATCAATATCGGTAATTTTGACTCGCACCACCTTCTGGTGCAGCATAGTTTTGACCAGACGCCGGGTTTCCGGACCATAACTTTGGCTCGATTCTGGCGCATCAATATAGGCAAAGCGGATACGGGTTTCTGAACGTCTTAAATTAAAACGGTATAGGGTGAGGGTATCGCCATCGCTGACTGCAGTGACCCGCGCCCAATAGGTTTTGCCTTTTTTAAAAGGTCGAAACAGTTGCTGCACAAAGCGGGAAATTTTACCCAACAGAATAAACGCAACAAGACAGCATCCAGCGGCCAATGCCAGCAGCCAGAAAGGGGAGAGTTCAGTCAACATAGACACTTTCAATTCAGCTGAACAGATCAGGCCAGTCAGCTGTAAACCGTGAAAAATAAAAGTGCTAGTGTAAAAGAAATGGCGCAATTCGCTGGTCGATTAAATCACCAATCAGCCGGTTTTTAACAAATCAGCTACGCTGCAATACCTGATTTGGCAAGGGATTGAGCGATATTGGGGATTTGATGACAATCAAGAACCTTAAATTTGAGTGATCTAAATAGCCTAAGTAAATTTTCTGACTTCATTTAAAATAGCCTAAGCATAATTAAGATTAATCTACTGAAATAGCCTAAGCAAAAATTTTAGAAATTTCCGCTCTTAAAAATGCATGACGTGCATTCTCTTGCATCTCCTTATACCAGAACATCCCCAAATCAATTTGCGGCAGGTCTACAGGCGATTCAAAAATATGTAGCTTCGGGTCAATATGTAAATGCCGCAAAATACTTTCCGGAATGGTCAGCATCGCCGTGTCATGCTGCGCCAGAATTTGCAGGGCAGTGGAATAATGCTGACAGCGTAATAACAGGGTTCGCGACAGCTGATTGCGCTTTAAATAAATATCTTCCAGCAACAAGCCACTACGGCGTGAAGAAACACCAATATGCGGCGCAGACAAATATAATTCTTTATCTATGGATGAACGCTGGCTACAAACCACGAAACGGTCTTGTACCAGCGCCTGAAACTGGATTTTATCGCCCAGGTTGTGTTCCAGATCAATCACAAAATCAATTTGCTGGGTCGCCAGATCATTGATCATGGTTTTACGGTCTAGCTTGCTGCTTAAAAACTGAATCTCCAGATTCAGCTGCTGAAAATGCTGCACCAGTTTGGGAAAAATAATCGGTTCAATTTCATCATGTATGGCAATTTTCAGGGTATGTACCATCGCCGGTTCAAACTGCTGTTTTTGCCGGGCAATATGCTGAATAGACAGCAGTGCAGTTTTAATGGTCGGATAAATCTGCTCGGCAAACGGCGTTGGTAACATCTGATGGCCGGTGCGAATAAACAGATCATCCTGTAACTGTAACCTAAGCCTTTGTAAAGCGTGACTGGTCGCCGACTGGCTGATACATAAGAGCTGCGCCGCTTTGGAAATATTTTTTTGTTCAAAAATCGCAATAAATAGCGGGTATAAATTAATATCAATACGATGAAAAGTACCCAGATCCATTGGGCTATTATTATGAATATTGTGCATAGTGCTTAATTCAATAAAATCATTTCATGCATAATAATTTTTAGGTTAAGGTGTTGTAAAGCCAATATAACAACAGATTGAGGAAGCTACAGTCATGTTTGAATTGTCAGCACGCGCACAGGATTATCTCGAAAGAACCCAACAGTTTATTCAAACAGAAATTGAACCAATTGAGGCCGACTTTTGGCAGCAGGTGCATGAACTGAATCAGGGCGGTGACTGGACGCAATGGCAGTGGCCGGCGCAATTAGAAAGTTTAAAAGCCAAGGCCAGAGCCGCCGGACTGTGGAATATGTTTTTACCTTGTCCTGAATTAGGACAGGGCCTGTCAGTGCAGGAATATGCACATATTGCCGAACTGTCTGGCCGTAGCCTGATTGCCCCGACCGTATTTAACTGTAACGCGCCAGATAGCGGCAACATGGAAGTGTTATGGCGTTATGGTTCAGAACAGCAAAAACAGCAATGGCTGATGCCGCTGCTTGAAGGCAAAATCCGCTCGGTGTTTTGTATGACTGAACCGGCAGTCGCCTCTTCTGATGCGACCAATATGCAGGCCACGGCGGTGGTAGATGGTGATGAGATTGTCCTGAACGGGCGTAAATGGTGGTCATCGGGTCTGGGCGATCCGAATGCCAAAATCATTATTTTTATGGCGCATACCCCGGACGAAAGCAAAGACCGTCATCATCAACATTCAATGGTGCTGGTCCCGGTTGATACCGCAGGGGTAAAAATTGAACGTATGTTACCGGTGTTTGGCGATTACGATGCGCCGCATGGGCATGGTGAAGTCAGCTTTGACAATGTCCGCGTGCCAGTGGCCAATTTTATTGGCGGTGCCGGCCAAGGTTTTGAAATTGCCCAGGGCCGTTTAGGACCCGGCCGGATTCATCACTGTATGCGTTGTATCGGTGCGGCAGAAAAATCACTGGAACTGATGATTGACCGCGGCATGAACCGGACTGCCTTTGGCAAGGAAATCCTGAAACTCGGTGGCAATTTGGAGCGTGTGGCCGAAGCGCGTGTGGCAATTGATCAGGCACGCCTGTTAACACTTTATGCTGCCTATAAAATGGATACTTTAGGCAATATGGCCGCCTTAACAGAAATTTCTGCCATTAAAGTGGTGGCGCCAAGCGTGCTGGAAAAAGTGGTGGATATGGCCATGCAAATCCACGGCGGTGCCGGGCTGTCCCGCGATACGCCATTGACCGGTTTCTTTGCCCAGGCGCGTGCCTTACGTTTGGCCGATGGTCCCGATGAAGTGCATAAAGGCATGATTGCCAAACTGGAACTGGCCAAACGTGGCTACAGTACCCGTCGTAAAAAATAAGTGGCAAAACACCAGAAACAGTGTGGGTCTTTACAGCTGAAAATGCTCTAATAGAGCAAGACCTAAAAAAGTGAAAAATCAGGAAAATAACATGTCAGTGATTGATGTTGGCGGTCAGGTTCGTGAAGGCGAGGAACTGGATATTCAGGCGGTAAGCCAGTGGTTAAAGGCGCAAGGGGTTGATGTTCAGGAACCCGTTGAAGTGACCCAATATTCAGGCGGTGCCTCTAACTGGACCTATCGTCTGAACTATCGCAATGCCGATTTAATTTTACGTCGCCCACCTAAAGGCACCAAAGCCAAATCTGCGCATGACATGGCGCGTGAATATCATGTACAAAAAAATCTGGCACCGTATTATCCGGTATTACCGCAGATGGTGGCGCTGTGTCAGGATGAATCGGTGATTGGCTGTGATTTTTATATCATGCAGCGCGTGGAAGGTATTATCCCGCGGGCCAAACTGCCGCCAGAACTGAACTTTGATGAAACCCAGGTTCAGGAACTGTGCATTAATGTGATTGATAAATTAATCGAGCTGCATCAGGTGCCGTATCAGGGCACTGAACTGGAAAAACTCGGTAAAGGTGAGGGTTATTGCCGTCGTCAGGTAGAAGGCTGGGACAGTCGCTATGAAAAAGCCAAAACCCTGAATGTGCCATCATTTAAATATGTGCGTAAATGGCTGCACGAGAATATTCCGGCAGATTCCACCACCTGTATTATTCACAATGACTGGCGTTTTGATAATGTGATTTTAAATCCGCAGCGTCCAACCGAAGTGATTGGCGTGCTGGACTGGGAAATGGCAACTCTGGGCGATCCGCTGATGGATCTTGGTTCGGCTTTGGCCTACTGGGTAGAAGACACCGATAACCAGATTTTTAAAGCCACCCGCCGTCAGCCGACCCATTTAAAAGGCATGTTCACCCGTAAACAGGTGGTCGATTACTATCTGGAAAAAACCGGCCTGCAACCGGAAAACTGGACTTTCTATGAAGTGTTCGGGATTTTCCGTCTGGCAGTGATCGCGCAGCAGATTTACTACCGTTATTATCATAAACAGACCAATAATCCGGCCTTTAAAGATTTCTGGATTGTGATTCATGCCTTGCATATCCGCGCCTTAAAACTGATTGGGCTGCAAAAAATTGAAGCCAATGAGCTGGCACAAAAATATATGGCCAAATTTAAGGAGCTGCCGAAATGACGACTATTTATTTAATCCGTCATGGTCAGGCTTCGTTTGGTGCAGAAAGCTATGACCAGCTTTCGCCGAATGGGGAATTGCAGGCCAAACTGTTGGGTCAGTATTTTGATAACATCTTAAAAGAAGAGCCCTATGTGGTGGCTGGCTCCATGCAGCGCCATCAGCAGACCGCACAGATCGCTCTGGCCGAATGTTTCCCTGAAGCTCATCTGGTCACTAATCCGGACTGGAACGAGTTTAACCATCAGCAGGTGTTTGCCCAATACGAACCGCGTTTTAATGAACCGCATTTATTAAAGGCCGATGTAGCCAAAGAGCTTAATCCGCGGGCGTATCTGGCAAAAATTTTTGAAGGTGCCATTGAGCGTTGGACCGGTGGTGAATATCACCATGAATATGAAGAATCCTGGCCGCATTTCAAGGCTCGGGTCGAAACGGCCTTGCAAAACCTGTGTGATGAACTGGCCAAAACCAAACCGCGTTACGCGATTGTGTTTACTTCGGGCGGGGTCATTTCGGTTGCGGCTGGAAAAATTCTGGAACTGAATCCTAACCGGACTTTTGCACTGAACTGGGCCATCGCCAATACCAGCATGACCACCTTGCGTCTGGTTGGTAATGAGCCGCAATTGTTAAGTCTGAATGAACATCATTTTATAAAAGCACAACATCCAGAATTATTAACCTGGATTTAATCAAGGAATAGACAGATGACCAAAACAATTTTAATTACCGGCGCAAGTTCCGGCATTGGTGCCGGTATGGCCCGCGAATTTGCACAAAAAGGCTATAACCTGGCCATTTGTGCGCGTCGTATGGAACGTCTGGAAAGCTTAAAACACGAACTGGAAAGCAAGTACGGCGTGAGCGTGGCCGCAAAAACCTTAGATGTGACCAATTATGATCAGGTATTTGAGGTGTTTCGTGCTTTTAAGGAAGAACTGGGCACGATTGACCGGATTATTGTCAATGCCGGGGTTGGTGAAGGCCGCCGGATCGGTAAAGGCAACTTTGCGATTAACCGCGCCACGGTTGAAACCAACTTTATTTCAGCGCTGGCACAATGTGAAGCTGCGGTAGAAATTTTCCGTGCCCAAAACTCTGGCCATCTGGTGATGATTTCATCCATGAGTGCAATGCGTGGTATGCCAAAACATCTGACTGCGTATGGCGCCAGTAAAGCTGGTGTTGCGCATCTGGCCGAAGGCATCCGTGCCGAGCTGATTGATACGCCAATTAAAGTCACCACCATTTTCCCGGGCTATATCCGTACCGAAATTAACGAAGGCGCGAAAAAACTACCATTTGAAGTGGATGAGCAAACCGGTTCACGCTTACTGGCCGCAGAAATTGAAAAAGCACCGGTAAAAGCCTATGTACCGAAATGGCCATGGTTGCCGCTGGGCTTGGCCATGAAAGTCTTACCGTTAAAACTGGTCAATAAGCTCGGTTAATTCATATTAATATCAAGTGAAAAGTTCCATTTGGCGCTTTTCACTTTTTATTTTAAATGTTTGTTTTAAATATTTGAAAATTTAAAAATATTTCATAGAAAGATAAAAATAGAGGGCTTATTTTGGTTAAAATAGGCCCGATTTTTTTGAAGATGATCGACAACGCGATGTTTCTGAAGCTTGCAACCTTGGGTTTAATTCCCGCCCTGATTATCCAGGGCCGCCGGGTCAAGAAAAATACCTTAAGACTGGCAGAGCCAGAAGGCGAACGTGAAGGCACGAGCGGTCAGGGACAGGCCTTATCCATTTTGATTCTGGGGGATTCAGCCGCTGCCGGCGTTGGCGTCAGCCATCAGGAAGATGCCTTGCTCGGCGCGATTCTGGCCGGACTTACTTCCGAATTTCAGGTCAGCTGGGAACTGCATGCCAAAACAGGCAATACCACGGGGCAGGTCATTCAAAGCGTTCAGCAGCTAGACAGCGAAAAATTTGATGTAGTGGTCACCTTGGTCGGGGTGAATGATGTCACCAAATTGATGCCAGCCGATATCTGGATTCAAAAGCAGGCGCAGTTGTATCAGCTGATTGCAGCTAAATTCCAGCCACAGCTCATCCTTGCAGCAGGTGTACCACCGATGCAACTTTTCCCGGCTTTACCGAATCCGCTGGCGTGGCTGTTTGGCCAATATGCCAAGCAGATGAACCGTGAACTGCATAAATTTATTCAAAAGCAGCCAAACATGGACTGGATTGAATATGACATTGCGCAATATCAGCAGATGCAACTGGAAATGGCCAAAGATGGCTTTCATCCGAGTAAAGAAATTTATCAAATATGGGGCAAAGAAGTAACACTCAAAATTAAACAACGGCTTAAGATGAATAAAGTGAATTGAGTTTGCTGCCTTATGATTGATGATCTTGAAATTGAAACCCATCCCTTTGAGCCTTTTTTACCATCCAATGCCAAATTACTGATGATGGGCAGTTTTCCACCGCCCAAAAACCGCTGGAAAATGGAATTTTATTATCCGAATTATCAGAATGATATGTGGCGGATTTTTGGTATCTGCTTTTTTCAGGATAAAAACTATTTTTTAGACCTGCCGAATAAAAACTTTCAGCTCGAACTGATTCAAAATTTTTTAAAAGATACCGGTATTGCGCTGTTTGATACCGCCTACCGGATCAGCCGTTTAAAGGGCAATGCTTCAGATAAATTTCTGCATATTCACACCCCGACCGATTTAAATCGGCTGCTCCAGCAAATGCCGCTGTGCCAGTACATTATGACCACGGGTGATAAAGCCACTGATACCTTGATGGAATCAATGCCGGAAGGCACGCCGAAACCGGTAATTGGCCAATCTTCACAGGCGATCTTTGCTGGTCGAGAGCTGCATTTATACCGTATGCCATCTTCATCTCGCGCCTATCCCTTAGCGGTGGAGAAAAAGGCTGAACTTTATTGCGGTCTGTTTAAGGATGTCGGCCTGCTTTAAAAAAGAGAGGATGTCTTTGGCATCATTGATGGATATTCTACCCATCTAAATGCATGAATATGCACCTCCCGGACCTGGGTGAAATCCGACCAGATCAGCTTGCTGCCGCGTGTCCATTTTAACGGCGCAATTCTACGGCGCACCTGATGCATTTCCTCGGCAGTGGCCGGGCGTAACTCACCAATTTCAGCATATAAACGCACACCCGGATAAGTGCGAAATTGACCTGACATCATTGATTTTAGCCAGAACCCGCGGCTACTGTTTACGGCCTGAATACAGGCCTGCGCATTATGTTTGAGATGCGGTTGCAGCGTGGCAGAGTAGGTGTCAAAAAAGAAACCGGTGGGAGAGCTGTCATTTAAAAATAAGGTGCCAATCGGGGTGATATTCGGGATACCTTCCGGACTCACACTGGCGATGGAGCAGTGCATACTGGCGCGCTGCGCCTGCGCAACCACTTGTCGTATTTGCCCCCAGGTTTGAGCATCCATATTCTTGTTCATTTTTATACTCATTTTATAGTTAAAACCAGCATAATAAAGACCAGAACTATTGTTATGCGTGAAAGCGCAACTGCATATTCATCATAAATTGGATTTAAAAATAGAACGAGAGGAAATCTGACGAGCACAGCTCAGAAAAGAGCGAAAAACTTCGCTCTTTTTTCATGTTTCAGCAGTAAAAGCAGAATAAAAGGACTTAAGCTCCGTATTCCACATAATCCCATAAATTCAGGCGGGCTTTAATTTCCTTGCGGATTTGCGGCAACATCGGTAATAAAGTGCCATCAATCCATAAGCTGAGGGCTTGGGCTGAGAGCGGTTGCTGTGCATCATCCACCAGTTGTGCACCTTTGACCATCACCAAGGTTTCCTGTTCAGCCGCAGTTTCTACACCCTTAAACAACACCTGCAATTCAAAACCGGTGTCCTGAATCAGCCATTCCAGTTCCAGCTGAATATTCTCATTCGATTGCAACACTACCTGACCTTCAAGCTGCTCCGAGTCGGACAGGCAATCATGTTCGACCCGCACTTTGGCCAGAAACCACTCTTGCTGGCCCAATTCATTCAGGGTTTTAGTCGGGCTGAGAATATCACTTAATTTAAATTGACGGCTTAAATCAAAAAATTGCATGGGGAGAGATCTAAAAAAGAAGAAAAATAAAGCGTGAATTTTAAAGTAATGTAGCAGGAGAGTAAAACCTTCTGGCGATAAATACGAAGTGAGAGATCACACAATCTCTCCGGGTATCGGGTTTGCTGCAAACCCATAGAGCAACTCGTATTTAATTATCTTGGTCAATGTATATTTACTGTAATGTGGATGTCATTACATCATCCACTCGATTGGGATATGGGTCATTAAATTCATCACAAAACGCTGGAAACTGGTGGTTTCCGGATCAACCTTGTGCTGAATCACTGAACCATCTTTTTGATAATCCAGCCAGATAATCTGTCCTTTCTCATCTAACCTTAGTTCATAGGCAATTTGCGGCAGGTACTGATTCAATGAATCTGAAATTTCATCCTGGAGTTCATCAGATTCCAGCACCAGCCCGACTTCGGTATTTAAAAAAGCCGAGCGCGGATCAAAATTAAAAGAGCCAATAAATACCTTGCCATCAATATCAAAGAATTTGGCATGCAGGCTGGAAGCACTGCGGCCTTTGGCTGGAATCACGTTACCGGTAATAATTTCATACCAGGTACGTTCTTCGCGCTGAATATAACGCTTGAACTCATACAGTCGAATGCCACTGGCCAATAGCTGCGGCCGGTATTGCTGATAGAAGGCATGCACAATCGGTACATCATTGGCCATATACGAGTTGGTCAAAACCCGGATATCAATGCCGTTTTCTGCCAGACGGCTCATATAATCCGTACCACGTTGAGTCGGAATAAAATAGGCAGACACCAGTTCCAGATGCTGATCGGGCGTGCCCATAATTTGGATCATCTGATGGTAAATCATCTCTTCATCTTTGGCTTTGCCCTGGATTTTTTCTGGCGGGTCAGCCACAAAATGCGCTTTGGCCCAATGATAGGAACGCTGTTTTAAATACTGCGCCACCTGTTGCTCGGCAAAACTGATCCGACGTTGCACCTCCTGTTCATCCAGTTGCTGGCTGGCATATTTTTCCCGCAGCAAGGTCAAGCTATTACGATGGTATTTATTGCTGTTCTGGTCCATCAGCTGGACCAGATTAAAACTCAGTTCATGGTTCCAGAAAGCACGGAAATTATCGTTGGCTTTTTTGACCGCATTACCGGCAAAGAGAATATCTACATCGGTAAACTGAAAGTCATCACTGGCATCAAAATATTCCCGGCTGATATTGCGGCCACCGGTCACGGCAATCGCGCCATCGGCAATAATCAGTTTGTTGTGCATGCGGTGATTCACTGCCTGCATCCGGAAGGCATAATCCAGTGCCCGAAAATGACGGAATTTATAAGGATTAAACAGGCGAATTTTAAAGTTCGGATGATGGCTGAGTGCCAGCAAGGTATCGTCCAGTTGGGTGCCATTCTGGTCATCAATCAGTAACCGGACCTGTACCCCGCGGTCGGCGGCTTTGAGTAATTCGGCCAGCACTAAATGACCAATTTCGTCATCGGTCCAGATGTAATATTGCAGGTCTAAATGATGTTTGGCGTTATGAATTAAATGTAAACGTGAAGCAATACTGATAAATCCGTCATACAGCGGTAAATAGGCGGTTTGTCCGCGTTGTAGTTGTGCCTGTGCCTCTGGTCGCGGCATCCAGTGTTCAAAATCTGGTTCAATTGGCGCATCCTGCGCAGCATAGTTCTGTTCAAGCGAATTACAACCGGTACATGCCAGAATCAGACAGCACAACCAGATCATGTTGTAATATTTTAATGGCATCATTTTTATGAAGTAAATTTTTACTGATTCATATAGATTATCATGATGTTATAGGTTGAATCTGTTGATAAAAAGCGGTTACTGTAAGACATCTGTTAAAGACGTATCAAAAGGATGATCAATTTCATGAAATCAAGAGCTGCGGTCGCATTTGGTCCGGGTCAACCCCTTGAAATTGTAGAAATAGACGTGGCTCCGCCAAAAGCTGGAGAAGTCTTGGTTAAAATTAGTCATACCGGTGTATGTCATACGGATGCCTTTACCTTGTCAGGTGATGATCCTGAAGGGGTGTTTCCAGCCGTGTTGGGTCATGAAGGCGCGGGTGTGGTGGTGGAAGTCGGTGAAGGTGTGACCAGCCTTAAACCGGGTGATCATGTGATTCCACTGTATACCGCGGAATGTGGTGAATGTCTGTTCTGTCAATCGGGCAAAACCAACCTGTGCGTGGCGGTGCGTGCTACCCAGGGTAAAGGTTTGATGCCAGATGGTACCACCCGTTTTTCATATAATAGTCAGCCCATTTATCATTACATGGGCTGCTCAACTTTCAGTGAATATACTGTGGTGGCCGAAGTGTCACTGGCCAAAATTAACCCGGAAGCCAACCATGAACAGGTGTGCTTGTTGGGCTGTGGTGTAACCACCGGTATTGGCGCGGTGCATAACACTGCCAAAGTGCAGGAAGGTGACAGCGTTGCCGTGTTTGGTTTAGGCGGGATTGGTCTGGCCGTGGTGCAAGGTGCGCGTCAGGCCAAAGCCGGCCGTATTATTGCAATTGATACCAACCCGGAAAAATTTGAACTGGCCAAACAGTTTGGTGCGACTGACTGCATTAACCCGAATGATTATGAGCGCCCAATTCAGGAAGTGATTGTTGAAATGACCGGTTGGGGTGTTGATCATTCCTTTGAATGTATCGGCAATGTCAACGTCATGCGTTCCGCGCTGGAATGTGCCCATCGTGGCTGGGGCCAATCGGTGATTATTGGTGTGGCTGGTGCCGGTAAAGAAATCTCGACCCGCCCATTCCAATTGGTGACGGGCCGTAAATGGATGGGCACTGCATTTGGTGGCGTTAAAGGCCGTTCACAATTACCAGGCATGGTCGAGCAGGCCATGAAAGGTGATATTCAGCTGGAGCCTTTTGTTACCCATACCATGCCGTTAGAACAGATTAATGAAGCATTTGACTTAATGCATGAAGGTAAATCAATTCGTAGTGTAATTCATTTCGAGTCGTAATGACCTTATCTAAAAAACACCGGGCTTAGACCCGGTGTTTTTTTGTATCTGCACTCACAGAAACCATCACAACTGATATCTTTTTTCTATCAAAATTGCCCAGTCTCGCTACAAAGTAGAACTAGGCTGCATGCTTAAAGTCAGGAATATGCATAGAAAATTGTATATTTTTAAGCCATTTTAATTACAAAAAGAATATACAAAAACTGGGTATTTTTATTTACCGTGGGTTAAAAATAATTTTTATAGCTCTTATAATACATATTTGTATAGAAGTGTGATCTTATTGGCACTATAACTTGGAAAATGCGATATGAGTCATATTAATCTGCTTGAGGTATTAAAAGACAAGTCCAAACAGGTCACGCCTAAACTTGAGAAATCTCCTTTTCAGAAAGACTTTATTCGCGCCATTGAAATGATGCCACAACTGATTTGGGTTAGTTCAGCCGGACATCATCTATATAATTCTAATTTTAAACAGTATCTTGCTTCAGATGAGCAAAGCCTGACTGCTCAAAGCTGGCTGAATGCCATTCACCCGGAAGATGCCGAGCATCTGTGTTTTTTATGGGAAAGTGCGCAAAAAAGTGGTCAGAGTTTTGAAAAAGAATGCCGGATTCGGGATCGCCAGCAGCGCTATCACTGGTTTTTGTTAATTGCCCGAAATTCGCAGCAGCTCGAGGGTTGTGACCAGTGGATGATCAGCTGTACCAATATTCATGACAGTGCAGTGAAATATAGGGAAACCAAAGATACCTTACGTGCCCACACCCATATGCTGGATGTCAGTGTTGACTGTATCAAGATTGTCAAACCGGATGGCTCGCTGTCGCATATGAACCGTTCAGGTTGCCAGGCGTTGCTGGGCAAAGAGCGGGAAAAGAATTTCGGCATGAAATGGCTTGACCTGTTACCACCCGAAGCTCGTGAAAAAGGTCAGCAGGCCATTCGTGAGGCGATTAAAGGCAAAAATTCCCGTTTCCCGGGTATGAGCATTAATCAGGATGAAGTGAAATACTGGGACAATATGCTGATCCCAATGCTGAACGAACACGGCGAAACCACCAGTATTTTATGTGTGTCGCGTGATGTGACCTTGCAAAAAATTGCCGAAGATAAATTAAGACTCAGCAGTGAAGTCGATGATCTGACCAAGCTGATTAACCGCCGAACTTTCCGGAAAAAAACCAAACAGGCAATTCAGGTCGCCAAAGAAACCCGCACATTGGTTGGGGTCATGCTGATTGACCTGGATCATTTTAAAAATATTAACGATACCCTGGGCCATCAGGCCGGCGATCATTTATTAAAAGTATTGTCCAAACGCTTTCAAAAATATATTTCAGAACAGGTCAGTATTGCGCGCCTGGGTGGTGATGAGTTTGCCGTGGTGGTGCATTCGGTTGAAAATGAACAGCAGCTGATTGAACTGGCCAAGAAGTTTGCCAAACTGCTGGATGCACCCATTACTTATAGCGGCCGGGTCATTAACTGCGGCATGAGCATTGGCTGTTCGATGTATCCCAAAGATGCCAGAGAAATTCCCGAACTGATGAAATGTGCCGATACCGCGCTGAATGACCTGAAAGCCGGTGGCCGCGGTGGCATCCGCATGTTTGATCATTCTATGCTGGCGGCGGTCCAGAGCAAGGCAGAGCAGTTGCAGACTGCACGCATGATTATTCGTGAACAGCGGATTGTACCGTTTTATCAGCCGAAAGTGTGTATTGAAACCGGTGAGCTGATTGGCTTTGAGGCTTTATTACGCTGGCAGGATGCACAGCAGCGTTACCGTTATCCGAAAGAGCTGCTAGAAGCCTTTAGCGATTATGAGCTGACTACAAAAATCAGTGAATTGATGCAGCAGGCCATTTTTAGTGATTTGCAAAGCTGGATCAAACAGGGCTTACAGACGGTGCCGGTGTCAATTAATGCCTCGCCGGTGGAATTGATGCGCGATAACTACGCAGAAGTGCTGTTAAAACGGATGCAGCATTATCAGATTCCGGCACAATTAATTGAAATTGAAATTACCGAGCAATCACTGGCCGAGCGTGGCTCTGAATGTGTGATTCGTACCATCCATAAACTGAAACAGGCCGGTATTCGCATTTCGCTGGATGATTTTGGCACCGGACATTCCTCCTTAACCCATTTACGTGATTATCCGGTAGATAGCCTGAAAATTGACTGTGATTTCGTCAACCGCATCAATAGTGATAAATCAATTCAGGCCATTGTCGAAGCGATTATCAAGTTAGGGCCGGTTTTGTCCTTGGATATTATTGCCGAAGGCATTGAAACCAAGGAGCAGTTTGAAACCCTGAAACAGTTTGGCTGCCATTTTGGTCAGGGCTATTTATTTAGCAATGCTGTCAATCAGCATGAAGCCAAGCAGATGTTAAAAGCCGCTTTATAATCTTCAAATTTCTACGATATAAAAATATAAAAACGGGCACATGGCCCGTTTTTTATTTGCGAGGGAACAGAGGTTTAAGCAGTGAGTGCAGTATCGCTATGTTGTAATACCTGTGCCATGGCATGTGCCACTGCATCAACATTGTTCTGGTTGAGTCCTGCCACACACATCCGGCCACTACGCACCAGATAAATACCAAACTCCTGCTTGAGCTGATCGACTTGGGCTGCACTCAAGCCAGTATAGCTGAACATGCCGCGCTGCCGGGTCAGATAGTCAAAATATTGCCCCGGTAAGGCAAGTTTGAGCTGCTGTTTTAAACGCTCACGCATCTGTTGAATGCGCTCACGCATTTCGGTCAGTTCGTCCTGCCAGCTTTGGTACAGCGTCGGCGTGTGTAACACATGCTGAATCAGCATCGCGCCGGTAGTCGGCGGGCTGGAATAAATCCGGCGTACGGTGGCTTTCAGCTGGCCTAACACGCTTTGGGCGGTGGTGGCATCATCACAGACCGCACTTAAGCTGCCAACCCGTTCGCCATATAAAGAGAAAATTTTGGAAAATGAATGGCTGACCAGAAAATTCAGGCCGGCCCTGTCCATCGCCCGGATGGCATAAGCATCTGCGTGAAAATCTTCGGCGAAGCCCTGATAGGCCATATCCAAGAGCGGAATTAGCTGCTTCTGCGCCAGTAGCTCAATCAGCTGATCCCACTGCGCTGGCAATAAGTCGGCACCGGTCGGGTTATGACAGCAGGGATGCAGCAGAACAATACTTTGCGCCGGCAGCTGTTGCAGGCAATCCAGCATGGCAGCAAAGTTCACCTGACCGCTATGCGGATCAAAATACGGATATTCATGACAGCGAATGCCGGCACCCTGGAAAATCGCAATATGGTTATCCCAGGTCGGGCGGCTGACCCATAATTCAGAGGCCGGGAAATAGCGTTTTAAGAAATCTGCCGCCACTTTTAGCGCGCCCGAACCACCCAGCGTTTGTAAGGTCACTACACGACCGGCCTGACAAGCCGGACTATCTTCGCCAAAAATTAGTGCTTGGACGGCGCTGTTATAAGCCGGCATACCTTGCATTGGCAGGTACAGTTTGACCTTCTGCTGCTCGGCATTTAGGTCCTGATAAGCCTGCTGGATGGCACGCAACTGCGGAACCTGCTGGGCCTCGTTATAATACAGCCCGATACTGAGATTAACTTTATGCGGACGCGGATCATGCTGGAATTCTTCCATCAGGGACAGAATCGGATCGCCGGCATAGGTATCGACATGTTGAAACATACAATCTTCCTGAATTAATAGCTTTTGGCTTTGATGAGCGCAGGATCGCGCGCCAGTTTTTTCTGTTTAAGGTAATAGGCCAGCGATAACAGGCCAATCCATACCGGCAGCAGGCCGACCGCAATACGCATTGATGGGGTCTGGCTCATAATCACCAAGATACCGAGCATAAAGGCAATACACAGGTAATTGGTAAACGGATAGGCAATACTTGGGAACAGGGTTTGCTGTTGCTGCGCCAGCATCTGACGTTTAAATTTCAGATGGGTATAGGAAATCACCACCCAGTTAATCACAATGGCTGCCACCACCAGCATCATCAACAGGCTGAATGCCGTTTCGGGGAACAGGTAATTCAGCAGCACACAGAGCAGGGTGAAAAAGGCCGAAACCATCACCGCATTTACCGGAATACCGCGTGTATTGATTTTGCTTAAAAACTTCGGCGCATTGCCTTGTTCCGCAAGACCTAAAAGCATACGGCTGGTACAGTAGTTGGTGCTGTTATAGACCGACACCGCAGCAGTCAAGATCACGAAATTCAATACTGTGGCAACGCCTTGACTGCCTAAGGAGTCAAACATCATCACGAACGGGCTGCCGCCTTGTGCCATCTGGTTCCATGGATATAAGGCCAGAATAATCAGCAGGGTTAAAATGTAGAATAATAAAACCCGGTATACGATCTGATTGACCGCTTTCGGTAAGGTCTTTTTCGGGTTGTCAGTTTCTGCTGCGGCAATACCGACCAGCTCAATACCGCCAAAGGCAAACATGATCATGGCCATTGCCATCACCAGGCCCATCACACCATTGGGGAAAAAGCCGCCAAGTTCCCATAAATTGCTTAAATGCGCCTGCGGACCGCCGTTACCGGACGCCAGCAGATAGCTACCAAACGCAATCATGGCCACAATCGCCAGCACTTTAATAATCGCCAGCCAGAATTCCATTTCGCCAAACAGTTTGACATGCAGCAGGTTAATCACATTAATAAAAATAAAGAAGCCCAGTGCTGAGACCCAGGTCGGAATCTCCGGCCACCAGTAATGGATATACAGGCCAATGGCACTCAGTTCGGCCATACATACCAGCACATTCAGTACCCAGTAATTCCAGCCCGACATAAAGCCGGCAAACTTGCCCCAGTATTTATAGGCAAAATGACTAAAAGAACCGCTGACCGGTTCTTCGACAATCATTTCACCCAGTTGACGCATCATTAAAAATGCAATCAGGCCGGCAATGGCATAACCCAGAATGACCGACGGGCCAGCCAGTTTAATGGTTTGGGAGATGCCGAGGAATAATCCGGTGCCAATTGAGCCACCGAGGGCAATGAGCTGAATATGCCGGTTGCTCAAACCCTTATGTAGTTTGCCATCATGTTGTTGCATCTTTTATCATCCATGTAAAATCGACATCACTGTGTTGTTATTGTTTTGGCGCAGGTGATGTGATTGCTGAAATTTAAACATGCGTCACCCCTGACACATGCCAAATCGCATGTGCAAGAGCGGCGTTGTGGGGATTTAGAACACCTGAAAATCAGGCAGAGACGTCAAGCACGCCACGTTTAATCTGGTCGCGCTCAATCGATTCGAACAGGGCTTTGAAGTTTCCTTCGCCAAAGCCATCATCTGCTTTACGTTGAATAAATTCGAAGAACACCGGGCCAATCATATTTTCCGAGAAAATCTGTAGCAGCAGGCGTTTTTCACCATCTTTGGTATTGCCATCCAGCAAAATGCCACGCTGTTGCAGCTCTGCAGTCGGTTCGCCATGTTCCGGTAAACGTTCTGCCAGCATTTCATAATAGGTTGCCGGCGGTGGAGTCATAAACTTGGCGCCCAAGGCCTTGAGCTTGTCCCAGGTCGCTAGCAGGTCATCGGTTGAGAAGGCAATATGCTGAATGCCTTCGCCGTTAAATTCCGACAGGAACTCGGCAATTTGTCCGTTACCTTTGTCCGAGTCTTCATTCAGTGGAATACGGATTTTGCCATCTGGTGCAGTCAGCGCTTTTGAGGTCAGGCCGGTGTATTCACCTTTAATATCAAAGTAGCGGATTTCCTGGAAATTAAAGATTTTTTCATAGAAATTGGCCCAGTACTGCATCCGGCCTTTGTAGACATTATGGGTTAAATGGTCAATTTCTTTTAAACCAGTACCCACCGGGCGCGGATCAACACCTTCAAAGAACTCGAAATCCTGCTGATAAATATCGCAGTCGACCAGAAAGATTGGTGAGCCACCAATGCCTTTAATCGCTGGAATATTCAGTTCCATAGGACCAATCACGTTTTTGATTGGTTCGGCACCGAGTTCGAGCGCTTTCTGATAGGCACGGGTTGCATTTTTGGTCTTAAAGCCCATGGCACAGGCCGATGGACCATGTTCATTAAAGAAATACGATGCATAGGATTCTGGCTGATAGTTCAGAATGATATTGATGTCGCCCTGACGCCATAAGTAGACATTTTTGGATTTGTGCTTAGCCACTTGGGTAAAACCGAGCGTTTGAAAAACTGAATCCAGAGCGCCATTTTCCGAGACAAACTCAATAAATTCAAATCCGCATAGCTCTAAAGGGTTAGCTAAGTTGTGCATGTTCCATCCTCATGTATGGTGAGCAATCCAATTGCTTCACTTGTTGTTTTTGCAGGAATTTCCTGAAATCAGGGAGTTCCAGATGAAAATATCTTAGCAAGAGTTAATCTTTGTTCAATACGTAATATGATTACGCATTTCGTAACTTATAACTCAAATCAGGCTTAATGATAAATTAAAGTAATGATATTTATAAAATATTGTTTTGTGTTTTATTGGTGAATAGGAAGAAATATAATTGTAACTTTTTGTAAATGATGGTGGGTGGGCTATGATTTTTAATGAATTAGTTAATGATTTTAAAAGGTTTTTAATGGTGGTGTTTTGACTGTAAATATCCAATAGAAGGTAATTTTAATGCGGATAATTTTTTATCCAAAAGTAATTTGAGTCTTTCGACGTGATTTAACCCGGAAGATAGGAGATCAATTGGAGGAAAGCTGTGTTTTGCTAAATGTGAAAGGAAATCCGGAAGAATGCTAAAAAACATCCAGAAAACTATTGTCAAAGCTGGAAATAGCGCGTATTTTATTTTTCAGACACATACTTTTTTGAAGAAATAAAGATGTTAAAGCAACCTGTAATCTCAAACGCATACTATTACTTCTGGCAGTTTAGATAATTGCCTGAACGCGTTCGGGCAAAATAAGGTTGCCCACCAGTTGATACCTGATCGGCAACCCTGATCAGGTTTTTTTATATCTTGAATTTAATCAATCTTTTGGAGATTCTCATGCGTACATTTAACTATTCATACTTTAGCAACTTTTATTGGTTTTACTTTAGTCAAGCTATGACCAACCTGACCTGTATTAGACCCATATCGCTCAAATAAAAGTTCGGACTGTCAAACCACAGTCCAAAGGAAGAATCAATGAACGCTTTAAATACTGCATTACAACAATCTTCAGCCAAAGAAACAATTTTAAGCTTACCTTATCAGCTCAAGGCACAATTGCCGCTTTCTGGCGCGCTGGCACAGCAAATTGCCGAGCAGCGTCAAACCATTCAGAATATTCTTAACGGTATCGATTCACGTTTGCTGGTGATTACCGGCCCATGCTCCATCCATGATCCTGCGGCAGCACTGGAATACGCACAAAAATTACAACAACTGCAAAGCCAGGTGGCAGACCAGATTTTCCTGGTAATGCGCGCCTATATCGAAAAACCGCGCACCACGGTTGGCTGGAAAGGCTTCTTATACGATCCAGAATTAAACGGTTCATCCAATATGCAATTGGGACTGGAAAAGTCACGTGAACTGTACTTGCAAATTATTGAAATGGGGCTGCCTATTGCCTCGGAAATTCTAAGCCCGATGGCAACGGCCTACTTTGACGATTTACTGGCCTGGGGTGCGATTGGCGCGCGTACCAGTGAATCTCAGATTCACCGTGAAATTTCTAGCCACATGCCGTACAGCATTGGCTTCAAAAATGGTACCGATGGTTCGGTACAAATTGCTTTAGACGCAATTCAATCGGCTTCACATCCGCATCAGTTCTTAGGCATGAGCCAGCAAGGTTTACCGTGTATTTTAGAATCACAGGGCAACCCGAAAGCACATCTGATTTTACGTGGCGCCAATATTGGCCCGAACTACCAGCTGGCTGAAATTGAAAAAATCAAAGCCAAAGTCAAAGGCGAGATGCCAGCGCTGGTGATTGATTGCAGTCATGGCAACAGCAGTAAAAATCCGTTATTACAACCAGAGGTGTTAAAAACCATTGTGGCAGAGCGTGCACAGACTCAGGTTCGCGGTGTCATGCTGGAAAGTCATCTGGTCGATGGACAACAGAAAATCTCGGATCAGATGACCTATGGCCAGTCCGTGACCGATGGCTGTTTAGGCTGGAACAAGACTGAACAGTTACTGTTTCAGGTCGCACAAGAACTGGTCTTACGACCGTTAAAACGTAGTGCTTAAACTGCAATTGTATTGAATGAATAGCCCCTGAACCTCAGGGGCTTATTTTTTATCAGCACCTTAAAATTAAAATAGAAAAGTTTGATGAAATTGGCAGATTATCTTGAATTTTTTGAATAAGTTGAAATTTTTATTGATTGTGAAATCAGGATGATTGATGCAATATCGACAACATGCTCAGCGCTGCCAATCGGTTGAATACCGGCGCGTTGGGGTCAAAAATGATGACAGAACAGATAGTGAATAATTGATGATGTACAGTGCAGAATTACTCGAAGATGCGCGTAAATTTATGTTTCATATGCTCAGCAAAGTGGTTGAGTTTGGGGGATCAGATTTATTTATTACCGCAGATTTTCCACCGAGCATTAAACATCAGGGCATGATGAAAGCGCTGGGACAACAGGCGCTGACTGCAGAAAAAACCAAGCTGTTTGCCTACAGCCTCATGAATGAAAAACAGCGTAGCGAGTTTGAAACTGATCTGGAATGCAACTTTGCCATTAGTGTGCCGGAGGTATCGCGTTTTCGGGTCAATGTGTTTCAACAGCAGCTGCATGTCGGGATGGTGATTCGAACCATTAGCGCGGAAATTCCAAACTTTAGCCAGCTGAAACTGCCGGAATCGCTGAAGCATATTATTATGGAAAAGCGTGGTCTGGTGCTGGTGGTGGGGGGAACCGGTTCAGGTAAATCGACCTCTTTGGCGGCGATGATTGATCATCGTAATGAAAATTCAGCCGGGCATATTATTACCGTGGAAGACCCGGTGGAATATGTGCACAAGCATAAGAAGTCAATGATTACCCATCGCGAAGTCGGGGTCGACAGCCATTCCTGGCACAATGCGCTGAAAAATACCTTGCGTCAGGCACCGGATGTAATTTTAATTGGCGAGATTCGTGATACCGAAACCATGGAACACGCGATTGCCTTTGCCGAAACCGGGCATTTATGTTTGGGCACCTTGCATGCCAATAACGCCAACCAGACGCTGGACAGGATTATCAACTTTTTCCCGGAAGAACGCCGTAACCAGCTGCTGATGGATCTGTCATCCAATATGAAGGCCATTATTTCCCAGCGTCTGGTGCGTACCGAAGATGGTAAAGGGCGCCGTGCGGCAGTCGAGATTATGCTGAATACGCCGCTGATTTCTGAACTGATTTTAAAAGGCCAGTTCCATGAGTTAAAGTCGATTATGGGCAAATCGCGTGAACTGGGCATGCAGACGTTTGATCAGGCTTTATTTGATCTGTATAACGAAGGTGCAATTTCCTATGAAGAAGCAATTCGTAATGCCGACTCGATGAATGAATTGCGCTTACAGATCAAGCTGAAAAGTAACCGGCCAAGCGAAGCTTCGGCAGCTATGAGCTTTAGCATGCTGGAAGAACCAAAACCGGAAGATGAAGATACGGAATCTGCTCCTCAACAGAGTGCTTAAGCTGCAATTTATCTAGTATCGCTTTAAAAAAACGCCCAAATTGGGCGTTTTTTTTAATTTAAGCGGTGGCTGGGCGATTAACCACAAATTTATAAAAGACCAGACTCGACAACACCACCCCGGCACAGACCAGATAGGTGATGCTATAGCCTTGCCAGCTAATCAGTAAGCCGACCAGCAGCGAACCGAGGGCAATGCCAATATCGTAGCAGGTGAAGAAAGTTGAGGTGGCATGGCCAATCCGCGATTTAGGCGCGCGCTGAATCGCCAAGGTTTGTAAACATGGTTGCAAGGTGCCGAATCCCATCCCAATAAAGATCGCAGAGACCATAAAACTGACCACACCCTGCATCTGGCTGAGCAATGCCAGACCTGCGGCAAACATTAAGATTGAAGGATAAATCACATAGCGCGGACCATAACGGTCATAAATTTTCCCGGTAATCGGGCGCAGGCTCATCATGGAAATAGCAAACACAATAAAGAACATGCTAGCATAACTGAGCAGGTCTTTTTCTTCGGCATAGGTGGAAATAAAAGACATGATGCTGGCATAGGAAAAGGCCACCAGCATCGCCATCACTGAAACTGTTAAAGCCTTTTTCTCCATAAAGTCATGCAGCGATAGCTTACGGCGAACAGTTGCAGCAGTATCGGTTTTTTCTGGCTCACGTAGCGGAATCATAAAACAGAAGGCAAAGCCCAGGCTGATAATCACCGCCAGCACAGTCGCGATAATGCTATAGGACCAGGTCTGGATTAAGGAAATACCCAGCAAAGGTCCGAGGACAATCCCTAAATTCACCGACATGACAAAATAGCCCATGCCTTCGCCTTTACGTTGCTCCGGAATAAAGTCATTGGCAATTGGCACAGTAACGGTGGTTAAAATACTGAACCAGATACCATGAATAAAACGGATGATCAGCAGCAGGGTCAGGTTGTCAGCAAAAATATAGGCAAAAGACAGCAGGCAGAACATGCTTTCGGACAGGAACAAGGTCTTTTTACGGCCCAGCTTTTCAATAATCAACCCGCTAAATGGCCGAACCAGAATAGAAGATACCATAAACAGGGTCATGGCCAGACCGGCCTGTGCCAGTGAACCGTTCAGCTCATTCAGGATATAAATTGGCAAAATGGTGGTCTGGGCAAAATAGAAAATAAACAGAAACAGGTTATTGGAAAAACACAGAAGAAAAGGTTTGTTCCATAAAGGCTGTGACGCGGTATTTGACATATTAAACCTTTGTGCTGGGATCAATAGGGCATTTGTTGTTGTGCTGATCTGCCGCTATTGGTACATGGGAGAGACAAGGCTATCTTAAATTATTTTGTGGTAAAAATATAGTATTGCTATAATTTATGTAAATTTTAATGTTATTTAATAAATTTAATTAATAAAATTATCTTATTGTGATAATTATATTCATTTAATAGGGTTTTGAGCTAAAAAAATCAGCCCGTAGGCTGATCTTCTTGTAAGATTATTTTTTATAAGCCGGCTTCATATTCGCTGCTTGAAAGCAGTTTTTCGACATCGGCCAGGTTGTCTGGCTTGATTTTATAAATCCAGCCTTTGCCATACGGCTCATCATTCACAAAATCCGGGTCATCTTCCAGCGCCGGGTTAATTTCAACCACTGTGCCGGATACTGGCGCGTGAATGTCAGACGCAGTTTTTACGGATTCCACCACGCCGGCCTGTTCACCTGCGGTTACTTGCTGGCCCACTTCAGGTGCTTCGACATAGACCAGATCGCCCAGTGCATCTTGAGCATGATCAGAAATACCTGTAACAACAAGATCACCTTCAATGCGTACCCATTCGTGTGTACGTGCATATTTCAGTTCTGAAGGGTGATTCATGATGACTCCTTAACTATTTAAATCATTTTTGGCATGTTTATACATGCTTTTGCAGAAAAACAAAAGTTTTATAAATACGGATCTTTACGCCAGTTGCTTGGACTGCGGCCACTCCAGCGCTTAAAGGCGCGGCTAAAATTGGCGACATCGCTATAGCCCAGTTCATCGGCAATCTGTTCCAGGGTGTAATCGGTACGTGACAGCAGCGAGGTGGCATGCCGGTAACGGACTTCATCAACCAGGGTAGAAAAAGAGGTACCTTCGGCTGCCAGCTGGCGTTTCAGGGTGCGATCTGACATATGCAGCTGGTCGGCGACATGCTCGATACTTAAATAATGCTGTTCGGAATTGGTCAGAATATCGCGCACGCGCATCGACAGGCGGCGCCGTTCACCCAAGGCAGAAAGTTCGGCTTCGCACTGGTTAATGGCAATCTGGCTGGCAATAGGATCGGCATGAATCATTTTCAGCCCCAAATACTGCTTGTCAAAACTCAAGATCAGATAGGGCTGGTCAAAACGGAAACTGTGATTCGGGAATTTGGCTGCATATTTTTCAAAGCCCAGCGGTTCCGGGAAATCAAAATCGACTTCACCAGAAAGATGCTCCATGCCGGTAATGGCTTTGGCCATGGTGATCATGCCAATAATCAGTGCAATCGCAATTTCGGTTCTGAGCGGTTCCAGATCAATTTCACCTTGCAGCTGCAGGGTGGCTTTTTCACCAAAGGTAGAGAAAAACAGCTGTAAAAAGGGCATCCGCAGCTGAATAAAGCGGTTGGCCAGCATTAAAGCATCACTAATATCATTGGCAGTCATAATCGCATAGCCGATAAAGCCATGAATCGAGATGCGCATTTGCGTGCCTAAATGATAGCCCAGCGTCGATTCACCGGTGAGATACAGCGCATGTTTGACCATGTCATTGGCCATGCTGGTCGGAATCCGAAAGTCAGGATCGGCCAGTTGTTCAGTGGTCAGATGGAAGGGAGCAAAAAAGGTTTCAGCGTTATATCCCCAACGGGAAACAACATCCAGAATAAGTAAGCCATAAACACCAGGAACACCCTGATCCTGACGCGGTAAAAGTGTTTTCATGCACGGTCCATTGCACTAATGAGTATTATTTTTTAAATTTGCTTGCCTATATTGGCATGAAAAAAACCGGAAAACTAGAAAAATTGTTTGACAAAATGACTGCTTAGGCCACCTGTGCATCCCGCCGGAACACCACAATTTTGGTGGTCGAAATCAGTAAAACTTCACCATGCTGGTTTAAGGCCTGTGTCACATAACTGACCAGACCACGGTCCAGCTTGGTTTTTGATGGACTGATGGCGGTAATTTCAACATCAACATGAATCAGGTCACCCGGACGGGTCGGACGCGGCCAGCGCAGACTGGATTCTGAACCAATCAGGCCATGTGCCACCGGAAAACATTCGGTCCATAAACGCATGGTTACCGCGGCAGTATGCCAGCCACTGGCGGCAATGCCTTGAAATACCGGATGCTGCGCGGCTTGCTGCACATCGGTATGGAAAATTTGTGGGTCATACAGGTGGGCAAACTGCTGAATTTCGTCTAAAGTCATTTCGTAGTCACGACTGACAAAGTGATCACCCACCTTCAAATCTTCCAGATACAACATATCAGGTTCCTTGTTTTTGCTTTAATTGTTGTTGCTCAATCAGAAAGCCACCAGTTTGGCGTTGCCACAGCTGAGCGTAAATTCCGTTCAGTGCCACCAGTTCATCATGCGTGCCTTGTTCGGCAATCTGACCCTGATCCAGCACAATCAGGCGATCCATCTGCGCAATGGTCGATAAACGGTGAGCAATCGCAATAACGGTTTTACCTTGCATCAGTTCATCCAGACTGGACTGAATTGCGGCTTCAACTTCAGAATCCAGCGCACTGGTGGCTTCATCCAGAATTAAAATGGGCGCATCTTTTAAGAATACCCGGGCAATCGCAATCCGCTGACGTTGTCCGCCCGACAGTTTCACGCCGCGTTCACCCACATAGGCTTCATAACCGCGTTTGCCACGTAAATCGGTCAGCTGCGGAATAAATTCTTCAGCCTTGGCTTTGGCCACTGCAGCATACATCTCTTCATCGCTGGCATCAGGGCGGCCATATTTAATATTTTCAGCCACGGTACGATGCAGCAGCGACGTGTCCTGTGTTACCAGCGCGATATTCTTACGCAGGCTGTCCTGGGTGACATCGACAATATCCTGACCATCAATCAGAATCCGGCCCTGATTAATCTGATAAAAATGCAGTAACAGCTGGATGAGGGTCGATTTCCCGGCACCGGAACGTCCGACAATCCCGATTTTTTCACCCGGACGGATGGTCAGGTTAAACTGCTCAATTACGTTTTTGTCATTATAGGCAAAGCTGACATTTTCAAATTTGATTTCACCTTGCGCGACATTCAAGGTTTTGGCATCCGGTTTATCTTCAATTGTGATCGGGCGGCCGAGGGTTTTCATCCCGTCTTGAATGGTACCGACATTTTCAAACAGCGCCGAGGTTTGCCACATCATAAATTCAGCAATGCTGTTCAGCTTGAGAATCATGGCGGTGGTGGCGGCAATAATGCCGAGTTCTGCCTGGCCATTCATCCATAACCACAGCGCCGTACCCAGCACACCGACATACAGCACAACCGTCAGCAGGTTAATGCTGATTTCATACTGTGCGCCCAAACGCATCTGCTTATAGACCGTGACCATAAATTCCTGCATGGATTCTTTGGCATACTGGCTTTCGCGGCCGGCATGGGCAAACAGTTTCACGGTCTGGATGTTGGTATAGGCATCGGTCACGCGGCCGGTCATGACGGCGCGGGCATCAGCCTGGCTATTGGAGATTCTGCTTAAACGTGGAATAAAATAACTGGCTGCGGCAATAAACAGGCCCAGCCATACCAGCAACGGGATAATCAGCATAGGTGAAATGGCGCCTAACACCACGCTGATGGTAATAAAGTAAATCACCACATAGGCCAGCATATCGCCCAGAATAATCCAGAATTCTCGTACCGCCAGCGCTGTTTGCATGACTTTGGCCGATAGCCGCCCGGCAAAATCATTATGGAAAAAATCCAGACTTTGACGCAGCAGTAAGTTGTGAAAACGCCAGCGCAGGCGCATCGGGAAATTACTATATAAAATCTGATGTTTGATAATGGATTGCAAACTAGCAAAGAAAATATTGGCCAGCAGGATAAAAGTCAGAATAGTCAGATTGGTTTGATGTTCGGCCAGAAAGGTATCTGGCTGACTTTGACTGAGCCAGTTCACCAGCTCGCCAATTTTGGCATAGAGCAGGGCTTCAAAACTTGCCGCACCTGCGGTACACAGCACCAATAGCAATAAGTACGGACGAACACCGCGCGCGGCCTGCCAGACAAAAGGAAAAAAACGGGTAGGTAGTGGTTTATTTAAACCTTTGGTGGGGTATGGATTAACCAGGCTCTCGAACCACTTAAACATACACAATGTCCTTTTGAGCAAGCAGATTGATGATCATCATTGGTATCGGCCATGCGGCTTGTACAGACGAAGAGCATGTTCTATTCAATGCGCTACTGATCACGATTACCGCTTGCGAGATAAACAACAGATTTATTGCCAAGAATACCCAGTTTAAAAGAAAAGTAAAACTTTTCAGGGCGGTGCTGCTTTAAAATCAGGCAGATAAATAAGGCTTTGCAGTTGAAAGAAACCTCATATTTTTTTGCGAGCTTCGATCAGAAAATATCTGCCTGAAACTTACAGAATTTCAATCTCGACTACATCAATATCGGTTGGTTTATAACGGTGTGTATCCACTTCACCGACCACCCGGACTTTTTTACCCGGATTCAGCAATTGCGCCGGTGTCGCCAGATCATGATCAATTTCGACATGGATGATGCCGGTCTGATCCTGAAGCTGGTACATTTCATCTTTAATATGTTTATGAATAGTGCCATACACCGTAACTGGTGTTTCATCTGCGGCTTTCAGTGCCTGCGCAGTGGTCATAATATTTTTTGCTGCTTGCGCAATAATTTTCTGGTCATCATCCGCAAAGGCAGGAGCTGAAAGTGCAAGCAGAACACTGGCGAAGATTAACGGCATTTTAATTTTCATGCAGGATGTACCTCTTTCTTTTATAAGCTTAATTTCAGTATACGTAAAAACAGCGTGCTGCAATGCTGTGTCATTGTAAACATCAGCGGGCAGTGTTTAGGTAAGAAAGAACAGGGAAATGAGTCTGATACATTCGAAAGGGAAGATGAAAAAGAAAACCCACCAAGCGGTGGGTTCTCATGTGTTTAGTTTCAGTCTAAAAACTTAAGATGCTTTAAACGACTCTTTAAAATCGGTTCCAGATGGCGCCTGATACACCTGTAAACCAAACTCCGGAATAATTGCCAGTAAATGATCCATAATATCTGACTGGATATTTTCATACTCTTTCCAGACCGTGGTATTGGTAAAAGCATAAATCTCCAGTGGTAAGCCTTCGCTGGTCGGTTGTAGCTGACGTACCATCAGGGACTGGTTTTTGCTAATGCCCGGATGCTGCTGAAGATAAAACTCAACATAGGCACGGAATGTCCCCAGATTGGTCAGACGACGATGATTGTACTGAGCATGGTTGTTTAGCTGCTGGTTAAACTTCTCCAGTTCTTCCGCTTTGGTATTTAAATACTGATCCAGCAAAATAAACTCTTTCAGCTTGGCCTGTTCCTCAGCGCTCATGAAATGCACGCTGCTCTGATCAATATGAATCGAACGTTTAATCCGGCGTGCACCGGCTTCCTGCATACCGCGCCAGTTTTTAAAGGTGTCAGTAATTAATTTGTTGGTCGGAATGGTGGTAATGGTCTTGTCAAAGTTCTGTACTGTGACGGTATGTAATGACATATCAATGACATCACCATCGGCATTTAAAGATGGCATTTCAATCCAGTCCCCTAAACGCACCATGTCATAAGAGGCAATCTGTACCGAAGCCACCAGCGATAAAATCGTATTCTGGAACACCAGCATCAGCACCGCAGCCATGGCACCAAAACCGGCCAGCAAGGTGAATACATCTTTTTTCAGGAAAGTGCCCAGAATCATCAGACCGCAGACAATAAAGATAATCAGCTTGACCAGCTGCAAATAGCCCTTGATTGGTTTATTGCGTGACTTGGGATTGCGCTGGTAAATCAGGTTAAAGATATTCAGCAATTCGCCAATGGCCAGGGCAATGGTCAGGAAGATAAAGGCCTGCGCACCCATCTGTACAAAGGTGATGGCTTTATCGGACAAATGTGGAACGGTGGTAATCCCGTTCATGATTACGATCGCCGGTACAATATTGGCAATACGGCGGATGACGCTGTGTTCGGCAATAATTTCGTTGTGGGCAAAAGGAAGTTTGGAGATAAGCTTGCGAATGCCACGTACCACCACCTGCTTGGCAATAAAATTGGCAATAATTGCCAATAAAATCACAATACTGAGAGATGACAGCATTTCTAGCCATGGGTATTGATCTATCCAGTCTTGCAGATTCTGGATGACGTCAAACTGTTCCAAGTGATCCTCGCTTAATTCATTTTAAAAATGTGATAGAGTTTAAAGGTTTATGTTTAAATTTATAACCTCTAATAAAATTTTTATACATATCCTGTGCATCTGCTTACGTTTAATCGGCTCTGAATCACATGAAACGGCCCATAAAAAAACCGGCCCAAGCCGGTTTTCTTTGTAGTGCTTACCACATCAGGTCATCAGGAATGACATAAGCAGCATACGGATCTTCTTCATCGGTGGTATCCGCGTTGCTTTGTGAATTATTCACCAGAATAAAGCCTTCCATTTTCTGGTTAATACGCTCCGCCAACGCTTTTGGCAAGAAGGCATAAGCTTCATTTTCCTTGGCAATCACCAGACTTCCGGCCACCAGTGCATTATAAATCTGCTGGTTGATGTAGACTTTTTTAATGGTGCCATCAATAAACTGATACACGCTGTCGCCATCGGTGTCGCGGATTTTATGCTGGTTGATCATTTGCATGATGGCGGCTTTTAGCTCTTTTTCCTGCAAGGCGGCTTTTTTCTCTTGTTCCAGCGCCTGATCACGGGCCATTTTCTGCTGTTTGTCCTGCTCGATTTTGGCTTTTACTTCAGCATCTTTACTCACACCTGTGCGCTGCTCATGTACTGCCTGTTTAGACAGTTTTTTAGCCTTTTTATTATCGACTAACCCTGCTTTGAGTAACTGTGCCTGTAATGCATTTTTGACCATGAGAAAATGTCCGAACTATTTCTGAAAATGTCGATAACGAAAATAAATCACCCAGTACACCAGACTTAAGCTAAAGCTTAAAGCCACCGGCACCAGGAAAGAGTTTAATTGTAATAAAGGATAAACCGCTGTCGCAACCAGACCGCCAATAAAGAAGCCAATTAAAATCAGCAGGTGCAAAATCACCCGGCGTTTGCCAACATGCAGGCCACGCACGCGATAGCCCAAGGCCAGACCCAAATCGGTCAATACCCCGGATAAATGCGTGGTCCGGATGATGGTGCCTTTGTAATAGCTGATCATGGCGTTTTGAACGCCCATCGCTACACAGGCCCAGAGCAATGCATAACGCGGGAAATACGGCAGTAAAATCCAGCACAGCAGAATAAAAATAGCCACTAAACTCAGCGGCAGCCCATAACGGCGTCCGAGGAGAAAGTGGCTATTTCCCAAGATAAGTCCACTATAAAATGAACCAATCACATAACAGACAACGACCAGAAACAGATAAATTACCTGTGACCATTGCCAGTCCAAAAGTGCCATTGCCAGCATGCTGACATTACCGGTCATGTGGGAAACGGACTGGTGCAACACAGTCACCAGTCCTAGAACATTAATGATTCCTGCATTCACAGAAAGAAAAAATGCACCCAGCTGAACCCAGAGCGGTAATTTTTGAAATGGCATAATTCATTGATTAATCAACAGACGTAGTGCATATATTAACGCAAACTACGATCAACTGCGGCAGTAAATAATACATCGGTAGATGAGTTTAGTGCAGTTTCAGTTGAATCTTGCAACACGCTAATCACCATACCAATGGCCACCACTTGCATGGCGATGTCCGATGAAATTCCGAACAGGCCACATGCCACCGGAATCAGCAGCAATGAACCACCGGCCACACCTGATGCACCACAAGCCGAAACTGTTGCGACCACGGATAAAATCAGCATGGTGCTAAAGTCAACCTGAATGCCTAAAGTATTCACCGCCGCCAGTGACAGCACAGTAATGGTTACAGAAGCACCAGCCATGTTAATCGCAGCACCCAATGGAATGGCGACACTGGCAGTTGATTCCTGTACGCCTAAACGTTTGGCCAAATCAAGGTTCACCGGAATGTTAGCGGCAGAGCTGCGGGTAAAGAAGGCGGTAATACCACTTTCACGTAAACATTTGAATACCAGTGGATACGGATTGGAACGGGTGACAAAGCCCACCATCATCGGGTTAATCACCAGCGCCACAAAAATCATGGTACCAATCAGCACAGTTAATAATTGTGCATAGCTAACCAGCGTACTCATACCCGATTCGGCAAAAGTCACCGCCACCAGACCGAAAATACCAAACGGCGCAAAGTTAATGACCAGACGGATCACTTTATTCACAGCATCTGCAGCATCGGTCAGGAAGGCTTTGGTATTGTCTGTTGCATGACGGAAGGCCACACCTAGAGCCACAGCCCAGGCCAGAATACCAATAAAGTTGGCTTCACTAATTGCTGTTACCGGGTTAGCCACAAAACTTAATAGCAGATTCTTTAAAATCTCAGCCAGACTGCCCGGTGGTTGCATGTCGGTATTGGCCGGAATATCCAGGAACAGCGTGCTTGGGAACAGGCTGCTGGCAATTACTGCAGCCAGGGCAGCCAGGAACATACCTGCGGCATACATCAGCATAATCGGGCGGATATGCGCACTATGGCCAACTTTGAAATTGGCAATAGAGGATAACACCAGGACAAACACCAGAATCGGTGCCACGGATTTAAGCGCTTTAATGAATAAATCGCCGAGCAGGCTTAAGTAGGGCGCAAATTGTGGAAAAGCCACCGCAACTATCACACCTAAAATGATAGCGATCAGAATTCGAGTGACTAAGCTCAAGCGCAGATATGCTGAGAACATAGGAAGGCCTTGTCTGAATTACGGACAATATAGGGAAAAATTAGCGATGTATTTTATACCGAAAATTTAAATAGCTTACAAAAAAAATTCATATAAAAATCAAATGGCTGTTTTTAAATAGAATATTCGAAAAATTAAGCTATGCAAAAGTCATGATTTTTTCATATTTTTATGCTTATGCCTGCTTTTTAGGGCGAATAATTGCCTGAAAAGCAGGCAGTGCCGGCATTTTAGGTGATGTCCGGACTCAGCTCGCGAATGGCCTGATAATGGGTCAGGAAAATTTTACCGCTTAAATGATTCAGTAATTTAGAGCGTTGCAGTTTGTCCATGACCGGGCCTTTAACTTCGGAAAAATGCAGCTGGATGTTCAGTTTTCTCAGTTCATTGTCCAGATCTTCCAGCATTTCCAGCGCACTTAAATCAATGGCACTAATACTGGAACCGTTAATTACCACATGCTCCAGTTCCGGTTTCTGGCTGACTGCATTAATCAGGAAACCTTTTAAGGTATTGGAGTTTAAAAAGGTCAGGTCTTCATCAATCCGGATCGACAGCACTTTGGCCGAGGTGATGACCTGATGACGCTGGATATTACGGAAATGCTGGGTGCCTTCGACCAGTCCAATTTCGGCAATATGCGGCCGGCTAATACGCCACAGCAGCAGAATAAAGGTTGAAACAATCCCGATAATCAGCCCGGTAGAAATATCAATAAATAACACGCCGAAGAAGGTAATCCACATCGCCAGACCATCAGCCTTGGAATAACGCCAAGTGTCGATAAACGGTTTTAGCTCGACCAGTTTCCAGATTGACACAATAATGGTTGCCGCCAGTACAGTCAGTGGCAGATCACGGAAAAAACCGGTGAAATACAGACTGACCAGCACAATAAACAAAGATGACAGCACGCCAGCCATAGAGGTTTTGGCGCCAGCATCGGCATTGACCACGGTACGTGATAGGCTGCCGGTCACCGGAAAGGCTGAACTGAGGCCGGCCCCAATATTGGCTGCACCCAAGGCAATGAGTTCCTGATTGCTATTCAGCTGGCTACGTTGCTGCAAGGCGGTGGCTTGGGCAATGGATAATGACTCCACAAAGCTGATCATGGCAATCATCGCGGCGCCGGGTAACAGTTGCAGTACCAGCTCCATATTCCAGAACGGCATCGACAGCGCCGGGAAACCGGAAGGAATTTCACCGACAGTTTTAATGCCGACCTGTTGCAGATTGAAGAAATAGACCAGGGCAATGGAGACCACCACCAGCACCAGCGGTAAAGATTTAATAATAAATCCGCTGGCCCCGAGGCGCTGTTTGACTGCTTCCAGATTAAAAAACTTCGGCATGAAGACCAAAAACAGAATGGATGCGATACCAAAGATCAGGCTTTCCCAATGCATCAGGCCGATATATTCAAAGACACTCAGCACAAATTCTGGAATATTGTTGGCTTGTAACGGCACATTAAACAGAAACTTTAACTGGCCCAGTGCAATCAGCAGTGCCGAAGCAATAATAAAGCTTTTAATAACCGGATGGCTGATCAGCTGGATCAGGAAGCCAAAGCGCAGCATACCGAGCAATAGGGAAATGACCCCAACCATCAGCGCCAGCAGACAGGCGGCTTGAATATACACCGGAGAGCCGACTTCAAATAAGGGATTTAAAGTGGCAAAGGTCATCATGGAGATGATGGCCACCGGGCCAATCGAAAGCGTAGGACTGCTGCCGAAAAAGGCATAGATGATCATCGGCAGTACACTGGCATACAGTCCCATCACCGGTGGAAGACCAGCCAGCATGGCATAAGCCATACCTTGCGGCACCAGCATCGCAATGACAATTAGCGAGGCCAGCAGGTCAGATTTCAGGGTCACGGTATTATAATGTTTTAACCATTGCCAGGCGGGTAAACGATCGAGCAGGCGTGACTTAAAATCTGACATATAAAAATCTAAATCATAAATTTAGATATATTATGCATAAAAAATGCTAAGAAATCTGCCTATGCAAAATTTATTAAAGTGGGGTAGCCGGGCAATACAGTCGATAGAGTGTGCTGAGAACTTCAACCAGTTTCGGATCTTTAATGGTGTAATAAATCTGTTTACCGTCTCGGCGGGTGTTCACCACATCACTTTTACGCAGCATCATCAGCTGTTGCGATAAGGTTGGCTGGCGAATTTGAGTAATTTCCTCAATTTGCGATACATTCAACTCTTGTTGGGAAAGATGGCAAAGAATCAATAGACGGTCGGTATTGGCAAGCGATTTTAAAATCGTTACGACAGTTTCAGCAGAATCACGCATTACGTCTATTTCAAGACCATCACTCATAGTTAATTTCTCTAAAACACGTTGCTGCTAGTATAGAGCGAGTCGGGGCAAAGCGCTGAATAAAAGCGCCAAAACCCCATTGTTTTTTGTGAATAAATATATCAAATTAACTGATAAGATCGTGTGATTAGTATCACAATAATATCTGAGAATCTGATACTTTATTTTTTACTATACTCTTTAAACTGTTTGATTTCTTTCTCAGAGAACAGCAGCTTATCTGCAATCTGCTGTTGCAGCTCAGGGGCATACCAGCCCAGATAATCTGATATTTCTGTATCAAATTGTGGTTTCAGTTGTAACTGCTGACCTTGCATCTCCAGCAGTCCAAGCTGTTGTAAACTGCCCATAAAGCTCTTTAACGTGGCACTGTCGAAGTAATAACCGCTGTTTAAATTGCCTGACTCTGCCAGCCGTTTAAATACGGTTTTGGCCATTTTTTCCAGCGCTTTTAAATCTAACTGATACGGCTCGGCATATTCCTGCAATAATTGGCTAATCAGCACAAAGTTGTTCAGGCTGCTGCGTGCCAGCGTTGCCAGACTATGCATTGGATGTGTTGCTTGGAGTTCAAGCAGCTGAATGTTCTCCGATACCTCAATCCAGCCCAGTTGCTGCATGCTGTCGAGAATACGGTCAATCTGTGCAGGAAGTTCTGTGGCCGACCATTTTAAAAACAGCTCCGATTTCAAGAATGGATATAAGCGGCTGACGTGCTGCTTAAGCTGCGCTGTGGTGATCGCCGGCATATCCTGCACGAGCAGGGCAATCAGTGCCGGTAAGCTTAAGCAGTGCAGAATATTATTGCTAAAGTAGCTGAGTAAAATACGCTGACTCTCGGCCACACGAATCCAGGTCTGGTTATCCTGCTGATAATGCTCAACCTGTTTCAGTTTCAGCGCATATTCAATAATTTCCGGTGCCGACAGCTGGGTGATAATCATGCGATCATCATAATGCGTCGCTTTAAGCAGCTCACGATACTGTTCAATCTGGCGCAGTAAATTATCCTGGCTTAAGGCGTGTTGCGGTGCATTCAGCAAGATGGTGGAAATCAGCGAAATCGGGTTAATGACCACCGCTTTATTGATATTTTCCAGAATCTCCCGTGCTGCCTGATCAACCGTGTTGATGACCGGGCGCGGCAATTCATCATGAATTGAAAGCTGAATCTGATCGGCCTGATTCTGTTGCAGAATATTGTCTAGGAACACCGGTTCGCCGAAGTTGACATAGACCTGGCCAAATACTTTTTCAATTTTCCGCGCCGAGTTCAAAATGCCCCATAACGATTCAGCTTCTTTGGGCTTGCCATTCAGCTCATTTAAATAAGAGGTACCTTCCATCAGCTTTTCATAGCCAAAATAGGTCGGAATAAAGGCAATCGGTTTGGTGGCACCGCGTAAATGGCTTTGCACCGTCATCGACAGCATGCCTTTTTTCGGTGGCAGCAATAAGCCGGTACGGGAACGGCCACCTTCAATAAAATATTCCAGCGGGGTATTGCGCGACAGCAGGCTGTGCAGATATTCCTTAAATACCGATGTATATAGTGCATTACCACTAAAGGTACGGCGAATAAAATAGGCACCGCCACCACGTAAAATTTGCCCAACCACCGGTAAATTCAGGTTAATGCCGGCAGCAATATGCGGCACCATCAGGCCACGGTTAAAAATCACATAGGACAGCAGCAGATAGTCAATATGACTGCGATGACACGGCGTATAGACAATTTCATAGTCTTTGGCCAGTTCACGCACGGTATCGAAATGATGCACTTCAATCCCGTCATAGAGCTGGGTCCAGAGTTTGGTCAGTGCCAGCTCGGCAAAGCGTAAAGTCGAATAGGAAAAGTCCGATACAATTTCGGTCAGATAGCTTTTGGCGCGGTTTTCTGCCTCAAACATGCTGACTTTTTTATCAATACTTTCTTTACGAATCGCCTGTTGCACCGCCTCGGTTTTCATCAGTTTATTGATCAGGTTGCGGCGGTCGGACAGGTCAGGGCCTAAAATGGCTTCTTTATACTGGTTAAAGTTCTGGTCCAGGGTTTGCACCACAAAATGCGCCGGAGAAAAGTTCGGGCGTTCGGTCTGCGCAGTTTCCAGCAAAGCTCTTAACGATACCGGCTTGTGAAACTCAATATAGTTTTCACGGCCATATAAGGAAATATTCAGGGTTTGTTTCAGCTTGTTCGGTTTGGCCCAGGCATCGGCAAACAGCGCTTTAAACCAGGAATCTTCATATTCCGGCGCACGACCCCAGAGCACAGTTACCGGCACTAGCTGCACATCCTGATCCGGATGCTGCTGCAAGGCCTCAATTAGACGAATCAGTCGGGCTGAATAATGATAGCTGTCATGTGGCTGATCCTGCTCATTCAGTGCCAGCATCGAGTTATCTTCATTGTACTGGCCTAAAATCAGCGGTGAAAATACCGAAGGCAGACCACGTGCTTGCGCTTCTTTATCAATCAGTACGGTATTACTTAAAGAAGCGTCTTGCAGTACATAGCAGATACGGGTATGTAGCTGATTCTGCGCCAGATTCTGTTCCAGTTCGCTGGTGCTGCCCAGGACTTGCGGGGTCACAATCTTATCTAGAATTTTTTGCGTCAGGTTACGATAAATTCGGCTGTAACTCTTGTTAGACATTGCATTCCCTAAATATTTTCATGGGCCGGATGGGCTGTTTTTACAGTAGAACCTGAGGCCGGTGGGCTGACACGGTTGTCAGTCAAGATCAAAATTGAACTAAGTTTACAGCGATTTATAGGCTGGACTGAATAGATTTCATGGAGTGATCACCTAATTTAACGAAAAACTGGCCGTATTTGTGTGAAACTTATTCAGTTTTTATTGTAACCAATCTTAGAGAAATCGAATTTTAAAATTTAAAGAAGCCTGTATGATAGAAGGCGAGGTAAATGAAAAAAGACTTAAGGAAAACATGATGACAACAGATGCAGCTTTTACCGCCCCGGACAATTTGGGGATTGCGGTTTATGCCAACAATGCCGAAGCCATTGGCAATACGCCACTGGTGCGCATTAATCGTGTCATTGGCGGGGGAGCCAATGTATTTGCCAAAGTGGAAAGCCGTAATCCGGCATTTTCCGTCAAGTGCCGGATTGGTGCGGCAATGGTGGTCGATGCAGAACAGCGTGGCGCGCTTAAAGCTGGCATGCATATTGTTGAGCCAACCAGCGGCAACACCGGTATTGCGCTGGCTTTTGTAGCAGCAGCCAAAGGTTATCCGATTACTTTAACCATGCCGGCCAGCATGAGTATTGAACGCCGTAAAGTATTAAAAGCGCTGGGCGCCAATCTGGTATTGACCGAACCAGCCAAAGGCATGAAAGGCGCGATTGAAGAAGCCGAGCGTTTGGTGGCGGAGCAACCGGATGTCTACTTCATGCCGCAGCAGTTTGAAAACCCGGCCAACCCGGACATTCATGAAAAAACCACCGGGGTAGAAATCTGGCAAGCCACAGGCGGTCAGGTCGATATTCTGGTTGCCGGCGTGGGCACGGGCGGTACGCTTACCGGTATTTCGCGTTATTTCGAAAAAGTGCAGAACCAGCCGTTGTATTCGGTGGCGGTTGAGCCGGCAGAATCGGCCATTATTGGTCAGGCCAAACGTGGTGAAGCGATTAGCCCGGCACCACACAAAATTCAGGGTATTGGCGCCAACTTTATTCCTAAAAACCTCGATTTAGACCTGGTTGATGAAGTCATTGCCATTCCAAGCCAGGAAGCAATTGATTTTGCGCGTAAGACAGCAACGCAGGAAGGCATTCTGGTTGGAATTTCCAGTGGTGCCGCAATGGCGGCTGCGGCACAGCTGGCTGCACGTCCGGAAAATGCCGGTAAAAATATTGTGGTGATTTTGCCAGATGGTGGCGAGCGCTATTTATCTTCAGTGCTGTTTGAAGATATTTCTGCCGACTAAGTCTGTCGACTGCAAAAATAGCCATAAAAAAGCTCGCCATCGTTGCGGGCTTTTTTATTCGGCGTGACCTGAGGGTAGCGGATAAATACAGCGTTGACTGACCGCAGCACTCTCCACCTCGGGCACATCCAGCGCATCCCATTTCAACATTTGTTCGGTGAGCCAGACAAAATCCTGCGCTTGCGGCTGGGCTGACGATTCATCCACCAAACTGCGAATAATATTCTGAATAAAATAATAGCGTTCGACATGGACCTGTGCGGAACAAGGAAACTGGATGATGCCGGCCTCATTTAGCATTTGCCAGACTGCTTGTACATCTTCCAGCTGGTGCAATTCGGCTTGCGCGCGCTGAATGGCAGAGGTCATGGCATTTAAGGTATTCGGATGCTGGGCGGCCCATTCTGCGGTTACCGCCAGCACTTTATCGGCCACTTGCGGAATAACCTGCTGACCCGAGAGCAATATTTTAGAATAGCCCTGTAATTCGGCCTGGGTATTCCAGGGTTCGCCAACACAAAAGCCATCAATCTGCTGCTGGGAAATCGCTTCGACCATATACGGTGGTGGCAGCGTAATGAGCTGAATATTTTTCGCCAGGATCGGGTCGGCCAAGGCCAGCCATTCTCTTAAACAATAATGATGAATCGAAGTATGAAACACATGCGCCAGCTGTATCGGGCGTTGCTGATGGGCGTTTATCAGTTTTGTGGCGATGTGTGCGGCATCATCTTCCGGCTGGATGCCCAGTTCAAAACACAATGATTGACTCAGGCTAATATAGGCCTGATTGGTACTTAGCACCAGCGGCGTTTGCAGCGGAATCCCCAGCTGGTCGGTGCCGAGTGCTGCCGCCGGTAACATGGCCGACAGGCAATGCGCGGCATCCATAAAACCAAAGGCCAGCCGGTCTCTTAAACTGGCCCAGGACGGTTCTTTTAATAGTTCGACGTTTAGGCCAGCATCGGCAAAAAAGCCACGCTGTTTGGCCCATAAAATGGCGACGCAGTCGAGCAAAGGAATATAGCCAATCTGAAGTTTGGTTTTTTCTAAGTTATGCATGGCTAATCCTTAAATTGTTTTTGCAGGAGTTGCTGGGCATCGAGCAGGCGCCGTGCCATTTCACCAATGGTCATCCGGTGGCTCATGGCATTTTTGCGTAGCAGGCCAAAGGCATCTTCTTCGCTTAAGGCATGCATCTGCATCAGCAAGACCTTGGCTTTTTCGACATCTTTACGGTCGGCCAGTTTGCCTTTGGTTTCTTCCAAGTCGTGCAGCAGTTTTTTGTGCTTTTTAAACTGCTCGATGGAAATTTCCAGAATGCTGTCCAGCTTGGCCGGATCAATCCCATCGACAATATAAGCCGTAACACCGGCATCAATGGCATTTTTGATGGTGTCTTTGTGGCTGTTTTTGGTGAACAGCACGGTTGGTAAATCAAACTGGCTGACGCAGCTTTCAATAATGTCCCGATGCGGATGGTCCATATCCAGCAGAATTACATCGGCATGCAATTGCTGTAAATGGAACATATTGGAATGATTGATAATTAAACAGGCAACCACCTCAAATTCATGCTGAATCAAGGAGGCTTTGATGAACTCTGCGCGCTCGAGATCATCATCAATTAACGCGATTTTCAGTTTTGGCATGCAACTCTCAATAGAGTCTGTACAACGAGTGCTTTTAATAATGCAAAGATGGTGCCAAACCCAAATTTATTGAAATAAAACCTTTAAAATCAAAAATTAAATCTGAGCTTGACGGGAAGATGCACTTGCATGAAACAAAACGCACCAAGATAAGGCAGGGGACTTCAAAAAATAAAACAGGAGGCTGCCAGAACCGTGAAATCGGGAGGTAGACAGCATCTGAATACATTCACCCAGAATAAATAACTTTCAAAACCCAATAAAAAACAGCAAGCTAATGGGCTTTTCTAAAAAGTTGGCACGCTATCTGCATTATTCCAGCTGAGTCAAAGAAGACTCCCAAAATTTGAAAGACGGCCAACGACGTCCGCTCTGTTCGAATCTGTTATGCAGCTATCCGTATAGCAGGTTAACCCACACGTTCAGTTCAGGTAGGAGATGGTTATGTCTTCAAATTTGCAAGCGAATAAAGCGACAAAAATAAGTCTATTTAACTTTAAAACTTCAGCGATGAGAGCCTTCCATATGAGTTGGCTCGCATTTTTTGTCTGTTTCTTTGCCTGGTTTGCCTGCGCACCGTTAATGCCAGTCATTGCCGGCGAGTTCAACCTAACCAAAGATCAGATCGCCAATATCAATATTGCCGCGGTGGCCATCACCATTTTGGTCCGCTTAATTGTCGGGCCGCTGTGTGATAAATACGGCCCGCGCAAAACCTATACCGCCTTGTTAATTATCGGCAGTATTCCGGTGTTTGGGGTGGCGGCTTCCAACAGTTATGAATCTTTCCTGTTTTTCCGTTTGCTGATTGGCGCCATTGGTGCCAGCTTCGTGATTACCCAATATCACACCAGCATCATGTTTGCACCGAATGTGGTGGGAACCGCCAATGCCACTACGGCAGGCTGGGGCAATGCCGGCGGTGGTGCGACCCAGGCACTGATGCCTTTGCTGTTATCTGCCTTGGTGATGTTTGGGGTCGAGCAGGCCATGGGTTGGCGTATTGCTTTGCTGGTACCGGGCATCATGATGATTATTGTCGGCATCCTGTACTGGAAACTGACTCAGGACTGTACCCAAGGCAACTTTAAAGAGTTACGCGAACAGGGCATTCAGGTCGGCAGCGACAAAAAAGGCGGTATGGCGATTCTGCTGCATGCTGCACGTAACTACCGCGTCTGGATTTTATTTGGTGCCTATGCTGCCTGTTTCGGGATTGAAATCTTTATTCACAACATTGTGGCGATGTATTACGTCGAACACTTTAGCTTTGGCCTGAAAGAAGCCGGTATGGCGGCGGGCATCTTCGGTTTGCTGGCCCTGTTTGCCCGTGCATTGGGCGGCATTGTCTCTGACAAGGTGGCACTAAAAAGCGGTCTGGATGGGCGTACCAAAGTGCTGTTTGCCATGATTTTAATGGAAGGCTTGTTCCTGATTCTGTTCTCGCAAATGAACAGTGCCATGCTGGCCATTTTAGTCATGACCATTTTTGCCCTGTTTACCCACATGGCCTGCGGCGCGACCTATGCACTGGTGCCATTTATTGACCGCGATGCACTGGGCGGCGTGGCCGGCATTATTGGGGCTGGTGGGAACGTCGGCGCAGTCGCCGCAGGCTTCCTGTTAAAAGGCGTACTGGATATTCAGACCTGCCTGATGGTTCTGGGCGGACTGGTGGTAATTGCCGCAAGTTTTGTCCTGATGATTCGCTTCTCGGTGGAGCACAAAGAAAAAGAACAACGCCTGTTCGAACAGGCCATTGTTGAACGCAATAACGCAGCCTAAGCCAACACAGAATATTATTGAGGAGAACTGTATGAAACTTGTCATGATTGGCCACGGTATGGTCGGCCACAAATTTATTGAATCGGTTTTGGAAACTGCGGGCGATGAGGTTGAAATCACCATTTTGGCAGAAGAACCGCGTTTGGCTTATGACCGCGTACATTTAACCGAATACTTCACCGGCAAGTCTGCCAAAGACTTAAGCTTATGCCGCAGTGACTTCGCCGATGCCTATGGCATTGATCTGCGCCTCAATACCAAAGCCACGGCTATTGACCCGGTACATAAACTGGTCACCACCAATCAGGGTGATGTGATTGCCTATGACAAACTGGTACTGGCGACGGGCTCTTATGCCTTTGTGCCACCTATTCCGGGCAATGACCGTGAAAACTGCTTTGTTTACCGCACTATTGAAGATCTGGATGCAATTAAAGCCGCTAGTCTGAATGCCAAATCTGGTGTCGTGATTGGTGGCGGTTTACTTGGTCTGGAAGCAGCCAAAGCCTTAAAAGACCTAAATCTGGAAACCCATGTAGTCGAGTTTGCGCCGCGTCTGATGGCGGTGCAGGTTGATGACCTGGGCGGTAAGGTGCTGCGCAGCAAAATTGAAGATCTGGGCGTGAAAGTCCATACCCAGAAAGCCACCTCCTCAATTGAAGATGGCGCGTCGGCCAAGCATGTGATGAAGTTTGGTGATGGCGCTGAACTGGAAACCGATATCATCCTGTTTTCTGCCGGGATTCGTCCACGTGATGAACTGGCGCGCCAAAGCGGACTCAGCATTGGCGAGCGCGGCGGGATTGTGATTAATGATTACTGTCAGACTTCCAATCCGGATATTTATGCGATTGGGGAATGTGCGCTGTGGCAAAACAAGATTTACGGTCTGGTCGCACCGGGCTATGACATGGCTCGAATTGCCGCCAAGCATGTGATGCAGCAAAACCCGAACTGCTTTGCTGGCGCCGACATGAGCACTAAATTAAAGCTGATGGGTGTGGATGTGGCATCTATTGGTGATGCACATGCCATGACTCCAAATTCACTCAGCTATTTTTATGCCGATGAAGATGCGCTGATCTACAAGAAAATTGTGGTTAATGCGGAAAAAACCCGATTACTGGGTGCGGTGCTGGTTGGCTGTGCCAAAGAATATAACGATCTGCTGCAAATGATGCTGAATGGTCTGGCAGTTCCAGAACAGCCAGAAAGCCTGATCATGCCGGGCTTTGCCGAGTCAGGTGCCA
Organism: Acinetobacter sp. YH12155; assembly: GCF_013418255.1. NCBI lineage: Bacteria > Pseudomonadati > Pseudomonadota > Gammaproteobacteria > Moraxellales > Moraxellaceae > Acinetobacter > Acinetobacter sp. YH12155. Next base: position 67,459 of record NZ_VPCK01000002.1, read on the forward strand.
AAGCCGGCGGTAGCGGTGTCGATTTGCTGCCAGACAGCGCCACCATCTGTTCCTGTAATAACGTGTCTAAAGCCGATATCTGCCAGGCGATTGAAGCCGGTTCAACTTCACTCGGTGCACTGAAGAAATGTACCCAGGCCGCAACTGCTTGTGGGGGCTGTGCACCTTTAGTGACTCAGGTATTAAAAGCCGAATTGCAGCGTCAAGGGGTGACGGTCAATAACCATCTTTGTGAACACTTTGCCTATTCGCGTCAGGAACTGTATCACCTGGTGCGTGTGAACGAGATCAAGACTTTTGAAGATTTAATCCAGCAACATGGTCACGGCCTGGGCTGTGATATCTGTAAACCAACTGTGGCCAATATTCTGGCCTCCTGCTGGAATGACTTTGTGCTAAAACCAAGTCATGCCGGCCTGCAAGACAGCAATGACTACTATCTGGGCAATATCCAGAAAGATGGTTCTTATTCGGTGGTCCCACGAATGGCCGGTGGTGAAGTGACTCCAGATGGCCTGATTGCCATTGGCCAGATTGCCAAGGAATACGGCCTGTACACCAAACTGACCGGTGGTCAGCGCGTGGATATGTTTGGGGCGCAGGTACATCAGTTACCGGAAATCTGGCAAAAACTGATTGATGCCGGTTTTGAATCGGGTCATGCCTACGGCAAGTCACTGCGTACCGTGAAATCTTGCGTGGGTAGCACCTGGTGCCGTTATGGCGTGGATGATTCAGTTGGCTTGGCGATTTTCCTGGAAAACCGTTACAAAGGCCTGCGCTCTCCACACAAACTGAAAATGGCCGTATCGGGCTGTACCCGTGAATGTGCCGAAGCACAAAGTAAAGATGTGGGCGTGATTGCCACTGAAAAAGGCTGGAACCTGTATGTTTGCGGTAACGGTGGCATGAAACCGCGTCATGCTGAACTGCTGGCTTCCGATCTGGATACCAGCACCTTAATCAAATACATCGACCGTTTCTTTATGTTCTACATTCAAACCGCAGACCGTTTACAACGTACTTCAGTCTGGCGTGACAACCTCGAAGGCGGGCTGGATTATCTGAAAGATGTGATTGTGCACGATTCCTTAGGTCTGGCCGCAGAACTGGAACGTCGCATGCAGCATGTGGTGGGTACTTATCAGGATGAATGGCGTACTGCGATTGAAGATCCGGAAGTACGCAAACGCTTTAAAACCTTTATCAATGCCAAAGCCGAGCAGCAGCACGATCCGCACATCCAGTTTGCCACCGAGCGTGGGCAGATTCGCCCGAAAACGGCAGCCGAGCGTGATGAAAGCCGGATTCCGGTGATGCAGGCATAACCTTCAAGATCAAGACGCATCTTCTAAAGCAAATCCGCCAGAAAAACCAAATGGGATATGCAGCAGAAGATGCCAAAGCACAGGATAACGATGATGACAATTTTAAAAGATATGAATGAATTGGATTGGGTAGAGGTCTGTCATCTGGAGGAGATTACACCACATACCGGCGTGGCAGCCTTGGTGGAAGGCCAGCAGATTGCAATTTTCCGTGTGGGGCAGGAACAGCGTGTTTATGCCCTGAGTAATCAGGACCCGTTTAGCGGCGCCAATGTGATGTCGCGCGGTATTCTGGGTGATTTGCAAGGTGAGCGTGTGGTGGCATCACCAATCTATAAACAGCATTTCAGTCTGGCCACCGGCCGCTGTCTGGAAGATAAAGACCAGAAATTACTGGTGTTTCCAAGCAAAATTGAACAGGGCCGGGTTTTTGTCAGTCCGACCGCACAAAAAACCTATATCACCAATAATGGCGTGCAACAGGAAAAAATGAAGCTGGTGCTGGTGGGTAATGGTCTGGCGGGCATGCGCTGTCTGGAAGATTTGCTGGATATGGCACCTGATCGTTACGAGATTACCGTGATTGGCGAAGAACCGTGGGGCAACTACAACCGGATTATGCTGTCCCCGGTCTTGGCCGGTGATAAAACGGTGGACGATATCATGCTGCATCCGCATGCCTGGTATGCCGAAAAAGGTATTCAGCTGATTGCCGGTGATGCTGCGGTGAAAATTGATCGTCCACGCAAGCAGGTCTTTACCCAGTCGGGGCAAGTGGTGAATTATGACCGGCTGATTTTAGCCACTGGCTCGCAGCCCTTTATTCCACCAATTCCGGGCACAGAGCTGGACGGTGTGCTCAGCTTCCGCGATATCTATGATGTGAACCGGATGCTGGAATATTGCGAACAGAAACAAAACGCTGTGGTTATTGGTGGTGGTTTGCTTGGGCTTGAAGCGGCCTATGGTTTGAAACAGCGTGGCATGAACGTTACCGTGCTGCATCTAATGGACCGGATTATGGATCGTCAGCTGGATAGCAAAGCCAGCCTGATGCTGAAAACTTCAATGGAGCAGAAGGGTATTCGTATCCTGACCGAAGCCAATACCGAAACGCTGCTTGGTGAAAATGGCCATGTCACACAAGTCCGGCTAAAAGATGGCACGCTGCTCGATGCCGATCTGGTGGTGTTTGCGGTGGGAATCCGTCCGAATATTGCCCTGGCGCAAAGTGCCGGCCTGCGCTGTCAGTGTGGGGTGCTGGTCAATGACACCATGCAAAGTTATGACCCGAGTATTTACGCAGTCGGTGAGTGTATCGAACATCGTGGTCAAACTTTTGGTCTGGTGGAACCGCTGTGGGGACAGGCCTTCATCTGCGCCTCGCATTTGGCAGAACACGGCAGCCTGACTTTTAAAGCACCTACTGTTCCGACCCAGCTCAAAGTCAGTGGTTGTGATGTGTTCTCGGCCGGTAATTTTGAACCGGAAGATGATTTTGAAGACATTGTCCTGAAGGATGAAAAACGTCAGATTTATAAACGCATCATCATCCAGAAAGACAAAGTCATTGGTGCAGTACTGTTTGGTGATACCGAGGATGGTGCATGGTATGCCGAGCTGATTGTAGATCAGACACCAATCACTTCGATTCGGAATAAACTGCTATTTGGTCGGGATTTTGCATTAAAGAAAGCAGGGTAATTAGATCGCTGTAATTAGTACTTCATAAGAAGGATGTCATAGCCTCAAATGGAGTGCTAAAACAACTGTTTACGTGTAGGCACTCCCTTACTTTTGAAAGATCAAAAGTAACAAAAATCTTAGATTCCCATACATTACGTCCTGTAATGATGGGAATCGGTGGCATCCATGCCACCTCACGATAGTGAATGCTTACACAAATTTCGTATTTCAAATAAAGCCAAGATAAAAATCGGAATTACGTGAATTTAGATGATTAAGGAGCACAGCAGCAATGAATAGTATCCCAGTGGTGGAACTGCATAGCTCCACAGAATTAAAAACGATGACTACACAAACCACCTGTCCTTATTGTGGTGTGGGTTGTGGGGTTAAGGCCCATGTCAGCCATTCACCACAGGGCGTGCAGGTGAAAGTCGAAGGCGATGTACAGCATCCGGCCAACTTTGGCAAACTGTGTATTAAAGGCAGCAATCTGGCCGATACCTTGGGGCTAGAGACACGGGTATTAACCCCAATGCTGGGCCGTAAGGACAACCGTCAGCCAACAGACTGGCAGACTGCCACCACCGAAATTGCGCAAAAATTCCAGCATTGTATTGAGCAATATGGCCCGGAAAGTATTGCTTTTTATGTTTCGGGGCAATTGCTGACCGAAGACTATTATGTGGTCAATAAATTTGTCAAAGGTTATTTGGGCACGGCTAATATTGATACCAACTCGCGGCTGTGTATGTCCTCTGCGGTGGCGGCGCATAAACGGGCTTTTGGCGAAGATCTGGTGCCTGCCAGCTATACAGATTTTGAACAGACCGAGATGGTGGTGCTGGTCGGTTCCAATACCGCCTGGTGCCATCCGGTTCTGTATCAGCGCATGATGCAGGCCAAAGAACAGCGCAATCTGTTTGTGGTGGTGGTCGACCCACGCTTTACCGCGACCTGTGAAGCGGCCGATTTACATTTGCCGATTATGCTCGGGCAAGATGTTGCATTATTTAACGGCTTGCTGCAGTACTTACAGCAAAATGGTCATCAGGACCACAGTTTTACCGCTGCCTATACCGAAGGCTTGCAGCAGGCGCTAGAAGCCAGTGCGGCAGAGCAGCAGCTAGAAAATGTGGCAGCGCGTACCGGGATTTCTGCCGAGAAATTACAGCTATTTTTTGAAAAATTTGCCCAGACTGACAAAGTCATGACCCTGTTTTCGATGGGGGTGAACCAGTCTTCACAAGGGGTCAATAAAGCCAGCAGTATTATCAATTGTCATCTGTTGACCGGCAAAATTGGCAAGCCGGGCGCAGCACCGTTTTCCATGACCGGACAACCGAATGCCATGGGCGGGCGTGAAGTGGGTGGACTGGCCAATATGCTGGCGGCGCATCTGGATCTGGATCAGCGGGCCCATCAGCAGCTGGTACAACAGTTCTGGAACAGTCCAAAAATTGCCATCCAAGCGGGGTTAAAAGCGGTCGATCTGTTTGAAGCGGTAGAAGCCGGGAAAATCAAGGCACTGTGGATTATGGCCACCAATCCGGTGGTGAGTTTACCCAATGCTGATCAGGTCAAACGTGCCTTGGCGCAATGTGATTTTGTGGTGGTGTCGGATATCTGTCAGGATACCGATAGCACTGCCTATGCCGATGTTTTATTACCGGCTTTGGGCTGGGGCGAAAAAGAAGGCAGTGTTACCAATTCCGAACGCCGTATTTCCAGACAGCGTGCCTTTTTGCCCGCACCGGGTCAGGCCAAGCCCGACTGGTGGGCGATTAGTCAGGTGGCCAAGGCTATGGGCTTTCGCGGTTTCGATTATCAGCATGTGCATGAGATTTTTCTGGAACATGCGGCTTTATCGGCCTGTGAAAATGGTCCGGTGACACAGCGTCAGGACTATCCGCTATTTCGCTACTTTAATTTAAGCGGTCTGAGCCAGCTAAGCCTGCAACAGTATGAACAGCTGCAGCCGTTGCAATGGCCAGTATTAACGCCTCAGCAGAATCCACCGGTGGAACAGCTGTTTACCCAGGGACAGTTTAGCTTTCCAAATGGCAAAGCCCGTTTTATTGCCACTCAGGCCATCGACCCGGTACATGGCGCTTGTGAAGATTATCCTCTCATTCTGAATACTGGCCGGATTCGTGACCAGTGGCACACCATGAGCCGTACCGGTTTATCGGCCAATTTAAGCACTCACAAAGCCGAGCCCTATTGTGAAATTCACCCCAATGATGCACTGAAATATGGCCTGAAAGATGGGGAACTGGTGGAGCTGAAATCCCGCTGGGGCAGTTGTGTATTGCGGGTTGAAGTTTCGACTGGTATTCGCCGTGGTCAGCTGTTTGTGCCCATTCACTGGAATGATCAGGTCGCTTCCGATGCGCGAATTGGAAAAGTGGTCAATCCGGTGGTGGATGCCATTTCCGGCGAACCCGAATTTAAACATACCCCGGTTAGCATCCAGCCATTTTATACCGACTGGCAGGGCGTGCTGTATATTCGCCACGGTCATGAAGCGGCAGTTCAGGCCACTTTGGCGCAGGTAGCGTGGTGGAGCAAGATTCAGACCGCCAAAGCGGTGCGTTATGAACTGGCCGACCGGAAAAAATTTAAACATACCGCCGCACAGATTAAACAGCTGCTACAACTGGAAGATAGCTGCTTTGAATGGCTGCAGCTGGAAGATCCATCGGCATTCATCAGCCATAGTGTGGTGTTACAGGACGGGATTTTAATCGCCAGTCTGTATATTGCGCCCAACGCTTTATTGCCCGATCGGGACTGGGTCGCCAGCCTGTTTAAACGTGAGCGTTTAAGTGCCACGCATCGTAAAGCCTTGCTGGCCGGACAGGCGATGTCGGTACAGAACAATGAAGGACCGCTGGTATGTAGCTGCTTTAAAGTTGGCAAAAACCGCATCATCCAGACCATTCGGGAGCAGCAGTTAAGCCATGAAAAACAGGTCACGGCCTGTTTAAAAGCTGGCGGCAATTGCGGTTCATGTTTACCGGAAATTCGTGGCCTGATTAAAGCCTGTCAGATGGAGGAAATGCCATGAATCGCAACTATGCCACCATTCAGATGGATTATCCTGCCACGGATCTGGTCATTCTGGCGGGCGGACAAGCCCGCCGCATGAATGGCATGAACAAGCTGCTACAAAAGTTTGATGATGATATCCAGCTGCTCAAAATCCAGCGGCGCTTTAAAACGGAAATTCAGCAATTGTGGATCAATAGCCATCGTGATCGTTCTATTTACGCCAGATTGCTGCCGCATCTGCATTGTTATCATGATGATGAAGGCGGTTTTTTAGGCCCGTTGATGGGCATGAAAAGCGCCTGGGGCCATGTACAGGCCGATTATGTGCTGTTTATTCCCTGTGATGTGACCTATATTCCGCCCGATGTGCTGCCACGGTTGCATCAGCGTCTGGCCAGACAGCCGCAGGCCGACGTGGCCTATGTGATGATGAACGGACAGGCGCTGTATCCATTTTGTCTGATGAAACGCAGCAGTTTGCCCACACTTCGCGCGCATCTTGCACAACATCAGCGCAGTTTAAAGCACTGTTTCGCAGAAATGCATGCTCAGGTGGCAAAATTTAAAAATCGTGCGCTATTTTTTCACAGTATTAACTCGCTGGATGAACTGCAACAGTATCGTCAGCTGAAATTTCTTTAAAAATCATCTCATTTCTTCGCTTCTAGCGTGTGCTGGGCAGAATTTAAACACTCTCTTTATCAAAAGCCCAAAGTTGGAACATTAATTGCAAATTCAAGCCTAAAGCGCGGCATGTGATCCGTGCAAACCTATTGCCTATTGCACAGCCATGAAGCAATTGCCCAGAGGATAACAGGCGTGATCAATCCCCAGATTCCCGTGAGACCCGCATATTTTCAGGATCAGTTTGGCCGGAGCAAACGCAAGCTGCGGATTTCTGTGACCGATCGTTGCAATTTTAAATGTGTCTACTGCATGCCTGAACATCCTGAATGGATGAAGAAACATCAGCTGCTGAGTTTTGAAGCCTTGCTGCAGTTTTGCCAGTTGATGGTTGAGCAGGGGATTCAATATATCCGGATTACCGGCGGTGAACCGTTGATGCGTCAGGGTGTGGTGCATTTTATCCGGGATTTACAGCCACTACGCCAATTGGGTTTGGCGAGAATTTCCATGACCACAAATGGCCATTATCTGAGCCGCTATGCGCAGGAATTAAAACAGGCCGGTCTGGATGATTTAAATATCAGCCTCGACAGTTTAGATCCGCAGCAGTTTTTTACGCTAACCCAAAAACAGTTACAGCCGGTACTCGACGGGATTCAGGCCGCGCAGCAGGCGCATTTGCCCATCAAACTGAATAGCGTGCTCATTAAAGGCATTAATGACGACCAGATGGTGCCACTTTTGCAGTGGAGCAAAGCACGGCAGATTGCGCTACGTTTTATTGAATTTATGCCGCTGGATGGTGATGGTCGCTGGAGCGCCGCGCATGTAGTCACCGAGCAGGAAATTTTGCAGCGTTTAAGCCAGCATTTTCCGGTCGAAGCCATCCACAGCCAAGGCGCGAATCCGGCACGGGAATATCGGGTCGATGGCCACCCGGTAGGGATTATTTCCACCATCAGTCATGCCTTTTGTGGCCAGTGTGACCGGTTGCGTTTAAGCGCCCAGGGTGAACTGTATAACTGTCTGTTTGCCGAACAGCCTGTACCCTTAAAAGCATTGATTGAACAGCTGCAGACTCACATGGCGCCCGCGGCACGTGAGCAGTTACTGCAGCAATTACAAAGCTATATCTGGCAGAAAAAAGCCGGCTTTCATGCCATTCATTCTCAAGCCACAACCACTGCCGGGAGCGCCCGGAAAATCAGCATGTATATGATTGGAGGTTAAGTATGCACGATATCCTGATTCAGATTGAAGCCTTTGGCGCTGTAAAACAGGCGTTGCCAGAAACCGTGCAGATGCAGTGTCTGCCCGGTACGGCCATTGCGGACTTTTTGCTGCAGTTAAACCACAGTTATCCGGCGGCGGCAGCTCTGGTCGAGCGGTGTGCCTGCGCGATTGGTGAAGATATTGTGCCGCGCCAGCAGACCTTGCAGCACAGTACCACGCTGGTGTTGCTGTCACCAGTGGCAGGAGGTTAAACGATGCAACATCTAAAACAGTTTGCCCGGATTCAGGATATGCCACTCAGCCAGTCCAGCTTCGATGAGATTCAGCACTTTCCCGAATGTGGTGGCATTGGCATTTTTGTGGGCACAGTCCGCAACCATCATGAAGGTAAAGCGGTGCAGTCGCTGAAATATACCGCCTATGCACCGGTGGCAGAAAAAATGATCCGGCAGATTGAGCAGGAAATTCAGCAGCAATATGGCGTGTCGTATGTGCGGGTCATCCACCGGATTGGGGATTTAGCCATTGGTGAAACCGCAATTATTGCCATGGCGTATGCACCGCATCGCCGTGAAGCCTTTCAGGCCTGTGAGGTGGCGGTGGAGCGGGTCAAACATGAAGTCCCGGTCTGGAAAGAAGAATTTTATTGCGATGGCAGCAGCCAGTATGTCGAAGGCTGTTGTATTCGTAAAGATCATCCGCCAGTGGAAGCGAATACGCATACCGATTGCTGCAATCACTCCCATGCAGGCGAAAACGCCTATCAATGGCCGCTTTAAATTTGATGTTAAGCCTAATTTTTTAAATCAATAATTCCGGAATAAAGTCATGAAAAATGTAGGCATGAAAGCCGAAACCTATCGTACTGCGGTGGCCAGTGCCATTTTATATGCGCCGCCGCACTGTATCGAGCTGCTGCGTCAGGGCAATACCGAAAAAGGCGATGCGCTGAAAACTGCGCGTATTGCCGGTATTCTGGCAGCCAAACGTACCGATGAGCTGATTCCGCTATGCCATCCTTTACCCATTTACCGGGCCGATGTGGACTATGAACTGCATGAACAGCATGTCGAAATTATTGCCACGGTAGAAACTATTGGCCCGACCGGTGTCGAGATGGAAGCCTTAACCGCAGCCAGTCTGGCCGGACTGACCTTATACGACATGCTGAAACCGCACTGTGAACCGGAAGATTTGTGTCTGGATCAATGCAAATTACAGCAGAAAAAAGGCGGTAAATCCCATTTTAGCCGGGTCTTGGCGCAGCCGATGCCGGCTTCGGTGATTGTGCTGTCCGATACCGTCGCCGCGGGTAAAAAACCGGATACCGCCGGCCAGAATATTCTGGAAATATTGGCAGAGGCCAATTTCCAGCAGGTTCAGTATCAGGTGATTCCGGATAGCCCGGAACAGTTGCTGGCCTTAATTGAACAGCAGAAAAATCAGTATCCGCTGATTTTAACCGTTGGCGGCACTGGTCTTGGCCCGAAAGATTTAACCGTAGAAACCCTGGCTCCGCTATTAGAACGGGAAATTCCAGGGCTGATGGAAGCCTCGCGCAGTTTTGGCCAGAAACGCACGCCGTATGCGGCTTTAAGCCGTGGAGTCGCCGGCTATATCGAAAATAGTCTGGTGATGACTTTACCGGGCAGTCGTCAGGGGGCGAAGGAATCCTTGCTGGCGGTATTACCGGCCTTGGTGCATGTCTTTGATGTGCAGAAAAATATTCCACATGCAGGAGGCTATCAATAATGTCAGGTTGTGGTGTAGAAAGCGGGTTGATCAGTCTGGATCAAGCACTAGATAAGATGATTGCGGCAACACCCTGTCTGGAGGTGGAAACCCTGCAACTACAACAGGGCCTGCATCGCTATTTAGCTGAAGATATTTATGCGGGGATTGATCTGCCTTTATTTTCCCAAAGTGCAGTCGATGGTTATGCCCTGTGTAGCGATGGAGAGATAGCGCCAGGCGCGCAGTTCCAGCTGGTCGGTGAAATCCGGGCCGGTCAATCAGCCGATGTGACGCTGCAGCGTGGACAGGCGATGCGTATTTTTACCGGCGCGCCCATTCCTGCCGGTACCACCACGGTGGCACGTCAGGAAATTGTGCAGCGGATGTCGAGCCATCTGGTTCAGCTAGAGACTGCGCTCAAACTGCATGCCGATATCCGGGATGTGGGCGAAGAAATTAGCCAAGGTCAGTTACTGGCATCAGCCGGACAATATTTAAATATCGGCGCAATTGCGGCCTTAAGCATGGCCGGTATTGATCAGGTACAGGTCTATCAGCAGCCTAAAGTTGCCGTGCTGATTACCGGCGATGAAGTCGCGCAGTCGGCTGCAGATCTGCAAGCAGGAAAAATTTTTGATGCCAATGCGCCTTTAATTGCATCCTGGTGTCAGGCACGGCATCAACCTGTGCATATTGTGCATGTGGAAGATAATGAAATTGCCTTAATCCGATACTTTCAGCAACTTCAGGAGGAGTATGATGTCATCATCAGCACTGGCGGAATTTCGGTTGGTGATTATGATTTTATCCGTCCGGTGGCTTTAAATGTAGGCTTTGAGCAGGTGTTCTGGAAAGTGAAACAGAAGCCGGGGAAACCGGTTTTTTTCGCCAGATACCGAAAATCGGCTAACAAATTTTGTCACTTATTGGCATTGCCGGGCAATCCTGCGGCGGTATATGTTGGAATCTCGATCTATACGCAAACTTTATTAGAAGTATTACAAGGGCAAAGTCAGCCGCCCGCGTGGTGGACAGGGCAAATACAACATGACTTAAAGCCCGATGCGAGAGAAAGGATTTTAAGAATGGCCGCCTGTTTTGAAGATGGGGTATTGAAACTGCACAGTTTAGCCAAGCAGCAGTCGCATATGCTCAGTAATCTGATGTATGCCAACTGTCTGGTGCGTGTGCCGGCCCATCAGCCGATTCAAAAAGGCCAATGCTTAAAGGGAATATTCATACAGCATTGAGGGAGTGCGTTTTGAAGACCATCCAACTGGGTTTAATCTGTGTCGCCTTGTGCTTAAGCACATTCAGTCGAGCCAATTCCGTTCAGGTGTATGCAGCTGCAAGTCTGGGCCCGGCATTGACGGATGTGATTCGGCATTATCAGCTGCAACATCCAGAAACCAAGATTGTACCGGTTTTTGGCACTTCATCGACCCTGGCCAAACATATTGTCCGCGGTGCAAAAGTCGATCTTTATTTTCCGGCCGATCAGGACTGGATGACCTATCTGGTGAAACGCAACAAGGTCAGAGCCAGTCAGGTCAAACCAATTATTTATAACCAGCTGGTGGCAATTGCCCTGAAAGATGCGCGGATTCCGTTTCGGGCGCATCCTACCTTTAATTTTCCTCAGGCCTTTACGGGCCGGCTGTGTACCGGACAGGTCGATTCGGTGGCGGTTGGAAAATATGCCAAACATAGTCTGACCAAGCTGGGCTGGTATAAACGGCTGGAAAAACGCATTATTGGCGCGTCGGATGCCCGGGCTGCTTTGGCCTTTGTCGAGCGCGGTGCCTGTCAGGTCGGCATTGTTTATCGCAGTGATGCCGTCAGTAGCGATAAAGTAAAAGTGCTGGGTGCGTTTCCGGTGCAGACCCATCCGGACATTGTCTATACCGCGGCTTTAACCAAACAGGGTGAAAAGAATCGTCAGGCGGTCAAGTTCCGGCGCTATCTGGGTAGCGTCGCGGCTCACAAGATTTTTGTTCAACATGGTTTTCGTCCCTAGGTTGCTGCTTTGATGCTCAGTCCCGAAGAACTAAGTGGTTTATATCTGTCTGCTAAAGTGGCCAGTGTCGCGACCTTGTTTTGCCTGCCATTTGCAATTTGTCTGGGCTGGATGCTGGCACGCTATGAATTTCGCAGCAAGTTTTTGCTTGAAGCCATGTTACAACTGCCGATGGTTTTACCACCGGTAGTGCTGGGCTATGTATTGCTGGTGCTGTTTAGCCCGCAAGGCTGGATTGGACAGGTTTTGGCCCACTGGGGCATTGAGCTGGCGTTTAACTGGAAAGGCGCAGTACTGGCTGCCATGCTGGTGGCGTTTCCCTTGCTGGTTCAACCGATTCGTTTGTCTTTTCAAATGTTAAATCCACAGCTGGAACAGGTGGCAGCCTCACTTGGGGCTGCGCCGCTGAAAGTCTTTTTCAGTATTAGCTTACCGCTGGTGCTGCCCGGGATTCTTATGGGCAGTATTCTGGGCTTTAGCCGCAGTCTGGGTGAATTTGGCGCCACCATTACCTTTGTTGGCAATATCCCGGATGAAACCCGCACCATTCCCATCGCTATTTATACGCTCATTCAACAGCCTGATGGCGAAGCTGCTGCCATGCGTCTGGTGCTGTTATCCACCGGCTTGGCCTTTGCCGCCTTGTTGGCCAATTATTTTATTTTGCACAGATATCAACGTAAATTGGGGCAAAGCTGATGCTGGATTGTCAGATTGATTATCAGAATGCGCAGTTCAAATTACAGCTGCAGCTGACCTGTGCAGAGCAGATTGTCGGGATTCTGGGGCCCTCCGGTTCTGGTAAAACCAGCTTTTTGCATCTGCTGGCCGGACTGTTACGGCCGCAACAGGGCCGGATTGTGCTGAATCACCGTTTATTGCTCGATACCCAGCAGCAGGTATTTGTGCCTGTGCATCAACGTAAAATTGCCCTGATTTTTCAGAAAGCCCTGTTATTTCCGCATTTGAATGTTGAGCAGAATTTAAGATATGCAGAAGGTTTACAGCCGCTGGCACAGCGTAAATTTGAGTTTGAGCAGATTGTTGAGCTGTTAGAACTGTCCAGGCTGATTCGACGCAAAGCGCATCAATTATCTGGCGGGGAAGCACAGCGCGTTTCGATTGGCCGGGCTTTATTATCTGCACCGCAGTTATTGCTGCTGGATGAACCCTTAAGCGGACTGGATCAGCAGTTAAAACAGCAGATACTGCCATTTTTAAAACGCATTCAGCGCGAATTGCAGCTGGGCATGATCTATGTGACCCATCATCCGGAAGAATTACTGGAACTTCAGGCCACGGTGTATCAAATGCAAAAAGTGCAGGGCATCAGCCGTTTACAACGGGACAAGGTAGTACCTTTGATTCAGCCGGTTTTTTAAAGCTGGGCAATCTGCTGTTGCAGCTGCTCCATCTGCTCGGTTAACTGTTTCATCATGATTTGCGCAATCCGGGAAAGTTGCCGTTTCGGTGCCACACACAGGGCCAGCGTCAGTGGATATAAACCTTTGTCCTGAACCGGTTTAAAGATGGCTGTTTGATGTTCCAGGAGCGGCAGAGCATCTAAATAACTCATTAGCCCCAGGCCCAAATTCTGCTTTAACAATGACATTAACATACGAATGTCATTACATTCGATGCGGCTGCGCGGACTAAACTGATGGTGCTTATACAGCGCGCTGACATATTCATGAATAATCAGCGGTGGTGCTGGCATTAAATGGGCATAAGGCAAGGTATCGGAAAAATACAGCGGTGTTTGTTCTGCCAGAGGATGCTCAACCGGAATCACAAAACCCAGCGGAATTTCCACAAAAGCCACCACCTCTAAATGCGGATGTGCTTGCGGATTCAGCAGCAGACCAAAATCCAGCTCCGCGGCCTGAATCATCTGCGCGACTTTTTCACTGTCCAGCACATGCACGTGAAAATCAATCCAGGGATAATGCTGCCTCATGTGTTGCATGGAATGCAGCACAAAACTTTCGCTGAGCGCTGAAATTAAGCCAAATTCAATGCTGCCACGATGCAGGCCCTGAATTTCATCAAAACGGATGCGGGTCTGCTGAAATTCTTTGTGCCATTTTAATAGATCGGCATACAGCAACTCTCCGGCCAAAGTCAGCCGTAGCCCATGATTCAGACGTTCGAACAGCGCAATCCCGAGTTCCTGTTCAGCCAGTACAATTTGTCGATGCACGGCAGATACCGAAATAAACAGCTGTTCGGCTGCCTTACGCAAGCTGCCGGTTTGCGCCACCGCAATAAAATATTCTGAAAAACGCGAAAATGGGGTATTCACCATTTAAGACCTGGCCAGCGTGATATCGACAGGTTTTAAAAGAGCAAGATCTGCGCCAGTTCAGGCCAATTTTGACTAAAGTGTTCGAATATTTAGAACAGATCATCAAAAACATTCTAATAGACAGAAAAAGCAGAAGCTCTTAATTTAAAACAGGAAATTAACAATAAACGACATGAGAAAACCGCGGATTTCCGTTTGTTCTTGACCCTGTATAGCTTAAAAGTGAGCCAGCCTATGAATGCAATTCCTGTAATCCACCTGTTTGCCCAACCCCATAACAGCCGCTTTGATGCCAGTGACTGGCATATTCTGGCGCAGCATTGGTATCCGGTGGCGCGAATTCAGGATGTCAGCAGCCAGCCGCAACAGGTGACCTTGCTAGATGTGAAAATGGCGCTGTACCGGACAGAAAGTGGTGACATCCAGCTGGTGCGGGATATTTGCCCACATCGCGGTGTGCCTTTAAGCAAAGGCTGGGTAGAGGGCGAGGAAATTGTCTGTCCTTACCATGGGCTGCACTATAACCGTGCCGGTAAATGCACCAAAATTCCGGCCCAGCCCGACCTGACCCAGATTTCGGAGCGTTTTAGCCTGACCACGTTTCCGGTGGTGCTGAAATATGGTCTGGTCTGGACCAGCCTGTTCGGGCGCGATGAACAGGCAGCCAATTTTCCGGTGCTGGATACTTGGGAAGATGCTGAGAATCAATCCATTTTACCACCCAGTGTGGATATTGCCGGTTCCAGCGGCCGTCAGTTAGAAGGTTTTATTGATGTTGCACATTTTGCCTGGGTACATCATCAGGCCTTTGCCGATCGGGACAATCCGGTGGTGCCGAAATATCATACCGAACGCACTGACTATGGCCTGAAAAGTATCTATATTTCCAATGTCAGTAATTATCCGCATGGCATGCAGCATTTAGCACCCGAAGGCTTTTTATGGACGCGTGAATTTGATGTTTATCCACCTTTTGCAGCGACCTTGACCATTTATTTTCCGAATGATGGCATCTTAAAAATCTTAAATGCCTGTTGTCCGGTATCGGCCCATCAGACCCGGTTATTTGTGCCTTTAACCCGGAATTTTGATACCACCGGCGACCTGCAAGCAGTTTACGATTTTAATGCGCAGATTTTTGCCGAAGATCAGGACATGGTGGAAAGCCAGAAACCGGAAGAGCTGCCGCTGGATTTAAGCATGGAAGCCCATTTTGAGGCAGATCGCTCCTCGGCCTTATACCGCCGGATTCTGGCCGAATGGGGCCTAAGTAAACGCTATATCGTGTAGCAAATCTCATTGAATTGAAGGCGAGTTTAGGCAGGATGACTGGCCTGATTGGATTTAAAGGCTTTATCCAGTACATGCCGGTGAATAAAACGCAGTTTGTCTTTTACCGGCTCGGTCAGTTTAAACGGATAGGCATCATCCAGCCCGATACTGCGATTCAGCGCATTCAGATTAAAGGTCAGGGCAATCCAGTTTTCTAAAATGTGTTCAATATCCTTGCCGCCAATCGGGCATTCGGTAAAGTACAGATTGGCCAGGGTACGGCCGTTACCTTGCACCCGGATTCCGGCAAAATAGGCGGTTTCCAAAGTATCCATCATGTGCAGATAATGCGCCCAGGTTTCAGCCCAGTCTTCCCAGGGATGGGTGGTGGCATAGGTGCTGATATAGCTGTCTTGCCAGTCGGAGGGCGGGCCTTGTTCATAATGGCGTTTGAGCGCCATACCATAATCCTGACGTTCATCACCAAAATAGTAGCGGAATTCATCGACCAGTTCCGGATGGCGGTTTTGCATCACATCAAAATAATAATGGCCGCTTTCATGGCGAAAATGGCCGAGCAGGGTGCGGTAGTTTTCTCCCATGGTTACGCGCGTGGTTTCCCGATAGACCACATCGGCTTCAATGGCATTGAGGGTAATCAGACCATTGGCGTGGCCGGTCAGCACCGGTTGGCCTTCCATGGGCATTAGAAATTCATAGCGCAGGCCATAGCGGTCATCTTCAGAACGTTTTGGCCGCGGCATAATATTCATGCGCTGCGCCAGATATAAAAACCGCCGTTTGGCCTGTTCCAGATAACGCCAGTACTGGATATTTTCCGGTTCATCTAAATTGGGGATGGTGTGGGTAAGCTGGCAGGACTCGCAATAGATATTTTCATCATCGACGGGAATCATCCAGTTGCAGACCTGATAGTGGCTATAATTAAAACAGGGCTTAAATTTCTGATTACGATAGCTCTCATTCAGGCTGACCCATTCATTTTCGCTATCCTTACGAAAGGTGCCCATATCTTTTTCGGAGGCAACAAAGCCAATGGGTGTCTTGCAATATTCACAAAATGAGGCACCAAAAAAAATCTGCTGATGGCATACCGCACATTCAAAATACTTCATTCTTGATCCTCAGCCTGCAGGATACGTCCATTTATCTAAACATAGATTGAGTCAGGAGGGTATTTGAAACCCGCTATAAAATTGTAGCAGATTTACAAAGTTGCCTGATGCGATCAGTCGCTTAGCCTCATTTTGAGTCGAAAAACCAGGTGGATGCAAACCACAAGCATGTGCCTTACAGTCATCGCATTCCGGATTAAAGGGAACATAAAAGCTGCAAATAGACAGAATTGGAGATTTATTCAGCAAAGCCACGGTAAATGGATGAAAAATGGTCGAATATGCGCCATGAAAGGAGTAGATTAAACCTTATTCCCGATCATATTTTTCATACTCGCATGGCCAGTACCTGGATTCTTTTTACCCTGATGGCTGCATTTATGCAGGCCTGGCGCAATGCCTTTCAAAAACAGCTCAGCATGACGGTCGACGTTTATGGCGTCACGCTGGCACGCTTTATTTTTGCCTTGCCGTTTGCGGTCGGTTATTTGAGTTTTTTATATCTGCAGCAGCCTGCCGCAACGCCGGTTAGCTTTAGCGGGAAATTCTGGCTGTATATTGCTGTGGCGGCTTTTTGCCAGATTCTGGCCACCATTCTCATGGTGCAGCTGTTCAAGCAGAAAAACTATGCCATTGGGGTCGGACTGGCCAAAAGCGAGGCGATTCTGGCGGCTTTAATTGGCGTGGCACTACTGGGCGAATATTTAAGTCTGCTGGGCTGGGTTGGCGTCGTATTAGGCGGCGTGGCAGTCTTTTTACTCAGTAAAGGGCCGGCCAATACCAAGCTTTCTGTCAGCACGTTGGCGATTGGGGTGGGCAGTGGTCTCAGTTTTGCCATTACCTCACTGCTGGTGCGTGAAGCGAGTCTGGAACTGGAGAATTTACCCTTTTTACATCGTGCCGGCTGGGTATTATGTTTTGTGATCGGGCTGCAATGTATCAGCATGTTGTTGTATTTGGGGCTGTTTAGCCGGCATACCTTACAGGCCATGTGGCAGCGACTGGGACTGACCTTTAAGGTGAGTATTTGCAGTTTTCTGGCCTCCCTTGGCTGGTTTAGTGCCATGAGTATGCAGACTGTGGCCTTGGTCAAAACTTTGGGACAGATTGAAATTCTATTTAGCTTGCTGATTTCTGCCTTTTTCTTTAAGGAAAAACTGGCCCGAACCGATCATCTGGGCTTGGTACTGGTGGTGATTGCCGCGATGCTGGTGATCTGGGCTTAAAGTTGAAGTAGATGGGCAGGGCATCTCAGTAGAATCATCAATCTTTTTAAAAATTGCTTAAAAACAAAAAAAGATAATCCGGAGATTATCTTTTTTTAAATGCTTTCAACCGAGCTGGGTTTAGCGTTGAATAAACGCCTGCACCGCCTGATTAAAGGCTTCTGGCTGTTCAATATTGGAAATATGCGAAGCATTAATTTCAAACAGTTCAGCGTTGGCAATGCGTTGTTGCATAAATTCACCATCGGCTACAGTTGTTACCGGGTCTTGCTGACCAGCAACAATGAATACCGGTACCTGAATGTCTTTTAACTGTTCACGTACATCCGCTTTAGCCAAAGCTTCGCAGCAGCTTGCATAACCCTCAGGGCTGCCAGCTCCCAGGTCGTTTGAAAGAGTCGCTACAGTTGCTGCGTTACTTTGGATAAAGGGTTCGGTAAACCAACGACCGGCCGCCGTTGATGCAATAGGGGCCAAACCTTGTTCACGGACCAGTGCGGCACGCTCATTCCAAGCCTGTTCCTGACCAATTTTAGCGGCTGTATTACAGACCACAACATGGCTAAAACGTTCAGGCTTGTTAATTGCCAGCCACTGACCGGTCAAACCACCCATCGAAATCCCACAGAAGGCTGCTTTTTCAATATTTAAATGATCGAGCAGATTCACCACGTCTTGGCCGAGCTGGTCAAGCGTATATGGACCTTGTGGAGCAGAAGATGCGCCGTGACCACGGGTGTCATAGCAAATGACAAAAAAGTCCTGCTGGAAGTGGTCAATTTGCGGTTGCCACATTTTAAAGTTGGTACCTAGCGAGTTAGAAAATACCAGCGCAGGTTTTGTCGCATCACCAAAGGTTTGGTAATTAATTTCAGCATCTTGAGATGTAAATGTTGGCATTGAATCCCTCCCGACCTCCCTTTAAAAAAGGGAGGGGAAATTTAATTTGTTATCGTATCTTTAAACGCGTTCAATAATCAAAGCGATGCCTTGACCGACACCAATACACATTGAGCACAGGCCATATTTGCCGCCAGTGGCTTCCAGCTGGTTCAGGGCCGTGGTGACCAGACGCGCACCTGATGCACCGAGTGGATGACCCAGTGAAATGGCGCCACCATTCGGGTTCACTTTCGCGGCACCATCTTCCAGACCAAGGTCACGGGTACACGCCAGTGCTTGAGCAGCAAAAGCTTCGTTTAGCTCAATCACATCCATCTGCTCTAACGTCAGACCGGTTTGGGCCAACAGTTTTTTAATGGCTGGCGCTGGACCAAAGCCCATAATGCGTGGTTCCACACCCACCACAGTTGCACCAATAATTTTGGCACGTGGTTTTAAACCGTATTCCGCTACCGCTTCATCAGAGGCAATTAATAATGCTGCTGCACCATCGTTAATACCTGAGGCATTACCGGCAGTCACAGTACCATCGGCTTTGACCACAGGTTTGAGTTTCGCCAGACCTTCTAACGTGGTTGATGCACGTGGATGCTCATCGGTATCGACCACAACTGGTTCGCCTTTACGCTGTGGAATGACCACAGGTACGATTTCATTTTTAAAGAAACCTTTGGCTTGTGCGGCAGCGGTACGTTGCTGGCTTTCAAACGCAAACTTGTCCTGATCTTCACGGTTAATGTTGAACTGTTCTGCCACGTTTTCTGCAGTTTGTGGCATGGTTTCAACACCATACATTTCTTTCAGTTTCGGGTTAATGAAGCGCCAGCCCATGGTGGTGTCTTCAATTTTCTGGCTACGGCCATAGGCAGATTCAGATTTACCCATCACAAATGGTGCACGTGACATGCTTTCTACACCACCCGCCACAATCAGATGTGCTTCACCGGCTTTAATGGTACGCGCCGCCATGGCAACCGCATCCAGTGATGAACCACATAAACGGTTTAAAGTTGTTGCAGGCACCTGATGCGGTACACCCGCCAATAGCGCAGACATACGACCCACGTTACGGTTGTCTTCGCCGGCCTGGTTGGCACAGCCGTAAATCACGTCATCTACTTTTTCCCAGTTAACACTTGGGTTACGCTCCATCAGCGCCTGAATTGGAATGGCACCCAGGTCATCTGCACGTACAGGAGCAAGTCCACCTGCGTAGCGACCGAATGGGGTGCGAATAGCATCGATGATATATGCGTTTTTCATTTTTTCTGTTTCCTAAATTCTTTTTTAATCCCCCTAAATCCCCCTTTAGAAAAGAGGGACTTTTCCTCCCTTGCTTGCGCTGAGTTTTTAAAGCCGTGCTTTAAAACTCGCTCAGGGAGGTTGGGAGGGATTACTTAACCCTGTGTCGCATCAATCAGCTTCGCACCGGTCAGGGATTGCAGCTCTTCAAATGACAGACCGTCAACTTTCTCAATCACTTTCATGCCTTCAGCAGTCACATCAATCACGCACAGGTCGGTATAAATACGATCTACACATTTCAGGCCAGTTGCTGGATAGCTCAGCTCCGCTACAATTTTCGGCTCGCCTTTTTTAGTCACGTGATCGGTAGTGATAAAGACTTTCTTGGCACCAACTGCAAGGTCCATTGCACCACCTACTGCAGGAATTGCATCTGGGGCACCAGTATGCCAGTTGGCCAGGTCACCATTTTCTGCAATCTGGAAGGCACCCAATACGGCGATGTCCAAGTGACCGCCACGCATCATCGCGAAAGAATCTCCATGATGGAAGAAACAGCCACCGGTTAGCATGGTTACATATTCTTTACCGGCATTGATCAGTTCCGGATCTTCTTCACCTGGCGCAGGTTTTGGACCAAAGGCCAATAAACCGTTTTCAGAATGCAGGAATACATCTTTATCTGCAGGCAGGTAGTTTGAAATTTTGGTTGGCAGGCCAATCCCGAGGTTGACATAGGCACCATCTGGAATGTCTTGGGCAACGCGTTCAGCAATCTGGTCACGTGTTAATTTGGTATAGCTCATCGTGTTCTCCTTCACGTATTTATGCTGATTGTTCAGGCTGTTTGGCAGCAACTGACACCACATGCTGTACAAAAATACCCGGAGTGATGATGTGCTCAGGATCAAGCTCACCCAGTTCAACCACTTCTGCGACCTGTGCAATGGTGACATCTGCCGCCATGGCCATAATCGGGCCAAAGTTACGAGCAGATTTACGGTACACCAGGTTGCCCCAACGGTCGCCTTTGTAGGCTTTAATTAAAGCAAAATCGGCTTTAATCGGGTTTTCCAGAACGAATTCTTTGCCTTCGTAATTTAAGGTCGGTTTACCTTCAGCCAGTAAAGTACCAAAGCCAGTTGGGGTGTAGATTGGGCCTAAACCCATACCTGCAGCCTGAATACGGCAAGCCAGGTTACCTTGCGGCACCAGTTCCAGCTCGATTTTGCCAGCACGATACAGTTCATCAAAAATATAAGAGTCAGACTGACGAGGGAACGAGCAGATGATTTTACGTACAGCGCCTGCTTTGAGTAATTTGGCCAAACCGTAGTCGCCATTACCGGCATTGTTATTGACGATGACCAAATCCTTGATGCCCAGTTCAATCAGGCCATCAATCAGTTCAGCAGGCTGACCTGCTGTACCGAAACCACCAATCATGATGGTTGAACCATCTTTAATTTGAGAGAGCACATCTTTTAAAGATGCTGAGCTTTTATCAATCATAGTTGTTTCCTAGTCAAACAAACTTCATTGACCCGTGCTTTTGCTTGGGCTTGAAGGTGAGGTCAGTGCTGATAAACCGGTTCTGCTTAAAATGACATGAGCCAGAATACCCAGACAAATTCCCCAAAAAACTGAGCTGAGACCTAAAAACTGCATACCCGATGCAGTTGCCAGGAAGGTAATAAGTGCTGCGTCACGCTGGTTTTCCTGATGCATGGCGGCATTTAAATTGATGCCAATGGCTCCTAGAAGTGCCAGACCGGCCAATGCTGCCACCAATTCTTTCGGGAGCAGGCTAAACAGCATCACAATGCTGCCGGCAAATAAACCGCCTAAAATGTAGAACAGGCCGTTGGCAATCCCGGCGATATAGCGCTTTTCTTTCAGTTCATGCGCGTCTTTGCCCATGCACAGCGCGGCGGTAATTGAGGCCAGGACAATAGTGATCCCGCCAACGCACGCCACCGCCAGCGAAGCGATACTGGTGGTGGTAATAATGGGTTTAGCCGGCGTGTCGTAGCCACTGAGCTTTAAAATGGCCATCCCCGGTAGAAACTGACCAGACAGGCTGACTAAAATCAGCGGTAAGGCCAGGTTAAGGGTCGAGTTCCAGGTCCATTCCGGCGCAATAAACTGCGGCACTGCCAGGCTAAAACTCATTTCGACCGGATTCATGGTGCCGAGCAACAGGCTCAGGCCAATTCCGGTCAATAGTACATACAGCATGGCATAGCGCGGACTAAAACGTTTGGCCAGTAAGAACACCAGCAACATGCCAAATACAATAAACGGCATGTTGTTACTGGCGGTAAACAGACCAAAGCCAAACTGGCACAAAATGCCGGCCATCATGCCTGCTGCAACTGCTTGCGGAATTAAGGCCAGCAATTTGTCGAAATAACCGGTAATCCCAATAATGAAAATCACCACGGCTGAGGTGATGTAGGCTGCAACGGCTTCGTTCAGGGAAATATCAGGAAAGAGGGTGACCAGCAAGGCCGTTCCGGGTGCCGACCAGGCGGTGACCACCGGAACTTTGAATTTAATTGAAAGGAAGATACCGGCAACGGCTGCACCAATAGAAATGCCCCAAATCCATGAAATCATCATGGCATTGGACACTTGAGCCTGTTGGGCTGCCTGGAAGAAGATGATTAAAGGACCGGCATAGGAAATCAGTACAGCTAAAAATCCTGCAACTGTGGCTGATAAGGACCAGTCTTTTCTTAAGGTATCTAACAGGTGACTCATTGTTTGCCTCCGTGCAAGTCTGGCAATGATCCTGTACAAAAAAGATGATCAGGTTAACCCTGATCACCACCACCTACAGGTACAACCGTACCTGTCATGTACGATGATTCATCAGAAGCAAGGAATAAAATCGCATTCACTTGTTCCTGAATGGTGCCGTAGCGCCCCAAGAAAGTACGATCAATTGTTTGATCTACCACTTCTTGCATCCACGCTTGTTCTGATTCAGAAAGCGGGTTGGCATTACGTGGTACTTTGCGTGGTGGTGCTTCAGTGCCGCCTGTGGCAATTGCATTGACGCGAATACCGTCTTTGGCGTGTTCAAAGGCAAGGGAAGCGGTTAAGCCATTCACACCACCTTTTGAAGCCGAATACGGCACACGGTTAATACCACGTGTTGCAATAGAAGATACGTTTACAATCGTACCTTTTTGATTCTTAATCATTTCTGGCAACACGGCACGGCAGCACCATAGGGTTGGGAACAATGAACGATTCACTTCCTTGATAATTTCTTCTTCAGAAAATTCTTGGAAAGGTTTCATCCAGATTGCACCACCGACGTTGTTGATGAGTACATCTACACGGCCATAGGTATCGAGTGCTTTTGCAACGACAGATTCTGCACCTGCAAAAGTTTCAAGATTGGCTTTTACAGTAACAGCATCGCCACCAAGCTCTTCAATTTCAGCCAACACTTCTTCTACATAAGGAGAAAGGTCAGCCATGACTACTTGTGCGCCTTCGCTAGCCACTTGTAAAGCCACACCGCGACCAATGCCTTGAGCGGCACCAGTCACGATTACAACTTTGTTTTCAAATCTTTTTGAGCGATTCATTGTATTCTCCGACTATGTTTCTAGACTGTCTAACAAACTTAGTTGGCAGAGAATTTTTCAAATAGGAAGCTTGCAGGTTTAACACCTTCTGCATCTAACCAGCCACGTACCGCTTCAACCATTGGTACTGGACCACACAGATACACATCAACATCGCCGCCATTGAGCCATTCGTTGTCAATATGACCAGTCACATAGCCTTTACGCTCATGTGCAGATTCCGGGTTTGCCACAACAGTGCGGTACTCGAACCAAGAGAATTTTTCTTGTAGTTCGTTTAATTTTTCAATTGCAACCAAGTCAAAGTCATTGGTCACACCAAAGACTAAACGTACAGGGTGCTCAGAACCTTTTTCTTCAAGCACTTGCAGCATAGACATAAATGGTGCAATACCCGTACCACCCGCTAACATCACCACAGGGCGTGCTACATTACGTAAGTAGAAGCTACCAAATGGACCCGTAAAGGTCATTTTGTCGCCAGCTTTAGCGTTTTGGCTTAAGAATTCGCTCATTTTGCCGTTTGGTACGTTACGTACCACAAAGCCAGTTAAGCGGTTGCCAGGCTTAGAGCTGAAAGAATACGAACGAGTTTCTGTTGTGCCTGGAATACCCACATTCACATATTGACCTGCAAGGAAGTGAATATCTGGTTGACCTTCATCTAACTGAATATCAAAGGTAATAGTCGAGTCAGATAAGTTTTCAACACGTGCCAATGTACCTTCAAATGCATGAATTTCAGTTTTACATACATCAGAAGTGGCTTGAATTTGGAATACTGCGTCTGAAGTTGGTTTACATTGGCATGCAAGAATATAGCCTTGTTCAGCTTCTTCTGGTGTCAATGCATCTTCAATATAAGTTTCTTCAGGCATGTCATACGAACCTGATTCACAAAACGCACGGCACGTTCCACATGCACCATCACGGCAGTCCAAAGGAATATTGATCTTTTGACGGTAAGCTGCGTCTGACAGTGTTTCACCATCTGTAACAGAAATAAAACGTGTAACGCCATCTTCAAATTGAAGTGCAACATTGTGGTTTGACATGGCTGAATATCCTATAGAAATCTTTAAAACTTGACCTTTCAGCCAAAATTCCATCTGGCTGAAAGGTTTTTACCTAGCTGTAAATCAATACAGTCTTAGAGGTGATAAATGTCGATTACTTGGTTGATGTAGTCGTTCTTCAGAACCACATACTTGTTCACGATTTTTGGTTCTTCGCCAGAGAAATCGATCACATAACGTGACATGCCGAAGTAGCTGTAGTTGGTTTTGTAACGGAAACTTAAAGTGTTCCAGTTAAAACGCACTGTGACTAAATCACCGTTTTGCTCAACCACTTCAATATTGCTGATGTTGTGGCTGGTACGGGTATCCGGCATGGTGGCAGAAGAACGTTCAGTTTTAATACGGAACACACGGTCTTCAAGGCCTTGACGGTCCGGGTAGTAGATCAGTGAAATTTCAGACTGTGGATCTTCAGTCAGTTTGTCATCGTCATCCCAGGCTGGCATCCAGAATTCTGCATTTGGCGCATAGCACTGTAACCAGTCATCCCATTGCTCATCGTCTAAAAAACGTGCTTCACGGTAGAGGAATTGAGCAATATTTTCTAAAGTAATCGCGCTCATGCGTTTTCTCCTTCAGTTGCAGCAAGCTCTTTCTCGTCAGCAATCGCTTTTTTCATAAGTTTGAGCCAGAATTCGTGTTGAGCAAGGTATAAACCTTCATCTTCAGTTTTAATGCCTGAAAGTTTTGGTTTTAAACCAATTTCGTTAGCCGCATCATCCGGACCTTGGATCCAGTGTTTGGCACCACGACTCATGTCGTTCCATTCCAGGGCAATACCGGCATAACCCGCTTGACATGCACGGAACTCTTCCAAGTCATCTGGAGTTGCCATACCTGAAGCGTTGAAGAAATCTTCATACTGACGGATACGACGTGCACGTGCATCAGCGTCTTCACCGACAGGAGCGATACAGTAAATGGTCACTTCAGTTTTGGTTGGAGACAGTGGACGAAGTACACGAATCTGTGAACCGAACTGGTCCATGAAGTAGACGTTTGGATAGATACACAGGTTACGGGAACGCTCGATCATCCATTTCGCCATCGCTTCACCGTATTGCTCGGTGTATTCATCTTTCTTGGCAAAGTTAGGACGGTCTTCAGGGTTTGCCCATTGTGTCCAAAGTAGCATGTGACCATTTTCAAAGCCGTAAGAACCACCGCCTTGTTTGCCCCATGAACCTGCACTCATAGCACGAATATTGTCGCCAGCTTCTTTTTCTTTACGTTGTTGAGTGGTTGCAGCATAGTTCCAGTGTACTGCAGACACGTGGTAACCATCGGCACCGTTTTCAGCAGTCAGCTTCCAGTTACCTTCATAGGTATAGGTTGATGAGCCGCGTAATACTTCCAGACCCTGGTCAGACTGACCCACGATCATGTCAATAATTTTGGTGGCTTCGCCAAGATATTCTTCTAGTGGTGGAACATCCGGGTTTAAGCTACCGAACAAGAAACCTTTGTAGTTTTCAAAACGGGCAACTTTTTTCAGGTCGTGTGAACCGTCTTGGTTGAAGCAGTCTGAATAACCTGCATCTGCCGGATCTTTTACTTTTAAAAGTTTGCCTGAGTTGTTAAATGTCCAGCCGTGGAAAGGGCAGGTATAAGTCGCTTTGTTACCGCGTTTGTAACGGCAAAGCTGCGCACCACGGTGTGAACAGGCATTGATCATGGCATTCAGTTCACCGTTACGGTTACGTGCAATGATGATCGGCTGGCGGCCCATGTGAGTGGTGTAATAATCGTTGTTATTTGGAATTTGGCTTTCATGTGCCAAGTACACCCAGTTTCCCTCGAAAATATATTTCATTTCAAGGTCAAAAATGGCCTGGTCTGTAAATACTGAACGATGTAGCTTGAATTCACCTGTTTCATAGTTTTCAACAAGTAATTCGTCAATACGATCTAAATGGCTGGTGTTAATTACTGGAATACGAGGCATGTCCGTTCTCCGACTTTCCAAATTTGGGTAAGTCACCGAAATGTCTGGGAGTAGACATTTCGGTTCCCTGTATGATTAAGCGCTTGCGCGGCGGCGTTCAACTTCAGTAGAAGGAGCACCTTCTTTATCTTTCTGAAGAACTACATCAAAACGGATGTATTTGAACGGACCTTTCAAGCCACGACGCGCGATTTCAGCTTCATCAGTCACATCTTCAGCAACGGCTACCAGACCTTCACGTGTACCGAATGCGAAGTCGTCCCATAAGTATTTGTCACCCTCAATGTTGAATTGAGTTGTCAATTTACGGTGACCCGGTGCAGAGATGAAGTAGTGCACGTGTGCAGGACGTTGACCGTGACGCGCGATCTGGTTCAATACGCCTTGTAAAGGACCTTCTGGGTTCAGGCCATAACCTACAGGCATGGTAGTTTGTGCAACGTAGTTACCTTGGTCGTCTGCTAAAATGCTGCGACGCAGGTTGAAGTGTGATTGCGACTTGTCAAAGAAAGAGTAGTTACCATGGCTGTTGGCGTGCCACATTTCTACCTTCGCGCCTGGCAGGATGTTGCCATCAGTGTCAGTCACTTGACCTTCAATGATTAATGTTGCGATTTGACCTTCTTCAGAACCGTCGTCCATACGTGCAAAACCTACTGATTCAGGTGCGCCTGCAACATATAAAGGACCTTCAATTGTACGTGGCGTACCGCCAGTCAGGCCTGCTTTGGCATCTGCTTCGTCAGCACGAAGATCAAGGAAGTGTTCCAGACCAACTGCAGAACCCATTAATGCAAATTCATCTGCTTTGGCGATGTCAATAATGGTTTCAATACCTTTCCATACTTCAGACTGGCTTAAATCCAGGTCTTCAATCGCTTGGAAAAGATCAGTTACAAGACGTACCACAACCTGTTGAACGCGTGGATTTACCGGACCCTCTGCAGTGTCGACGTTACAAGCCTTAACTACGTTTTCAATTGTTTGACGATCCATACAATTACTCCTTGAATGTATGTATATAGTTGTCGTGGCTGCCTGAATGCTTATTTGGCTGGCTGATCTGGCTGGCCACAATCCTTGTTTATTTACCCTTTGGACTTCTAAAGTCGCTACCCCGATAGCGGCTTTAAATTCTTAAAATACCGATATGAACTGTGAATCAGGTGTCATCATCACGGACAGAAGATGGGTGGCGGTTAAGCGCCATCACTTCAATATTCATGTATGGATACAACGGCAGACCTTGCAGCAGGTTATGCAGTTCTTCGTTGCTTTCAACATCAAAAATACTGATGTTTGAATACTGGCCTGTAATGCGCCAGATATGACGCCATTTACCTTGGCGCTGTAATTCCTGCGAATATGCCTTTTCAACGGCTTTAATTTCATTAGCGCGTTCAGCTGGCATATCGAGTGGAATATTGACATCCATGCGTACGTGAAAAAGCATGTCTAGCTCCTTTATTGACGACGTAAGCGGTCAAGCTTGTCTTCATCCAGTTCAATACCTAAACCGGCAGTGGTTGGTAACACCAATTCAAAGTTTTGATATTGCAATGGTGTTTTTAAAATTTCTTCCGTCAGTAGCAATGGACCAAACAGTTCGGTGCCGTAAGCCAGGCTTTCAAAAGTCGAGAACACATGCGCTGAAGCAATGGTTCCCACCGGGCCTTCCAGCATGGTGCCGCCGTACAGGTCGATATTGGCCAGCTTGGCAATTTTGCCAACCTCACATCCTTCGATTAGACCACCAGATTGTGCAACTTTCACTGCGAAAACTGATGCGCCATTGTTACGGGCAATCTGGTAAGCGCTGTTTGGACCCATTAACGATTCGTCTGCCATAATGGCAATATCGAAACGGCGGGTGAGGCGACGCATCGCATCGAGGTTTTCAATTCCGCATGGCTGTTCAATCAGGTCAACACCGCCATCTTGCAGCAGCTGAATACCTTTAATGGCTTCAAGCTCTGACCAGGCACGGTTGACGTCAACACGAATAGAAACGTCTTTGCCTAATGCTTTTTTGATTGCCAGCACGTGTTCAACATCTTCTTCAACCGGACGAGAACCGATTTTCAGCTTGAACACATTGTGACGTTTGATTTCAATCATCTTCTGCGCTTCAGCGATGTCTTTTTCAGTATTGCCTGAAGCCAATACCCAAAGCACAGGAACGCTGTCACGTAAACGGCCACCAAGAATTTCACTCAGTGGTAAACCGAGGCGCTGTGCCTGAATGTCCAGTAAAGCAGTCTGGATGGCACATTTGGCAAAACGGTTGCCATTAATATTCTTTTTCAGGGCGCGTATGGTTTGTGCAAAGTTCAAACCTGCCAATGTTTTTAGTAAAGGTGCGAAGTAAGTATCAATATTGGTTTTTACGCTTTCTGGGCTTTCTTCACCGTAGCCTAATCCACCAATTGTGGTTGCTTCGCCCCAGCCCACAAAACCATCGTCTGTGGAGATCTTTACCAATACCAGGGTTTGCGTCTGCATTGTCGCCACCGCCATTTTGTGTGGACGAATGGTAGGAATCTCGACAAGCATGGTTTCAATGGATTTATACATCACTTTACTCTTCGCAATCTTGCGTTGTGTATCTGATGTGATATACCTTAAAAGAATAGAAACGCACTGTCGAAGATCATTTTGGCATTTTATTATATTCTAAAGGTATGGAAAGGGTATGGAACTTAGACATCTCAGATACTTTGTTGCTGTGGTAGAAGAACAGAGTTTTACCAAAGCAGCTGAAAAACTGTTTATTGCGCAACCACCTTTAAGCCGTCAGATCCAAAATCTGGAAAGTGAGCTTGGAATTCAGCTATTTGAGCGCGGTAGCCGCCCATTACAGACCACTCCGGCAGGCCAATTTTTCTATCAGCATGCCGTAAAACTTTTGTCTAATGCGGAAGAGATCAAAACCATGACCAAGCGGGTGGGAATGGTCGAGAAAACCGTGACCATTGGTTTTGTGGGCTCTTTACTTTATGGTTTACTCCCCAGAATAGTCTATTTATTCCGCCAACAACATCCTAATTTAAAGATAGAACTGGTTGAAATGACCACCACCAACCAGATTCAGGCATTAAAAGAAGGTCGTATAGATGTCGGATTTGGCCGTTTACGCATTTCCGATCCGGCCATTCGACGTATTTTATTACGTGAAGAACCCCTTATGGTCGCTGTGCATGACAGTCATATATTTGCAACAAAGCGGCAGGGTATATACCTTTCAGATATTGTCGAAGAAAATATTTTTCTCTATCCAAACCATCCCAAACCGAATTTTTCGACCCAAGTGCGCGGCCTGTTTTCCGAATACAGTCTGGAGCCACGCAGTTTAAAAGAAGTGCGTGAAATTCAGCTGGCTTTGGGGCTGGTGGCTGCTGGTGAAGGCATGTGCATAGTCCCGGAAAGCGCGCGTACCATACAGTTGCCGCATTTGAACTATATTCCTTTACTCGATGATGCTGCTAAAAGCCCGATTTTCCTGGCGATTCGCAGTATGGATGAAAGCGAAGATATCCGCTCGCTGTTTGACAGTATTTATCAGGTCTATGATCTGGAAGCGATTAAATATGATCGTACTGTAATTTAAGGGCGTTGAAGTTTAGCTCTTTCCATCCTTTATAAAGATAAAGTTGCAACAGGTCTGAACGGCGCGCTTTTGTTCAGACCTTTTTTTATGTTTCACAGTTTAAAAATAAACTTTAATTTATATTTCCTACATAAAGATAGATTGTTTAAAACATAAACAATTGTTTATCAAACTAATTTTTTCGCCTAACTTTTTAGGTATGAATATATATGCAATCGGTTTTGGACAAAAATAACGCATTGGGTCATTGTTTACAAAAATTTGGACGGTTTCACAAGCAGGAGGCTTATCGTGAATACAACAGATTCAGTAAACATCAATACGGTGGTTGATAACGCGAAATTTACGCCATTTCACTGGGGCGTACTTTTATGGTGTTTATTAATTATTATCTTCGACGGCTATGACCTGGTTATTTACGGGGTGGCTTTACCACTATTGATGCAGGAATGGTCACTTGGTGCGGTAGAGGCAGGGCTATTGGCCAGTACCGCGCTGTTCGGGATGATGTTCGGTGCCATGAGTTTCGGAACGCTCTCCGATAAACTGGGCCGGAAAAAGACCATTATGATCTGTGTGGCCATTTTCAGTGGCTTTACCTTCCTCGGTGCTTTTGCCAGTAACCCGATTGAGTTTGGTATTTTACGTTTCCTTGCCGGTTTAGGCATTGGCGGTGTGATGCCAAACGTGGTGGCACTGATGACCGAATACGCACCAAAACGGATTCGGAGTACTCTGGTTGCCGTGATGTTCAGTGGCTATGCCATTGGCGGGATGACCTCTGCCTTGTTAGGTGCATGGCTGGTGGCAGATTATGGCTGGAAAATCATGTTCTACCTAGCCGGTACACCATTATTGCTGTTACCGCTGCTGTGGAAATTCTTGCCAGAATCCCTGATGTTCCTCACCAAAAAAGGTGAAACAGAACAGGTCCGCACCTTTGTACAGAAAATTGCTCCAGAACAGAATATTGCGCCAAATACCCAGTTTGTGTTGAATGAAGTGATGGCCGGTGATGAAGCCCCATTACGTGCACTGTTCCAGCAAGGTCGTACCTTCAGTACCTTAATGTTCTGGGTTGCGTTCTTCATGTGTCTGTTAATGGTCTATGCATTGGGCAGCTGGTTACCAAAACTGATGATTCAGGCCGGTTATTCACTCGGTGCAAGTATGCTGTTCCTGTTCGCGCTGAATATTGGCGGTATGGTCGGTGCAATTGGTGGCGGTGCCTTGTCAGATCGTTTCCATCTGAAACCGGTATTGACCATTATGTTCACCGTGGGGGCAATTGCGCTAATCCTGCTTGGCTTTAACAGTCCACAGCCAGTGCTGTATACCTTAATTGCCATTGCCGGTGCAGCCACCATTGGATCACAAATTTTACTATATACTTTCGTCGCACAGTTTTACCCGACTACAGTACGTTCAACCGGTATGGGTTGGGCCTCTGGAATTGGCCGGATCGGCGCGATTGTCGGGCCTGTGCTGACCGGTGCACTGCTGACTTTAAACCTGCCACACCAGATGAATTTCATGATGATTGCCATCCCTGGTCTAATTGCAGCCGTAGCGATCTTTATGGTAAATCTGAAAGTCTCGGTAGATGGTGCCAAAGCCAAGCAGGAAAGCTTCGCCAACAGCAATGTCAAAGCAGTCAAAAGCTCTGCACATTAATCTCTGAGCAAACCGCTAGCTTGAGTTCTTCAGGCTAGCCAAACTTTAAAACAATGAAACTTTGTCAGGAACGACAAAAACGGATAGTCACAGGATAAGTGTGCCCATGAAAACAATGATGATCAAACCTTTAGTAATTGCTGTCGGTTTAACAATGAGTGTAATGGCCAATGCGCAAAGCAGCCAGGAAGTTGAGCAGCTTCGTCAGGAAGTGCAACAACTGAAAGCACTTGTTCATCAATATGCTCAACAAAATCAAACGGTTCAAGCGAATTTAAACCAACTTGCCAATACTGCGGTACAACCACCTGTTGCACAAAAAGCCAGCACTGAAAAGCGCGGCTTGGGTATGACGCTGGGTAATGCTGAATTTAACCTGTATGGAAACGTCCGTATGGATGGTTCTTATCAGGTTGAGGGCAGTAGCCGAGATTTGCCATATAACCATATTAATGCCGTAGCGTTAGAAGGCAATAATGAAAGTAGTGATCGTTTAAGATCAACACTTTCTGCTACCCGTTTAGGCATGGACTTTAAAGCACCGGTTGGTGCTGGTGACAAAGCCCTGAGCGGTAAAATTGAGGTAGATTTCCTTGGTGGTGATAAATTTGATAATTTACGTATCCGTCATGCTTATATGAGCTATGCCAACTGGTTAATTGGTCAAACCTGGTCAAACTTTGCAGTGCCGGATTATATGCCAGAAACAGTCGATGCTTTGGCCTATGCCGGTGGCGCAGTTAAACGTTTCCCGCAAGTGCGTTATACCGCGAAATTCAGCCCGCAAACCAATCTGGTGGTGGCTGCTGAAGACCCAAAAGATAACAGCATCACCCAGCGTTTACCGGCTTTAACTGCGCGCTTAAATCATCAGTTCGCCGATAACATGAGCGTGAGCGCACGTGCCATGGGCCATGAAAAACGCATCAATTCTGATGAAGAAATGGCGTGGGGTGTGGGCTTGGGCGCTAAATATGATGTGACCCCAAGCACGACTTTAAAAGCAGACTACTACCATGTGAAGGGTGATAGCAGCTTTGTGTCTTTTGCCAATACCGGCACCATCCAGGGTGCAAACGGTCTGGAGCAAAGCGAGTTTGATTCGATTACGGTCGGTCTGACCCAGAAGTTTAATGAAAAACTGCGCGGCACAGTGGGTTATGGCTATATGAGCTTTGATCAGGATGCTGATTATCTGGCAGCGACTCCAGCAGATAAACGAACTGGCGTTAACAAAGACTTATGGCAGGCATGGGCCAATGTCTTCTATAGCCCGATCAAGCCGGTTAGCTTAGGTCTGGAATATGTCTATGGTGAACGTACAGCTTTAGAAGCAGCAACGAATGGCAGTAATAAAGGTGAAGATAACCGTATTAATATGGTGGCCATCTATAACTTCTAATTACACGCTATAGATTAAAAAAGCCAGAAGGACACTTCTGGCTTTTTTGGTTTTAGACTTTTTTGGACTTAAGTCTAATGTGGGGGCAATTACAGCAAAAATATCAGGCATTTTCACCGAGTCTGACAAAAGCATACGACATTTTCATGAAAAATCCTGCGCCTGCACAAAAGCAAATCAGAACAATAAAACTTCTCCCATCGAAGTTGGGACCGAAAAAGTGCAGAATCTTGTCAGACAAAACCAGCTAAAACATAAGGAAAAGACAAGTTTTGTCCTGCATTCACATGGAATCGAGATCATGAATCTATATAGTGGGCATGAACATTAAAAAAAGAACATCCGTTCACTGAAAAAATCATGAGGCCGCTATGAGCACTTCTGTAGAGTATAAACCCGAGTGGATTCGAGAAGATTTTATTGATTTTATTGCAGAAAAAATAAATCCAGTCTGGGCATTGAAAAAGGTCAAAGCCTGCGTTGTTGAAATTCAGGCATTAAGTCCAGACTTTTATAAAATTCATTTACGTCCCAACCAGAATTTTCAGGCACAGCGTTTTCAGGCCGGACAAAGTATTCTGGTCACGCTGGCGATGAATGGGGTACGCCAGCAGCGCAGCTATTCCATTGTCACTTTGCTCGATAACGGCGATGTGATTCTGGCCATCAAACGACAAGGTAAAATGTCCAATGCCTTGACCCGGTTACCGGCAGGGGCTGTGGTGGAGCTGTCCCAGCCGCAGGGCAATTTTGTGCTGCCGGCACAAGTTCCATCCTTATGTTTTATTGCATCGGGCAGTGGGATTACCGCCATATATTCCTTATTACAAAAAGCCGTGGTCAGCTCGACCCAGCCGATAGACCTGCTGTATTTCACCCGGGATGATGCCTTCCATGCCGAAATTAAAACCCTGGCGCTGATGTATCCGCATTTTAAATATCATCATTTTAATACCGTAGAACAGCGTCAGCATTTGTCTTTGGCCTTACTGCAAAACACGGTCGAGCAACTGGGTGAGCGACATATTTATGCTTGTGGTTCAGCCTCGATGATGCAGGCCGCCCAGCAGATTTGTCAGCAGCAGGATTTAAGCGAGCAGTTTCATTCCGAGTATTTTCAAATGACCGCAGATGAAACTCTGGAGGCGCAGCCGGTGCAATTCTTGCGCTCGCAGCAGGATTTTCAGGCCAACAGCAATTTGCTGGACAGTGCCGAAGCCGCTGGGCTAAGACCGGCCCATGGCTGTCGTATGGGAATCTGCAATACCTGCTCCTGTACCAAAGTCAGTGGCAGCGTGCGTAATCTGCTGACCGGTGAAATTGACCATAACCATAATACCCAAATCAAACTTTGTGTGACGCAGGCAATCAGTCCTGTCGTGATTAACTTATAATCTGGAGGGAACATCACATGAATATGCCTGCCGCGTTACATCCGAACAGCAAGTCAAAATATTTAACCGAGGCTCAGATTCAGGAATTTGGTGCCAAAGTGGAAGCCATCCGCCGTGAAGTCATGGATGATCTGGGGGAAAAAGATGCCCAGTATATTTATAAAATCCGTAATTTTGTCCGCTATAGTGAAATTGCCTCACGTGGGATGCTGATGTTTGGCGGCTGGATTCCGCCAGTATGGTTATTGGGGACTGGTTTACTCGGATTATCCAAAATTGTTGAAAATATGGAGCTGGGTCATAACGTCATGCATGGCCAGTTTGACTGGATGAATGATCCGACCCTGAACGGTGCCAGTTATGACTGGGACACCATTGCCACCGGAGACGACTGGAAATATACCCATAACTATATTCATCACACCTATACCAATATTGTCGACAAAGACCACGATGTCGGCTATGGCTTGCTACGGGTTAGCGAAGCACAAAAATGGGAACCGCGTTTTTTGATGAATATTCCGCTGGCCATTCAGCTGATGGTATTTTTTGAATGGTATGTGGGGCTGCAACGTCTGCATTTAGAAGATGTACTGGTTTATAAAACCAAAACCTGGAAACAGGTCTGGGATGAAGCGGCCGGTTTAAGAAAGAAAATGCGCCGTCAGGTGGTCAAAGATTATGTCTTTTTCCCGCTGCTTGCCGGGCCAAATGCCATTCCGGTTTTTGCCGGCAATGCTGTCGCCAATGTGATTCGCAGCCTGTGGGCATCCGCGGTGATCTTTAACGGCCATTTCACTGAAGATGCGGAAAATTTTGAAGCCGACAACACCGAAAATGAAAGCCGGGCTGAATGGTATATCCGCCAGATTCGCGGTTCGAGTAATTTTAGTGGCACCCAGTGGCTGCATATTTTAAGTGGAAATTTAAGCCATCAGATTGAGCACCATTTATTTCCGGATATGCCGGCCAACCGTTATGCCGAAGTAGCGCCAAAAATTAAAGCGCTGTGTGCAGAATATGGTATTCATTATAATGAAGCCAATTTTATCCAGCAGTTTTCCAGTGTCTGGGTGCGTCTGGCCAAGTGTTCGGTGCCAAATCACTGGCAGGACAAAATCGGGCAGGGCGGTCACCTGATTCGTACCTGTCTGGCCCAGCTGAAAGCCAAATTCCAGTAACAGCAGATTTTAGCCAGCTTTTATAAGACCAGAAGATAAGATGTCTTTTGGTCTTTTTTATTTTGCATAACTGCTGCATTTTTTACTCAAGACTCAAACTTGAGTGCAACAGCGCTACAGGAGCATGAGCTATTTTTACAGAAAAAACGCCCGGTCTTGCCGATTATGTAACTGAATTATCTTTATAAATTTCTGATATCTCTGCGCTTTATTGTTGAGCAGCTGGCAAGTTAACGTGGTTTAACAAAACTGAACTATGGTGATTTTGGCGAATCTCCTAAGCTGGTTTGAGTGAAAAATAATGGAAAATAACAAGATGTCAGTTGTCTCTCAGAACAGTTATCGCCCCTTAAAACTCGAACGACAAAAAAGCTATCGGGAGCTGTTTCATTTCTTTCTGGATGAAAGCACGCCAGCACCAGAAAAAGAAAAGCTTTCGGCCCAGCTTTTACAGCGCGAGCTTCACCAGATAGATCCCCCATCTATTCCTTTACCCGATGAGCCAGTCCAGATCAAAGACTGGCTTTTTCAGCAGAATATGCAGAATTGTGAACGCTATCAGCAGTATTTAAGCCGGCGTCAGGCTGGTGGTCAGCGTGAATACTTTCAGCATGTAGCAGCAGCCTATGACTTTCTGGTGAAAGTCGCGCCAGTCAAATATGTTGATGGTTCCTGGCTGTATAGCACCTTAAAACATTGGCCTGATCCAAATTTTCAGCATCTGATCATGATTTATCTGGAAGAGCTGGGCCTCGGTTCAGCCAAAGCCAATCACGTGTCGATGTATCAGCAATTGCTGAGCAGTCTGAATCTGCAAGATCTGGTCGAAGGACTGGAAGATGAATACTATTATCAACCTGTGGTGCAATTGGCATTGGCCTATGCGCCGCAGCAATATCTGCCGGAAGTGATTGGTTTTAATTTAGGCTATGAACAGTTGCCGTTGCATTTGCTGATCAGTAATTATGAACTGGCTGAACTGGGGCTGGATCATCAGTATTTTAATGTGCACATTACCATTGATAACCTGGACAATGGTCACGCGCATCGTTCAGTCGCCGCACTGGAATATGGCTATAGTCAGGCCGCCAATAAAACAGAGTTTATTGACAAACTGAAACGCGGCTATGCTCTGAATGATGTTGGCCTAGGCTCGACTGAAATTATTAAAAACAGTGATTTAACCCCGCTGATTGAAAAGATTTTCAAGAAAAAAGCCGTGGTCGGCAAGCTGATTCATAATAACCGCTGCCGCTTTGCTCAAGCATCGGTGAATGAATGGCTCAGCAATGACCAGAAAGTGGTCGAGTTCCTTCAGGTATTACAGGATAAACAGTGGATTAAACGCGGCCAGCATCCGAGTGAAAGCCGCTTCTGGCAGCTGATTCACAATGAAGAAGGCAAAATGTTCGGTGTATTTTCAGTCGCTGAACAGCAGATTATTTATGACTGGATTGCTCAAGCCTATACCGAACGCCGTGCGCCGTTCAAAGCCATAACGCCAGTGCAGCAGGCCGATGATTATATTGTCGATTATTTCAATTCCAGCGAACAGCAGGCCTTGCAGCAGCAATTAAAACTGGCGCGTAGCGCGGAAGAAAAAATCAATCTGCTATTGCCTTACTTGGCGCCGCATCAGCATCATAATCCCACTGGTTTATGGGCCACGCGTCAACTGACCCAGTTTTTATTCCCGCAGGCGCTGCAGCAGATTCAATAAAATCTGATGATCTACTTGTCATCACCTAACAAAATGCCAATCCTAAGGATTGGCATTTTTATAGAAGTTTAAAAGGGTTCCAGCAGAACAGAAGGGCATTTAGTGAGATTTCTTTTTACCGCCGCCATCCTGTTTGTTGACGGTAGACCAGCCAATGCGTTCTGCTTCTTCTTCGGAATGGCCTCGCTCTTTTTCCGATTCAATAATATGGCGGGCCTGACGTTTCTGCTTGTCGGTATAGGCCGACTTATCACCTCTAGACATCAGTTTCACTCCTGTATAGATCTGCATGTTTCAATAAAACTCAAAATGTTATCTACATTGCTTGTGTGCCTTTAAATGCCGTTAACCATTGACAATAGTACCGCCATTAACATGAATCACCTGACCGGAAATATAGCTGGCTTCATCGGAGGCTAAAAACAGATAAGCCGGCGCAACTTCACTTGGTTGACCCATGCGGCCCATGGGGGTATCTTCACCAAAACCTTTTAGCTGTTCTTCATCAAAACTGCTTGGAATTAACGGCGTCCAGATTGGGCCGGGTGCGACACCATTCACCCGAATCCCGGTTTTATTTTTTAGCAGGTTGGTCGACAGGCTACGGGTAAAGGCAGTAATAGCCCCTTTGGTACTGGCATAATCAATGAGCTCATTATGGCCCTGATAGCTGGTGATACTGGTGGTATTGATAATACTGTCACCGGGCTGCATTTGAGGAATCAGCAGCTGGGTCACATAAAACAGCGGGTAGAGGTTGGTTTCAAAGGTTTTATGCAGCTGTTCGGGATTAATATCCTCAATGGTTTTTTGTGGATATTGTACGGCGGCATTATTGACCAGAATATTAATATGCGGAAATTGCTGCAAAGCCAAATCCACCATCTGCTGTACTGCCGCATGCTGGCGCAGGTCACATTGAATCAGCAGACATTGACAGCCTTCCTGCTCGACCAGACGCTTGGTGTCTTGCGCATCCTGATCTTCTTCTAAATAGGGAATAATAATATTGGCACCTTCGCGGGCAAACAGCACCGCCACAGATCGGCCGATGCCGCTATCACCGCCGGTAATTAAAGCTACCTTGTCTTTGAGTTTTTGACTGCCCTGATAATGGTTTTTAATAATTTCAGGTTCGGGCGTCATTTTATATTGCACACCGGGCTGATGCTCCTGTTTCTCTTGCGGAGATGGGCTGTTAGGATAATGATTCATGGGGTTCTCCAAATTTTTGGGTCGATTTATTGTTTTGCTCAATCAGATGAAATCGTTAGCGATAAAAAAGCACGAGTCTGGGCAGATCGTGCTTTTTAGAAGTTATACCGCTTCCCACTGACGGGTGACTTCTTCAGAATTCTTGTTCAGGATAATCTGGTTGCCACGAATTTCTTCCACCCAAGAGATCGGAATGTAATGGTGCATCCCATCGCCAGAATCCTGCTTGGTCAGTTTGATTTTATCGCTGCCTTCCAGATGATCGACCGTACCGACATGGGTGCCGCAGGAGGCAATAACTTCGCTATGTTTCTGAATGTTATTTAAATTAATATCAGCCATTTTTATTACTCCAATTCAGATGAAATAAATATCTCTATTTAATTTAAACGCCTCAAAGAGATAAAAATAGCTTTATTTAAAATCGAAACAACTCCGCCATAGAGTATAACAATTCACTACATGCAGATATATATTACACATTATGAAATATCTAAATGATTGAGGCTAAATTTAAATAATTAAAGCTATTGTTATATTGAAATAGATGAGTTGAGATAATCAAAAATCATATATTTATAAATCTCATTTTATTATTTTTAAATAAAAATTATAAACTACAGAATATCTCTAGCTACTTATTGGTTTAAACGCTTAATCCTGAAACAGCTAGCTGGTTGAGCGGTCGGAATAATCAAAACTGAAAGGGCAGGGCTGTGTATCTGTATGTAAGCCAATTTTCAGGCAATCACTAAAACTCATTAAACTGATTGAATAAAACAATCAACCTATTAGGCATTTGTTTTTAAATGATTATATAAAAATATTGCAGCTGGAATTTTTCAAAAAAACGAGAAAAATGAAGTACTTTTTGTCATTACAAAATTGTTTGTAAAATAGACAAAAAAGGGCTGTACAGTGCTGTGAATTGTGTATAATTCCGCCAACAAAAGCCCCTGCAAGTTTATAGATTTTCCTATAAGTGTGCAGGGGTTTTTCTATGGACAATTTTTTGGAATGGGATGCCCTGTTTTTAGAAGGTGGCACATACATGTTGTTTTCCAAAACCACAGTCGTCGATGCATCTGCCCAGCTCAATGCACAAGGTCTGGCAACCAAACTCAGCTTTTTTGGTCTGGGTTTAAGTACGGCATCTTGGGCACCGCTCATTCCATTTGCACAACAACGTCTTTCTT
The DNA here is from genome assembly GCF_013418255.1 of Acinetobacter sp. YH12155. Classification (NCBI taxonomy): domain Bacteria; kingdom Pseudomonadati; phylum Pseudomonadota; class Gammaproteobacteria; order Moraxellales; family Moraxellaceae; genus Acinetobacter; species Acinetobacter sp. YH12155. Next base: position 107,240 of record NZ_VPCK01000002.1, read on the forward strand.
TAAACCATGCAGACTTTGGCTTGTTGCTACTCTGTATGGGGATTGGATCGATGCTGGCCATGCCTGCGGCCGGTCTGTTAATCCAGCGTATTGGCTGCCGTATTTTAATCGGGATTGCGCTGGTTGCAGCGATGATCATTTTGCCGTTACTGACGGTATTTGGTACTGCCTTAAGCATGGCAATTGTGCTGTTTATCTTTGGGACCGCGGTGGGTGCATTTGGTGTGGCCATTAATTTACAGGCGGTGATTGTTGAAAAGAACAGCCTGAAAAATATGATGTCCAGCTTCCATGGTATGTGCAGTCTGGGCGGTTTACTTGGTGTGCTGACTGTGACTGTGCTGCTGTCATTGGGTGTTTCACCGCTAATGAGTGCTTTAATCATGAGCGCGGTGCTGGCCTTTATTGCCATTCTGGCCGTTCCCAACAGCCTGTCTGAAATTGAGAAAAAATCAGACACAGCCCCAGAAGACACCGCACCACCAGCGAAGCAGAAATTTCGTCCAAGTCCGATGATCCTGTTAATTGGTCTGGTCTGTTTTATTGCCTTTTTATCGGAAGGCTCGGCAATGGACTGGAGCGGGATTTATCTGGTCAGCAACTTTGGGATGGACGCTTCTTTTGCCGGTCTGGCCTATACCTTCTTTGCCATTACCATGACCATCGGCCGTTTTTCTGGACGTCGCTTATTAAGAATGTGGGGCGAGAAAAACATCATCACCTATAGCGCGCTATGTGCAGCCTTGGGTCTAGGCATTATTGTGATAGCGCCGCACTGGGCGGTGGTCCTGCTGGGCTATGCTTTACTCGGTTTTGGCTGTTCCAATATTGTACCAGTGATGTTCTCTCGTGTCGGACGTCAGAATATTATGCCTAAAGCGGCTGCTTTATCGCTGGTATCGACCATTGCCTATAGCGGTTCATTAAGTGGCCCGGCGCTGGTCGGTTTCCTAAGTGAAGCCATTGGCCTGAGCACCGTCTTTGCGCTGGTGGCCTTATTGCTGCTGTCGATTGCTGTCTTAAATCGCTTTACCCAGGTCGACTAAATCGGACATTCACTTACTTATCTGTGTCTTCCTTTTTTGCCAGTCAGCGCTCACTGACTGGCTTTTTTTATATTTAAGCCGCAATTCATAAGACAATGAAAGTGAAATCAAGGGACTAAAGAATATATTTAAAAATTATGGACTCTATTTAAATATTTTTTATTATTAAGAAAATAAACCACTTCATCTTAACGCGTCTATTATTTCATTTTTTAAATAAAAACAGCTGAAATATAAAGATGGTAAAAAATTAAAAAAGATATTTAAAAGAATAAAATTTTACTATTTTAAATACAGCCTGTTAATTTTTTAAAATAAAAAAGACCTGCTACATTCCAATGATCTGAAACAAAGCGCGGCTGTTTATCTTAATTTTCACTCTTATCTTAAAAGAGTCGCAACATAGACAATCAAAATAAATAACAGGAAGGGTGAATCATGGCCAATACACGTAATGAGGGTACTTCAAATCGTGGATTTGCGAGTATGGATCCAGATGAACAAAGAGAAATTGCCAGTCGTGGTGGGCGCGCAGCCCATGCCAGCGGCAATGCGCATGAGTTTACGTCAGAAGAAGCACGCCGTGCCGGCGCCAGAAGTCATATAAACGATGACAATCGCCGTGGTCGCAACCGCGATGACGATGATGATGACGACGATTACCGTGGCCGTGGCAGAGGTCGTGGTCGTAGCTCATCTTCGGGCACACGTAAACGCGACCGTTATGGACGCTTTACCTCGGACTAGTACAGCTTGCTAAAAAACATAGGCTTAATCTGACCGGATAAAACAGCAATCGTTTTTGTCCGGGAAGATTAAGCCTATTTTTATGGGGGAATGAATGTGGTTTTGATCTTTACTTGATCATCTTTATGAATAAGGTAAGCGCAGATTTTTGTGATTGCTTAGAGTTTTAAGCTCAACACAAACTCATCTTAATAGGATTTATAGGGCAAAAATTTCCCGGATAGCACCACATTTACCCGGTCGCCATTTTCATGGCTTTCCCGTTGAATATCCATACTAAAATCAATTGCGCTCATAATCCCGTCGCCAAATTCTTCATGAATCAGCTCTTTAATGGTAGAACCATAGACATTCACCACTTCATACCAGCGGTAAATTAAAGGATCGGTCGGAACGCTGGTTGGCAGAGAGCCTTTATACGGCACAATCTGTAACCAGGCCACGGCTTCATCACTCAGGTTAAATATCTGACCAATTTTTTCGGCCTGTTCCTTATTCAATGCCATTTGCCCCAAACAGGCTGCCGTTACCCATTCTTTGGATAAACCAATTTCCTGCGCCACGCTGGACCACTGAATATTGTTCAGCACCTTGGCAGATAAAATCATGTCTGTCACTTGTTGGCGATGGCTAATCATATCTATTTCCTCAACTGCTTATGGCTAAAACACTGAGAAGGGAAAAGCACAATGTATGCCAGCTTGAAATCAGCTCAGATCTTGAATCTGCCTGTGGCGTAAATTCATCTTTCACCAAAAGTTGGTACGTTCCTTGCTGTATCTCCACTGAACTGATGGCAATGACGCCATAAATTTTTAAAACATGTTAGATGATTCAGGCAATGGCGCCTAAGACGTGAAAGTCGTCTTGGGCGCTTTTTATTTGCAAATCATCTCACCGCTAAATTTCAATCGTTGAGGGGTACTCGCAATGGCTTATCTTGCACCTTCCGAATTTGCAACCAAAGTTGTGGATGCCGGTGAATCGAAACTACATATGGCAAACCGTGATGTGCTGATCCGCGCCACCATGGCCGGGGCTATTCTGGCGCTGGCAGCGGTTTTTGCAGTCACCATTGCAGTGCAAACCGGCGTGCCTTTAATTGGTGCATTATTATTCCCAGTGGGCTTTTGTATGCTGTATCTGCTGGGCTATGACCTGCTGACCGGGGTATTTGTCCTGACGCCATTGGCCTGGCTGGATAAACGTCCGGGCGTGACCTGGGCCAGAATCCTGAAAAACTGGGGCGTGGTCTTTGTCGGTAACTTCACTGGTGCGCTGATTGTGGCGGTGATGATGGCAGCGGTCTATACCTACGGCTTTTCGACCGAACCAAACAAGGTCGGTCTGGCGATTGCACATATTGGTGAAGACCGGACGCTAGGCTACAAAGAATATGGTGTAGCTGGCTGGATCACGATTTTTATTCGCGGCATGTTGTGTAACTGGATGGTGTCGCTTGGCGTGATTGGCGCGATGATGTCGACCACCGTTAGTGGCAAGTTTATTGCGATGTGGATGCCGATCATGCTGTTCTTTGCCATGGGCTTTGAACACTCGGTGGTGAATATGTTCCTGTTCCCGTTCGCGATGATGATGGGCGGCGATTTCTCGGTGATGGACTACTTTATCTGGAATGAGTTACCGGTAGCGCTGGGTAATTTGGTGGGTGGTTTGGCTTTAACTGGTCTTGCACTCTACACCACGCATGTCCGCACTGCACCAAAACGTGAGTTCTAAGTTTTAAGCCCACAGGATGAGTTCAGGAATTAGGGAAGATTCCAGCCAGTTGAGATCAGCGCATGTCCACTTTGCCATCTTCACACCAGACTTCACTTCAAATTCGGCTTGGGCAATATAGTGCTGCCGGCCGCAAAGAGAGCAATCAGGATTTTCACGGCGCGGCCGTTCCGGAGGGCTATCTGGCACAGCAAAAGGGCATTGCCTGTGCCATTGCCGATGGTATCAGCAGCAGCAATGTCAGTCATATCGCCAGTGAAACCACAGTGTCCAGTTTTCTGGCCGATTACTTTTCGACGCCCGATTCCTGGTGTGTCAAAACTTCGGTCGATCGGGTGATTCGTGCCACCAATTCCTGGCTCTATGCCCAGACCCAGCAAAGTCAGGGCCGTGTCGATAAAGACCGCGGCTATGTCTGCACTTTTAGCGCGCTGGTATTCAAACATGAGACCGCACATCTGTTTCATATTGGTGATGCCCGTATTTACCGCTTGCGTGAGCAGCAGCTGGAACAGCTCAGTGTTGACCATCGGGTCTGGTTATCTTCCCGGGAAAGCTATTTAAGCCGGGCTTTGGGCGTGGCGCAGAAAGTAGAGGTGGATTATTTAAGTCTGCCGTTGGCACAGGATGATATTTTCCTGTTGATGACCGATGGTGTATATGAATATCTGTCGGACAGCCAAATTATCGAGGCACTTCACAGCCCCGAAACTTTAGATCTTGACCAGGTAGCAGAAATGCTGGTCCATCTGGCCGATGCGCAGGGCAGTCCTGACAATTTAACCCTGCAAATTGTGCAGGTACAGCAGCTGCCACAACAGGCCCAGTCACAATTTCAGCCAAGTCACAACCAGCTAAGTCTGGCCCCGGATTTAAGCATAGGTCAGCAGTTTGAAGGCTACCGGATTCAAAATGTACTGCACCAGAACCATCGTAGCCGTTTATATCTGGCTTGGGATGAGACGTGGCAGCAGCAACTGGTCATTAAAATTCCGTCACTGGATTTAACCCAGGATGCGCAGGCACTGGAGCGTTTTTTGCTGGAAGAGTGGGTGGCGAAACGGATTCAGCATCCACAAGTTTTAGCGGCCTATCCGCATCAGCGCAGTAAATCTTATTATTTTCAAACCTATGAATATTTATCTGGCCAGACCTTAAATACCTGGCTGCATCAGCAGCGCCAGCCGATTGCGCTTGAAACCGCCATCCAGATTACGGAACAGATCATTAAAGGTTTGCAGGCTTTTCACCGGCTGGACATGCTGCATCAGGATATTCGCCCTGAAAATATCATGCTGAATGCACAGTTAGAGCTAAAACTGATTGATTTTGGTGCAACCCTGGTCAAGGGGATTTCCGAATCACAGCCGCAACATGCCGCAGCTTTGGGCACCTTGGCCTTTATGGCGCCGGAATATTTTTGTTCGCGGCCGGTCTCCACCCGTTCAGACCAGTTTTCACTGGCCGTGGTACTGTATTATGTACTCAGCAAACAGTTACCCTATGGCACCGAACTGGCGCGTTGTCAGACGTTAAAACAGCTAAAAACGGTGCGTTATCATTCAATTTTAGAATATCGGCCAGATATTCCGGTGTGGATTGATGGAGCCTTGCATAAGGCCTTGGCCCTGATGCCAAATGAACGCTATGAGGTATTGTCGGAATTTCTGTATGATCTTAAGCATCCTAACCGGTATTTTTTAAAGCCGGTTCAGTCTTCCTTGCTGGATAAAAATCCTGTTAGATTCTGGCAGGCGGTTTCAGCTATGTTATTTTTATGCTTGCTGTTGTCTTTGGCGTTGATGTTTAGTGTTTAAATTAAATCAGTGATTTTTAAATGCTGGACTGATTATAAAATCAGAGCCACTTGGCTCAGCGATTGTCGTTTCAATACAGCCCCATTTTGATGATGAAATCCGCGCTTAAAATGTATTAATCCCAGCTCCCGAAGGAACTGGGATTACCTACAAAATTAAAGTGAAGAGTTATTCATAACGTCTTCAGGATTGGGTAAATGAGCCAGAAGCTTCGTTCTGACTCATCGGAATTACCTTACATATTCGGGTAATTCGGACCACCACCACCTTCCGGTGTTACCCAGGTGATGTTCTGCGATGGATCTTTAATGTCGCAAGTCTTGCAGTGTACGCAGTTGGCTGCGTTAATCTGGAAGCGTTTGGAACCATCATCATTTTCCATAATTTCATATACACCCGCAGGGCAGTAACGCTGTGCCGGCTCATCCCATTTAGGCAAGTTCACATCGACTGGAATCGACGCATTGGTTAGTTTCAGGTGCGCTGGCTGGTTTTCTTCATGTACGGTATTGGATACAAACACCGAAGACAAACGGTCAAAGGTCAGCTTGCCATCCGGTTTTGGATAGTTCGGCTTAAAGCTTACCGCATCTACGGTTTTCAGTGCGCTGAAGTCAGGCACTAAATCATGCAGGGTAAATGGCACTTTAAAGATGTTCTGGTCGATAAAGTTAAACGCACCACCAAACCATTGACCAAACTTGTGCATTGCCGGGCCAAAGTTACGCGCGTTGTAAAGCTCTTCTTTTAGCCAGCTGTTGTTGAACTTCTCAGTGTAAGAGGTTAATTCTTTTACAAAGAAATCTTCACCCTCAGTCACGCGGGCAATCGCCAAGTCACCACCTTTTTCGACACCAGCAGCAATCGCTTCAAAGACTGCCTCACCACAGAGCATGCCGGATTTCATTGCAGTATGAGAGCCTTTGATTTTGGCAAAGTTCAGGAAGCCTGCATCATCACCAATTAAAGAACCACCCGGGAAAGTGAATTTTGGTAGCGAGTTAAAACCACCTTTGGTTACGGCACGCGCACCATAAGAAATACGCTTACCACCTTCCAGATACTGTTTAATCAGAGGATGAGTTTTCCAGCGCTGCATTTCCATAAATGGATACATGTGCGGGTTTTCATAAGACAGATCGACGATCATCCCCAGCGTGACCTGGTTGTTTTCCGCGTGGTAGAGCCACCAGCCGCCGGAAGAACCGGTTTCAGACAATGGCCAGCCGGCACCGTGCATCACCAGACCTGGTTTATGTTTGGCCGGATCAATTTCCCACAGCTCTTTAATGCCGATACCGTAGTGTTGTGGATCGGCATCTTTATCCAGATTAAATTTCTGGATCAGGCGTTTGCCTAAGTGACCACGACAGCCTTCAGCAAACAGGGTATATTTGGCATGCAGTTCATAACCTGGGGCAAAGTTATGGGTCGGTTCACCATCTTTACCAATGCCCATATCACCGGTTTGAATGCCTTTTACGGTGCCATCTTCATGGTACAGAATCTCAGACGCCGCAAAGCCCGGGAAAATCGACACTTCCAGCTCTTCGGCTTTCTGGCCTAACCAGCGCACCACGTTGCCCAGTGAAATGACATAGTTGCCATCGTTGTGCATGGTTTTTGGCACCATCCAGTGTGGTGCTTCTTTCGAAGTGGTTTCAGACAGCAGGAAGAAAGTTTTGTCTTCTGTCACCGGTACATTTAAAGGTGCACCTTCTTCTTTCCAGTTCGGGAACAGCTCATTGATGGCACGTGGTTCCAGCACCGCACCTGACAAGATGTGCGCACCGACTTCGGAGCCTTTTTCTACGACACAAACGGACAGATCATTCAGGTTATTTTCAATTGCAAGTTGACGGATTTTAATCGCCGCAGACAGACCCGCAGGGCCAGCACCTACGATAACGACATCAAACTCCATGGCTTCTCGGTTAATATCTTCCATAATAAGAAATCCTGTTTCGCTATACGATATTTATATCATTATATAAATCGGTTTTGAAGTTTATTTTTTAACTTTTTATTTGAAATAGGACTGTATTCAACGTTTAGATTTGAGAGCTTTGTTGCGCAGGAGAAAAGCTGCTTTGCATGGGAAGGGCGGTGTTGGAATTAGGTTATATCGAACGAAATAAAAAGAGCGACCTGTGTCGCCCTGATTATGATGTGCTTAGATATTATTGAGATTCATCGCAATATTGTTGACCATATGAATCAGACGCGGGCCAATCTCGTTTTCCAGTTTTTCCTGATTTAACAGATAACTAGGCGCGCCGCAGTTAAAGGTCAAAATACCATGTTTAGGATGAATCAATGGCACCGCCACAGAGTTGACATCTTTGGCCCAGTCACCTAAAGACAGACAGTAGCCATAATCCTGATAGTCGCGGATCGCACGTTCCAGATTACGTTTAATGGTCGTCCATTGCTCTTCGTGTCTTTTCTTGATCGCGTCAAACAGATATTCACGTTCTTTCACGTCCATAGCCGCCAGGCAGGCACGTCCCATGGCACTGGAATGAATCGGTAATGTTGAACCGACCGAACGGCGCATGGTCAGGGTCGTGTCAGTATGGACTACTTCCAGATAAATCATATTCAGACGGTCACGGGTGGCCATGGCGACCGGCGCCTGGGCATAGCGTGACATTTCTTCCATGAACGGATGAGCCTGCGTTCGCGCAGAAATATTGCTTAATGCCGAATAACCCAATGCCAGTACGCCTACATCAAGTAGATATTTGGTCGTATTTGGCAACTGTTTTAAATAGCCCAGAGAAACCAGGGTGCTGGTAATACGCGCCACGGTCGGTTTGGGCAAATTGGTCATTTGCGCAATTTCCTGATTACCTAACAACTGATTGGTCGCCGAGAAGCATCTTAAAATCTCAAGTCCACGTGCAATAGAGGCAATGAACTGCGGATTATTTTCGCGGTGAATATGCGAAATCGGATCCAAGCGAATTTCATCAAAGTTAGGGATTTCACCTGTTTTATTTTTTGTCATGTTCAGCATAAATAGAGTAAATTAATGAATATGATAGCAACTTAGTTTCACGATACAAAATAAAACACATAAATTATTGATAAATTGCACAAAAAATAAATGATTTTTATTCTGTATCGCGGCCAAACAGGTTGCGATAAATTTTTATAATACGATAAAAGTAACGTTTGTACTTTTAGAGTAAAACCTCCAATAAAGCAATGAATTTTATTGTTTAGTGCCTAATTTTATGGTCCCTTAATCATTTCTGATTAATATTCATCCTTAAATTTAAATTTTTAAAGAAATAATTTCGTATTATGAAATTTTATTCTATATTAATCAAAACAGAAATTCAGTAAAAATTTGCTTATTTATAGAAAAAATAAATTTTTTCATAAAATTTCTTGCTGAAATCTTAATTTTGTGATTATTTATTTCGTATTGCGAAATGAAAATAAGGGTGAAGGAATTTACCCAAACCAGATAAAACGGAGATTCCTATGATTCGTGATCCAGAAATGCTTGATCAACTTCTATCAACGATTCGCGATTTTGTGAAAAACGAGCTCGTTCCACTCGAGCATGAAGTAGAAGAAAATAATGCCATTCCTGAACACATTGTTGATCAGATGAAAGAACTGGGGCTGTTCGGTCTGACCATTCCTGAAGAATACGGCGGTTTAGGCATCACCATGGAAGAAGAAATTCTGGTGGCGATGGAGCTGGGCCGGACTTCTGCTGCTTTCCGCTCTTTAATTGGTACCAACAATGGTATTGGTTCAAGCGGTATCGTAATTGATGGTACAGAAGAGCAAAAGCAAAAGTATTTACCACGTTATGCAACGGGTGAAATCATTGGCTCGTTCTGTTTGACTGAGCCAGATTCTGGTTCAGATGCAGCATCTTTAAAAACCAGTGCGGTAAAAGATGGTGATTACTACGTTTTAAATGGAACCAAACGTTTTATTACCAATGCACCACGTGCCACCACTTTCACGGTCATGGCGCGTACCAATCCGGAAATTAAAGGCGCCAGCGGTATTTCAGCTTTCTTGGTTGAAGCAGGTACGCCAGGTTTAAGTCTGGGCAAAATTGATAAAAAAATGGGTCAGCATGGTTCATATACCTGTGACGTAATTTTTGATAATTGCCGCGTTCATAAAGATCAGCTGATTGGTGGAGTTGAAGGCGTTGGCTTTAAGACAGCCATGCGTGTACTCGACAAAGGTCGTTTGCATATTGCCGGCTATAGCGTCGGTATGGCAGAACGTATGCTGGAAGATGCCTTAAATTATGCGGTGGAACGTAAACAGTTTGGTCAGCCAATTGCAAATTTCCAGCTGATTCAGGGTATGTTAGCCGACTCAAAAGCTGAAATTTATGCAGCCAAATGTATGGTGCTAGATGCAGCACGTAAGCGTGATGCCGGTCAGAATGTCACGGTTGAAGCCTCATGTGCCAAAATGTTTGCCACTGAAATGTGTGGCCGCGTTGCTGACCGCTGCTTGCAGATTCATGGTGGTGCCGGCTATATCAGCGAATATTCAATTGAACGTTTCTATCGTGATGTGCGTTTATTCCGTTTATATGAAGGAACGACCCAGATTCAGCAAATTATCATTGCACGTGAAATGATTAAACAAGCGACTGCTTAATCGAAATAAGAAAGGATGATAGACATGACAAAAATTAGATTTGACTGGCAAGACCCATTCCTGCTGGAGCAGCAGCTGACTGCAGAAGAACGCATGATCCGTGATACTGCTGCGGCCTATTGTCAAGACAAGCTGATGCCACGTGTATTAGAACAGTTCCGTCATGAAAAAACCGATCCGACCATTTTCCGTGAAATGGGCGAGCTCGGTTTGCTGGGCCCGACCATTCCTGAGCAATACGGCGGTGCCGGTTTAAATTATGTCAGCTATGGTCTGATTGCCCGTGAAGTTGAGCGTGTTGATTCAGGCTACCGTTCTATGGCCAGTGTACAAAGTTCGCTGGTGATGGTACCGATTAATGAATTTGGCTCGGAAGAACAAAAACAGAAGTATTTACCAAAATTAGCTACGGGTGAATATATTGGCTGCTTTGGTCTGACCGAACCGGATCATGGTTCTGACCCGGGCAGCATGATTACCCGTGCCAAAAAAGTCGATGGCGGTTATCGTTTAACAGGCGCAAAAATGTGGATTACCAACAGCCCAATTGCCGATGTATTTGTGGTCTGGGCCAAAGAAGTTTCACCTGAAGGCAATGTCGGTGACATTCGCGGCTTTATTCTGGAAAAAGGCTGGGAAGGGCTGTCTGCGCCTGCGATTCACGGCAAGGTCGGTTTACGTGCTTCCATCACCGGTGAAATTGTAATGGATAACGTATTTGTCCCAGAAGAAAATGCTTTCCCAGAAGTCCGTGGCTTAAAAGGTCCGTTTACCTGTCTGAACAGTGCCCGTTATGGCATTGCCTGGGGTGCGATGGGGGCGGCAGAGTTCTGCTGGCATACCGCACATCAATACACCATGGACCGTAAACAGTTTGGTCGTCCTTTGGCTGCCAATCAGTTAATCCAGAAAAAACTGGCTGATATGCAAACTGAAATTGCTTTAGGTTTACAGGCCGCATTACGTTTTGGCCGCATGAAAGATGATGGTATTGCCTCGATTGAAGGAACATCTTTAATCAAGCGCAATAACTGTGGCAAGGCGCTGGATATTGCCCGTTTGGCTCGTGACATGATGGGCGGTAACGGCATTTCGGATGAGTTTGGTGTAGCGCGTCATCTGGTGAATCTGGAAGTAGTGAATACCTATGAGGGTACCCATGACGTACATGCCTTAATTCTGGGCCGTGCACAGACCGGAATTGCTGCGTTTGTTAACTAAAAAATTGATCCTCTCTAGCCGGCATTTGCTGGCTAGAACTCCTGCTGTTTTATGGACTTTGACCATGATTTAACTTCATCTGGCAAGAGTAAATACCAAAAAATGAAGTCGGAAAATGGAAATAAAAACTGGATGTTTTTAATTATTTTCCAAGCCAGAATCAGGGTTTGAATAACAGTCATCATCTCATCACAGGATGATAAGTTATCTCAAAAGTTCTGCAGGCACAGGAATGCTAAAGAAATATTAAGGACGCTATGAACACAATCAGCTCCCAACAACACCAGCTGGAAGGTGAAAACAGACCAAAGAAAAAAGTCTGGATTTTAGCCTTTATTTTCTCGTTTTTAGCATTATTGGTGGATGGGGCAGATATTGCCTTATTGGCCTATAGTCTGACCAGTCTTAAACAGGAATTCTCATTAACGAATATGCAGGCGGGTGCCTTAGGTAGCTGGACACTTGCTGGAATGGCCATTGGTGGCTTTTTTGGTGGTTGGGCTTGTGACCGCTTTGGGCGAGTTCGCGTGATTGTGATTGCTATTGCGCTCTTTTCAACCTTAACCTGCTGGTTAGGATTCGCAGAAAGCTATGATCAATTCAAGTGGTTACGTTTTATCTCTGCAATTGGCTTAGGGGCTTTATATATTGCCTGTAACACGCTCATGGCAGAATACGTGCCAACCAAGCATCGCTCGACGGTACTGGCGGCTTTAATGACCGGCTGGACCTTAGGTTCGGTGGTGGCCACGGCGCTAGCAGGCTGGTTATTGCCAGAATATGGCTGGCGTTATCTGTATTACATCGCCATTATTCCAATTGTATTGGCTGTAGTGATGCACTTTTTGGTGCCAGAACCACAGGCTTGGCTCGATGCGCGTAAAGCACGCCAAGAAGCAAAAGCCAGCGGTATTTTTCAGGAAAAGCCAAAAAATACCTTCAAAATGGTGTTTGAAGATGCCTTAAGCCGTCGCATGTTCATTCTCTGGTCATTCAGTACCGCATTTTTACAGTTTGGTTATTACGGTGTAAGTAACTGGCTGCCGGCTTATTTAGAATCTGATCTGGGCATCAAGTTTAAAGAAATGACCATGTACATGATTGGCACATTCCTGATCATGATGTGTACCAAAGTCATTGCCGGTTATATTGCTGACCGTATTGGCCGTCGTGCTGTATTTGCCTTCGGGACCATGGGCACCGCGATCTTTATTCCAGTTATTGTATTTGGCAATACCCCAGACAATATCCTTTGGTTGATGCTGTTCTTCGGTTTCCTGTATGGCATCCCATACGGTATTAACGCGACCTATATGACAGAAAGTTTCTCGACCAAAGTCCGTGGGACCGCGGTGGGTGGTGCCTACAACGTGGGCCGTTTAGGTGCAGTTTTCGCGCCATTAACCATTGGCTACTTTGCTCAAGGTGGATCAATTGGTACCGGTTTATTGATTATGGGCGTTGCCTATTTTCTTTGTGGTCTGATTCCCGCGCTCTTTATTAAAGACCGTTTATTTGACCCACAAAAAGCAGATTAATCTGTATATCGCAACATAGAAAAGATGCTAGGAAGCAAGATGATGAATAAAATCACACAGGATATCGAGGCAATACTGAAACAGATTCCTGATGGTGCGCACATTATGACCAGTGGTTTTGGTCTGGCAGGGCAACCGATTGAACTGATTGAAGCATTAATTGATCTTGGTCCGAAAGAATTAACCATTATCAATAATAATGCAGCGTCTGGCGATCGTGGACTGACCAATTTGCTGTTGTCTGGACTGGTCAAGAAAATGATCTGTTCTTTCCCGCGCGCCAATAATTCCACTGTATTTGAAGATTTGTATAAAGCCGGAAAAGTTGAACTGGAACTGGTACCACAAGGAAATCTGGCTTGTCGTATTCAGGCCGCCGGTGCAGGACTAGGCGCCATTTTCACACCAACCGGCTTTGGGACCAAAATCGCAGAAGGCAAAGAAACCCGCCACATTAACGGTAAAGACTATGTGCTGGAATATCCGATTCATGCCGATTATGCCTTGATCTATGCCAATCAGGCTGATCGCTGGGGTAATTTAACCTACCGCAAGGCCGCACGTAACTTTGGCCCGATTATGGCCAAGGCGGCCAAAACGACCATTGCCCAGGTGCATGAAATTGTCGAGCTGGGTGAGCTGGACCCTGAAATTATTGTAACGCCGGGCATTTTTGTACAGCATGTGGTTCAGGTTGGAGATATTAAATAATGAATATTCAAAAACGTACACGTGAACAGATTGTACAACGCGTCGCACAAGACATTCGAACCGGCTCTTTTGTCAATTTAGGAATTGGTTTGCCAACACGCGTGGCAGGCTATTTAAAACCGGAGCAGGAAGTCATTTTACATTCTGAAAATGGTGTCTTGGGTTTTACCGCCTTGGGTGCAGATGAACAGCCAGACAATGACCTGATTAATGCAGGAAAAGAGCTGGTCAGTATGCTTGAAGGCGGCAGCTTTATGAATTCTGCTGATTCCTTCGATATTATGCGCGGCGGACATTTAGACATCTGTATTATGGGTGCATTTCAGGTGGCAATTAATGGAGATCTGGCCAACTGGCATACTGGTGCTTCCGATGCGGTGCCAGCCGTCGGCGGTGCCATGGATCTGGCGGTCGGTGCGCGCTGTGTCTATGTTTGTATGGAGCATGTCACCAAAAATGGCGAAGCTAAAATTGTGGATGAACTGACTTATCCAATTACCGGTAAACACTGTGTTAACCGTATTTATACCGATTTATGCGTAATTGAGCTGAAAGACAATCAGGCTTTCGTACTTGAAATGGTAGATGGGCTGAGCTTTGACGAACTGCAGCAGCAAACTGGTTGTAAACTGATTGATGCGCGTCAGGTGGCTTAAAATCATCTCATTTCTTCTTTAGGTAATTAAAAAATCGCAGCTTCGGCTGCGATTTTTTATATTGAAATTATTAAATCTCTTTGATCAATCACAAAATATTCGTTTTATTCATATTTAAAAGAAGATTAAAAACGCCATCTCTTGTATCAGATATGGCTCAGGATGAAGATGGATCACAACCTTTTTCTTAGGGGCGATGCAGGTGATTTCTTGGTAGAGGAAGGAGCTTTTCTTGCTTTATTCTGCACATTTCTCATTTTAGTATTGCGAGCAGAAAGCAAGGCTAAGACAAAAAGACTCTTACTGGGCTCCAGTTTTAAAAGATCAATAATAAAAACCCTAAAACCAGTGCCATGAGTTTTAAAACCTAAAGATATGATTCCAGATCATCTCGTTTCCGCGGGTGAAATGAGGCGGTGAAAGCGCTAAGAGGTGAAGCTTTTATTTAGGAATCGACTTTAAAGTAGTTCAGACTTCGGTCTTGCTAAGCGCAAAACAGCAGTCTGAAAAGATCAGTCCTAAAGCCGATATATAAAGGACAGAATGACTAGACGGTCTGGATTAGGGTTGTGGCTGAATATTAATTAAATTCTTTTCCCGGCTTAAATCATAGCGGTTTACCGCAAAAATCAGGAGGGCGAAGGCACATCCCAACAGCACACAAGCCGACCAGCCATACATCTTCCATAAATTTAAAGATAAAAATGCGCCCAGGCCAGCACCGGAAAAATAGCAGGTCATATAAATGGCATTAATACGCGAACGCGCTTGAACTGAAAGGCGATACACCAGATTCTGGTTTAATACGTGTAAAGATGAAATACCAAAATAGGCAATAATCAAGCCTAAAATATACAGCTCTAAACGGTCTTGGGCAAAAAACAGGGGAATCCAGGCTAAAATTAGCCCGCTGGTTGCCAGCTGCGCCAGCCATTTTTCCCGGTGGCGGCCAATCATCTTCCCGGTCCATTGAGATGACCAGATTCCGACCACGCCCACAATCCCCATCAACCCAATCTCAAAATCATTAAAATGGTAGGGGGCTTCCGCCAGAATAAAGGTCATGGTGGTAAAAATAATACTGAGCATCCCAAAAGCCAAACCACCAATTAAGCTGCGGCGCATCAACATCGGTTCTGTTTTGGCGAAGGTAAATAAAGAGCGGTAAATCTGCAGAATACTCATTTTTAGCTGACTTCTGGCCGTGGGCAATTGATACCACATGGCAATGCTGAGCAGTAAAATTGAACAGCCACTGAACAGATACACCGCATGCCAGGACCATAAAGTTGAAATTAATCCGGCCACGGTACGTGCAAATAAAATACCGACTAGTACGCCACTCATTAGCAGGCCAACCACTTCGGCACTTTTTTCCCGTTGGCTCAGGTTTGCAGCAAAAGGAATCAGAATCTGGGTGGTAATGGAACAGAACGAGGCCAATAGGGTAAAGCCATACAGCATCTGGAGATTATCGCTGACAGACAGTCCAATCAGGGCCAGACCGGTACATAGCATCAGGCTACAGATATACAGACGCTTTTCAAATAAATCGCCCAACGGCACAAATAAAAACAGACCGGCTGCATAACCGATCTGTGTCAATACCACTGTCCAGCCCGATTGCTCTAGACTAATATTCAAGTCCTGGGCAATTGAATAAATTAAAGGCTGGTTAAAATAATTACAACCTGCGCAAAGTGCGCAGGTCATGGCCATCATAAACATAAAACGGCGCGAGGGTTGTTGCCCTTGGGTTGACATCCTTGTCTCCTGAAGCTTTAAAAACTATAGTTGGCAGAGAGGTTGATACGTGAAACATCCGCTTCTCTATTATCAAAAGTTTCACGTTTACCGTGATGGTACTCTGCACCGAGATTAATCTTTGGAACAGGAGAGTAGATCACGTTTGCTACATAGTCAGTTAAACGTTTATTGGTCTTAGGATTCGCGCGTGCATAGTCGCTGGAATCATCAAAATCAACAACGCTGGCATTGATGCTACTACGTAGTTTCGGCGTGAATTTATGCGTAAAGCCGATACTTAAACTATTAAACTCATTGAGCAAAAGTTCATTATTGATTGGATCAACTGAGTAATCTCCACCCCAGGCAGCACCGTCGGTGGTTGAACCTTGAGTCAAGAAAGCTGCAATACGCTGGTCGCCGACCATATGGAAATAGTTACCTTGGATCGAGTTCTGATCATTAAAACGGTAACGTCCACCAAGGCCTACACCCCAACCAACTTTTTCAATATCACCTGTATCAGTTTGTGCCTGCTTTTGATTGACAAAGCCTTGAGCCAATAAATGCAGCGGACCTGATTGATGAACATATTTAGTGGTTAAAGCAGGCAAGGCAGAAGAGCGATCGCCACCGGCCATATACTCCAGACCTACATTCCAGGTATTTTCCGGATCAAGTTTGAAAGCATAGCTGACTTGAGGCGTACGTAGGACTGATCCACCCAGCAATAAACTGTAGTCGACAGCTTCAGTACTAATTTCCGGTGTCGACATCAATGACCAGGCCTGACCAAAAGTCCAGTTATAGTATTTTAAATGTGCATGACGAATACGTAGTCCACCATCGCCTTTACCATTATTGGTCCAGAAGTCAGCTTCTAAACGTGCAGAAACATTCGGGTTTCCACCCAAGTCTTTCGCCAGGAAACCAATTCGGCTGGCAGCTGCAGTAAAATCTGAACGGGTAGAGTCAGGTTCAGTGAAAGGCACTTTATTAATCTGGTTAATGGTACGGCCACGAGCTTCAGTGGTACTTTTGAAATCGACTGCGCCATCAAAGCGGATCAAGCCATAAACATCGACATTATCCACCATCGAACTCAAAGTTTTAGAGTCTTGCGCTTTGGCTTCTTCCTGCTGGTTCTTTAACGCAAGTTGTGCAGCCTTTTGCTGTTCCAGTTCAGCCTGGATTTGCTTTAACTGTGATTCTAAAAACTGCATCCGGTCTTCAGACGCTTCTGCTGAAAATGCCTGTGCTGAAGCAATACCACATAATGTCGCTAAAACTAATTTTTTCATTTCTTAATCCCTAAAGAAATTTTCTGATATCTAAAAAGGAAAATCTTTCCTTGTCATTGCTCTCATTGCTAAATGCAGAGATGCTGACTTTTGAATGATGAATACGCGATCAGTTCAACCCGACACATCCTGATCAGATCAAAGCATATGGACTCGATATTAAAGTCATGAAATTTGGATTCAGGAGAGCCGTAAATACACAGCTCTCCTGATTTAAAACTTATTCTGCTTTTTGCGGATCGTATAAACGGTCCTTAATAAACAGGGCAGGAATCAAACCGCATAGGAAGTAAGCTGCACCCATAACCATCAGGCCGGTACCAATAGAACCATTCATGGCCAAATAACCGATGGTAATTGGAGCAAAGACAGCACCTACACGGCCAATGTTGAATGCACCACCAACCGCTGTACCACGCACCGTTGTTGGGAAACTCTCGGTCAGATAAGTTGCATTAATTGCGTATGGAATACCGTACAGGAAACCAAAGATCAGCATTAAAACACCGATATTTTCAGGGGTATGCATATACACCACCACTGGAATAAACAGCGCAGTTCCCATGGTGCCGAAAGCGAACACAATACGGCGACCAATTTTATCTGCCACATATCCGGCAATGACTTTGGCGAAAATCATGGTCAGGAAGGTACCAATCATGTACAGCGCCATTTCCTTGAATTTAATGCCTAATTCTGCTTCCAGGTAGGTTGGCAACCAGTTACTCACACCGAAGTAACCGAACAGCAGGAAACCAGAACTAAATGACCATAAGATAAACATCTTGCCGTGGGTCTTGTCTTTCAGAATGGTGATGTACGGATTACCTTTTTTCGCGGTAGTGTCCACAAGCTGGCCAGTACGTTTCATTTCACGCACGCGCTTCCAAGACTCAGGCTCAGGAACCAGGAAGTGCATTAGAATACCTAAAGCCAATGGCGCAATGGTGATCCAGTACAGCATACGCCAGCCGTATTCAGGAATAATCCAGCCAGACAGCATGGTGATAACCAGTGAACCCAGGGTAAAACCAGTCATCAGGGTAGCCAGTACCGTAGTACGATATTTGGTTGGGACATACTCTGACATCAAGGTATTACAGGCAATATATAAACAGCCCAAACCTAAACATGAGAGGGTACGTAAAATTGCAAATTCAGTATAAGACTGTGCAAAACCTGAATAAGCTGAAAGGATGGAGAAGGAAATTGTTGCCACAACAATTACCCGGACACGGCCAAAGCGGTCACAGGCCCAGCCGCCAATAAATCCGCCAATTCCCATACCAAATAACGACCAGCTCCCCAAAGCACCGGCCTGCATTGAGGTTAATCCCCATTCTGCTTTCAGACTGGTGAGACTGAAGGCCAAAATACCAATATCGGCACCGTCACAAAGCAAGATCAGGAACGCAAAGATAAAGGCAGTAACCCACAGACGTTTGGGTGCCTGCTTGATTGGTTCCTCAGCAGAGATGGGTTGCCTATTCTCTCTGGTTTCGATTGTTTCGGTTGTCATTGTTATATCCTCTACTTTATAAAGTAGCACTCCTGTGCTACCGCCTAACAAAGTCATGTATGCATGACTTCTGATTTATTCGGGCTTGAGAACACGCTCTTTTAACAGCACCGCTCAAACATCCTGGTTGAACCTGTTGTGTCTGCTATCGCGTCATTTAGATAACAACTATGTCATTTGTGATACATACTTATTATTCAAATGAACTAATATTTCGTTTCTCAACACTTACTTCTACATGAATGGTTCAATTCACTTGTAAAATTCCATCCAGCTTATAACCTCAATGCTCTGTTTATCTTGATCTGGTTTCAGGATATAAAAACTAAATCAATATAAAACAATGTCTTATTTATAAATAAGCCAATTGAAAGCTAAGCCAGCTACAAGCTGAAATTTTCAAGAAAAATTAAATAATCTCGTGTAATTTCGTTATACGAAATCAATTAATCATAAAACACAGTTTATAACAAGATATTTTGTCTATTTTTTAATAAAAATATCTTTTTTACGCTTTATCCGCAAAAAAACTTGCATTCCTGGGGAATAAACCTTAATTTTTATACAAAATAAATTTTCGCTATACAAAATAAATGGAGATTTGCATGGAACAGGTCGTTCAAGTAGAACAAATCAATGCTCATGTCGCACTGGTGAAAATCCATCGACCTGAAGCAAAAAACGCCTTAAATACTGAAGTACGCCAGAAACTGGCTGAAGCTTTTCGTCAACTGAATGATGATGCCAATATTCGCGCCATTGTACTGACCGGCGGAGAGCAGGATTTTGCTGCAGGTGCCGACCTGAAAGAGCTGGCCAATGCAGAAACCATTCAAATGATGCAGCGTCGTACTGAGCGTTACTGGCAGGCGATTGCACAATGCGCCAAACCGGTCATTGCCGCGGTTAATGGTTATGCCTTAGGTGGTGGCTGTGAACTGGCCATGCACGCCGATATTATTATTGCCGGCAAGAGCGCGACCTTTGGTCAGCCTGAAGTCAAAGTTGGGGTCATGCCAGGCGCCGGTGGTACACAGCGCCTGTTCCGTGCCGTGGGGAAATTCCATGCCATGCGCATCATCATGACCGGCTGTCTGGTGCCGGCACCAGAAGCCTATCAAATTGGTCTGGTCTCTCAAGTAACTGAAGACAGCGAAACCATTGCCACGGCCATCAAGATGGCTGAAGGTCTGGCAAAACTGCCACCAATTGCCCTGGAACAGATTAAAGAAGTGGCCTTACTGGCAGAAGATGTACCGTTGAATGCGGGGCTAAGCCTGGAACGCAAATCATTCCAGATGCTGTTTGCTTCTGAAGACCAGAAAGAAGGCATGCAGGCCTTTATTGAAAAACGTAAACCAAATTATCAGGGACGATAAGCATGACTGTACATATTCAGAAAATCGGGATTATTGGTGTCGGTACCATGGGTGCCGGAATTGCCCAAATTGCCATTCAGTCTGGCCATGATGTGGTCCTGTTTGATGCCAAAGCTGGCGCTGCAGAGCAGGCTCAGGAAAAACTGGCCAAAACCCTGAATACCCTGGCAGATAAAGGCAAATTCAGTCATGAAAAAGCCGCTGAAGATCTTGCCCGTCTTTCAATTGCCGAGCAACTGGAAGATTTAAAAGATTGTGATCTGGTGGTAGAGGCCATTATTGAAAATCTGGAAATCAAACAGAAGCTGATGCAACAACTGGAAGCGATTGTCAAACCGGAAGCAATTCTGGCGTCGAATACGTCTTCATTGTCGATCAGTGCCATTGCAGCCAACTGCAGTCAACCAGAACGTATTGCAGGCTATCATTTCTTTAATCCGGTACCGCTAATGAAAGTGGTGGAAGTGATTGAAGGCTTTAATACCCGTGCCGATATTCTGGATGCCTTGACTCAACTCTCGATCAAGATGGGCCATCGTCCAGTGAAAGCCAAAGATACTCCAGGATTTATTATTAACCATGCCGGCCGTGCCTTTGGCAGTGAAGCCTATGCTATCCTGAATGAAAATGTCACGCCATTTTATGACATTGACCGGATTTACCGTGATGGGATCGGTTTTAAGATGGGACCATTCGAGCTGGGCGATCTAACCGGCATGGATGTATCGCATCCGGTCAGTGAGTCGATTTATCATCAGTATTATGAAGAAGCACGTTACCGTCCAAGCGTAATTACCCGTCAGCGTTTTATTGCCAAGCAACTGGGCCGTAAAACCGGTAAAGGTTTTTATGACTACACTTCTGGCAGCAAACAGGGTGATGTTGCACCAGTACTGGCTGAAAAACTGGCGCAATATCCATCGGTCTGGTTAGGCACCGAATATAGCGACGACCGTCAGGCGCTGGAGCAATATCTGCAACAGTTCAATATTCTGGTGGAGCAGTCTGAACAGCCATCTCAAGATGCACTGGTGCTCATTGCCACCTATGGTGAAGATGCCACTTCGGCGGCTGTACGTTATGGCGTTGCCCCACAGCAGGTGGTGTGTATTGATCTGCTCTATGGCCTGAATAAACACCGCACTTTAATGCCGACTTTTGTGACCAAAGCTGAACTGACCCAGGCGGCGCAATCTATTTTTAATCTGGATGGTGTGACAGCCAGCGTTATTCAGGAAAGTGTCGGTTTTGTGGCGCAGCGTGCGTTGGCCATGATTGTAAACCTGGGCTGTGATATTGCCCAGCAAGGTGTTGCCACAGTTGAAGATATTAATATCGCCGTGAAACTGGGTCTGGGTTATCCGCATGGTCCAATTGAATGGGGCGATGTTTTAGGCGCGGAAAAAATTCTGAAAATTCTGGATCGCATGACCGATATTACCCGCGATCAGCGTTATCGTCCAAGCCCATGGTTACGCCGTCGCGTCCAGTTGGGTCTGCCACTTGTTCATAGTTCTAATTAATCTAAAGTTAAGGGAATAACACTCATGTTAAATGCATATATTTATGATGGTTTACGTTCACCAATCGGTCGTCATGCCGGCAGTTTGTCAAGTGTGCGTCCAGATGATCTGGCTGCAACCGTGATTAAAAACCTGCTGGAAAAAACCGGTATTCCAGCTGCCGATGTCGAAGATGTGATTTTCGGTAGCACCAACCAGGCCGGTGAAGACAGCCGTAACGTAGCACGTTTTGCCGCACTTTTAGCCGGTATGCCAGTGACTGTACCGGGCCAGACCGTAAACCGTTTATGTGCATCTGGTTTAGGTGCCGTGATTGATTCGGCACGTGCCATCACCGCAGGTGAAGGCGATGTCTATATTGCTGGTGGCGTAGAAAGCATGTCACGTGCACCTTTTGTATTGGCGAAAGCAGAAACAGCCTTTTCGCGTGATGCAAAAATGTATGACACCACCATCGGAACCCGTTTCCCGAACCGTAAATTTACCGCTCAATTTGGCGCACACAGCATGCCAGAAACCGGTGACAATGTAGCGGAAGAATTTGGCATTAGCCGTGAACAGGCCGATACCTTTGCCGCTGCATCACAGGCAAAATATCAGGCAGCCAAAGAAGCAGGATTCTTTGAAGGTGAAATTACTCCAATTGAAGTTTCACAAGGGCGTAAATTACCGCCTAAACAGATCACTGAAGATGAACATCCGCGTGCATCTTCAACATTTGAAGCATTAACCAAGCTGAAACCCCTATTTGAAGGTGGTGTGGTCACAGCAGGGAATGCATCAGGTATCAATGACGGCGCTGCAGCACTGATTATCGGCAGTGAAAAAGTTCAGGAACAGTATGGGTTAAAACCTTTGGCGCGTATCCTGTCTTCTGCAGCAGCCGGCATTGAGCCACGCATCATGGGTGCGGGGCCAATTGAAGCGATCAAAAAAGCAGTACAACGCGCGGGTTTAACCCTAGATGATATGGATATTATCGAGATTAACGAAGCGTTTGCCAGCCAGGTATTGTCCTGCTTAAAAGGTCTGGATGTGGCCTTTGATGATCCGCGGGTCAATCCAAATGGTGGTGCGATTGCGATTGGCCATCCACTGGGTTGTTCTGGTGCACGTTTAGCCTTGACCGTTGCACGTCAATTACAGCGCACAGGTAAAAAATATGCCGTGATCAGCCTGTGTATTGGCTTGGGTCAAGGTCTTGCAATGGTCATTGAAAACCCTGAAGCAGCCTAAACTGGTTTAAGTCGAAATTAAATGCCATGCATATCTAATATGCATGGCATTTTTTTGTTAAATATTTAGCCATAAAAAATCCCCGCAGATGCAGGGATAGGCTAGTTCTGGTCGGAATCAAGCGCGCTTGGTCACCAGTAAAGTGGCCGAACCAAAGGCATAGACTTTACCATCTTGATCGACAATACGACCTTCTGAAGTCAGTACGTTACGGCCGACGCGAATCACTTCACCAATGGCGGTATAGGTTTCGCCACTTTGCATGGCTTTGAGCATTTTTACGTTTAAATCAATCGTTGAAAAACTGACCCCGGCATCGACAGTGGTGTGTACAGCAGCACCCGTAGTACTGTCCAGCACGGTGGCACAAAAACCGCCATGAATACCGCCTTGTAAATTGAAATGGCGATGATCTGGTCGTACCTCATATTCCACATAATTTTCACGTACGACGGTCAGACGCATGGGAATAATTTCACTCATGGGTGAGCTGGCAATTTCACCATTCTTGATAGCGGTTAAATACGCGAGTCCATTCATTTGTGATGTCGACATACAGGCTCCTTCTTATTTATTATTTCGCTATATGAAATAATATTCTGTTTTATTAAAAGTATGATATAACATGAAAGTGAACATAATGCTATATATTCCAGGATGGAACGATGACAATAAAAAACCTTGTCACAGCTGCCGAATGGCAAGCCCGATGTGAGCTGGCGGCACTGTATCGCATCATTGCGCATTACAAAATGACCGATTTAATTGACACCCATATCAGTTTACGGCTGCCCGATCAGCCCGACTGTTTTTTGATTAACCAGTATGGTGTGGCCTTTGAAAAAATGCAGGCCTCCACCCTGGTCAAGATTAATCATGCCGGAGCAGTGGTAGAAAGCTATGAACAGGAAAAACCGGTCAATATGGCGGGTTTTGTAATTCATTCTGCAATTCATGCAGCGCATCCGCATCTGAATTGTGTCATTCATACCCATACCGCAGATGGAATTGCCGTGTCAGCCCAGAAACACGGTTTATTGCCTATTTCGCAGCATGCCTTGAAGTTCTATCAGTATTTGGCTTATCACGAGTATGAAGGCGTGGCATTGTCTACCGATGAGCAGGAACGCTTGATTGCAGATTTGGCCGGACATCGTGCCATGATTTTACGCAACCATGGTCTGCTGGTGGCTGGCGAATCGATTGCACGCGCTTTTCATGAAATTTATTTTCTGGAGCGGGCTTGTCAGGCGCAAATCAAGGCGCTGAGTGGCGGTGCAGAATTGCATTATCCAAGTGAAGAGGTTTGTGTTAAAACCGCCAAACAGTTTGCCAGTCCACTGGTTGAGCCGATTTTACAGCGTGCCTGGCTGGCGGCCTTGTCGCTGATTGAGCATCAACAGGCGGAGTACAGCGCATGATTGTCATTTCCAGTACGCTTCCCGATATCCAGAAGATTCTGGTTAAAGTATTTGAAAAATACGCTCCTCCAAACAGTTTTTGTGTTGCACAAAGTCCTGAAGCCAAAGAGGCCACCACAGCCGCATGCTGGTTTCCCGATATGCCATACTTGCAAACTCTGCCCAAATTGCAAGTGATTCATTCGATTGCGGCCGGGGTTGAACATCTGAACTTGAATGAAGTGAGTGCAGAGCAGTTTGTATGCCGGGTCTTAGATGAGCATCATCAAAAAGGTATGTTCGATTATTTGCTTTGGGGTGTGCTGTATTATCAGCGTTATTTCGACCGGATGTTGCAGCAGCAACAGCAGCAGATCTGGAAACAGCATCGTCAGAGTTATAGCCATCATATCCAGATTGGGATTATGGGGCTGGGACACATGGGCGGCTATGTGGCAGAGCGCTTTGCTGCCATGGGTTATCAGGTTTCTGGCTGGTCCAATTCGGTCAAAGATTTAGCCCAGGTAAAAAGCTATGTCGGGACCGAGCAGCTGGCGGAGTTTTTAGCTCAGAGTCAGATTCTGATTAATTTAATGCCCTTAACCGCAGACAATACCGCTATTTTATCTGAGGTCTTGTTTCAGCAGTTACCAGAGCAGGCCGTCTTGATTCAGGTCGGTCGTGGTCAGCATCTGGTCGAGCAGGACCTGCTCAACGCACTGGATTCTGGGCATTTACGCGGTGCAATTGTCGATGTATTTGATGAAGAACCGTTGGCCGCAGATCATCCATTCTGGCAGCATGACAAGATTGTGGTCACGCCACACATTGCCTCGCATGCTCCGATGTCGGTGGTAGTCGAGCAGATTCTGGAAAATGACCGCCGTATACAGGCCAATTTACCGTTATGTAATCAGGTCGATCTGACTAAAGGTTATTAGGATAAAACCAGAAGAATAAAAAAGGATATTAAAGAGATGTTCACAACCATTCAAACCGAAGTGAGCCAGGGCGTGGCGATACTGAGGTTCAATCGTCCAGACTGTTTAAACAGTTTTAATGTGACAATGCATCAGGAAGTTCAACATGCGCTCAAAGACTGGAGCCAAGATGCAGCAGTCCGGGTCATTGTCATTCGTGGCAATGGCCGAGCTTTCTCTGCCGGGCAGGATTTAAAAGAACGCTCCGGACAACTGGCACACATTCCTTTACCCTCAGAAGGCTCACTGGCCAAATATTATAATCCTTTGGTTGAGCTGATCCGGCATAGTCCAAAACCGGTGATTGCAGCAGTGAATGGGGTGGCTGCTGGTGCAGGCGCCAATATCGCTTTGGCCTGTGATCTGGTGATTGCCAAAGAAAGTGCCCAATTTATTCAGGCTTTTTGCAAAATTGGCTTAATTCCAGATGCCGGTGGGACCTGGATGTTACCACGCCTGATTGGTCATGCACGCGCGGCTGCATTAATGCTCTTGGGTGAGCCGGTATCTGCTGTTGAAGCGGCTATTATGGGCATGATCTGGAAAGCCGTACCCGATCAGGAATTTGACGATTATATTGTTGAAGTCGCCCAGCAACTGGCCAAGCAGCCGACCTATGCACTGGCATTAATTAAACAGTCCTTGCAACGCAGTGCTGAGCATAGCCTGAGCCAGCAGCTGGAACTGGAGCAAAACCTGCAATATCTGGCCTTAAACAGTCAGGACTATAAAGAAGGCGTACGGGCCTTTGTGGAAAAACGCCCGGCACAATTTATTGGCCGCTAAGGAGAGTATTCATGAGCATTCAAACCCGTGTAACCCAGATGCTGGGCATCCGCCACCCGATTATTCAGGGCGGTATGATGTGGGTCGGTACCGCAGAAATGGCCAGTGCCGTTTCCAATGCCGGCGGATTGGGCACCCTGACTGCCTTGACCCAGCCAAGCCCTGAAGCCTTGGCCCAAGAAATTGCCCGGTGCCGGGAAATGACCGATCAGCCTTTTGCCGTCAACCTAACCTTGCTGCCCGCAGTCAATCCGCCGCCGTATGCGGAATATCGGCAGGCAATTATTGACAGTGGTATCAAGATTGTTGAAACCGCAGGCAATAAGCCGCATGAGCATATTGAAGTGTTCAAGCAACACGGCATTACCGTCATTCATAAATGTACCTCGGTACGCCATGCCTTATCAGCACAGAAAATTGGTGCCGATATTATTTCCATTGATGGCTTTGAATGTGCCGGACATCCGGGTGAAGACGATATTCCAGGATTAATCCTGATTCCGGCCGCGGCTGATCAGCTCACAGTGCCGATTATTGCCAGTGGTGGCTTTGGCGATGGTCGAGGATTGGTAGCCGCACTGGCGCTTGGGGCAGAAGGTATTAATATGGGCACCCGTTTTTGTGCCACGCAGGAAGCGCCGATTCATGACAACATCAAACAGTTTTATTTAAACAATGATGAACGGGCAACGAATTTACTCTATCGGCAATTTAGAAATACCGCACGGGTCGCGAAAAACTCGGTTTCTGACCTGGTGGTACAAATGAGTCAGGACCCGAATCTGGAGTTTGAACACATCCGCCCTTATGTCAGTGGTTTAAAAGGCAAGCTGGCCTTGGAAACAGGTGATGTGGATGCCGGCCTGATTACCGCCGGGCAGGTTTTAGGACTGATTCATGATATTCCAAGTTGTGATGACTTGATTCAGCGGATGATTCAGGATGCCGAACAGATTATTCAGCAACGTCTGGCAGGGCTAATTCAGGCTTAAAGCTGCAATAGGGTACGCTAGAAATGAAGATGCCATTCAGCAGTGAATGGCATTTTTTTATGGGCAAAATTAAATTAAAAATCGAATTTTTGTGTCATGACTAGATTTTAGCTTTCAAATTATATTATAGTGGATTTAAAACATAGTTTCGTATTATGAAATATTAACTCATAAATACCGTAAACAGGACTCATACAAGGGAATTACGATGAGAAATTATATTGCACCATTAAAAGATATGAAGTTTGTGCTGAAAGATTTGCTGGATGTTGAACAAAAATATCAGGGGTATGCAAAATTTGAAGACAAAGTCTCTATGGACATTATGGAGCAATATTTAGAAGTTGCTGCTGATTTCTGCCAGAACGAGCTTTTACCTATTAATGCCACAGGCGACCAGCAAGGCTGTCGTTTAGAAAATGGTGTCGTGACCACACCAGATGGCTTTAAAGAAGCCTATAATAAATATGTTGAACTGGGCTTTACCTCATTAACCGGTGATGAAAACTACGGTGGTCAAGGTTTCCCGACACTGTACCGGATTGCTATTTCTGAAATTATTACGGCCACCAACTGGTCATGGGGCATGTATCCGGGCCTGTCACATGGTGCAATGCGTACCTTGGAACATCATGGCAATGACGAACAAAAACAGAAATTCCTGGTGCCACTGATTGCAGGGCGCTGGACCGGTACCATGTGTCTGACCGAATCACATGCTGGTTCAGATTTGGGCCTGATTCGTACCAAAGCGGTTCCAAATGCCGATGGCAGCTATAGCATCAGCGGTGAAAAAATCTTTATTTCGGCAGGTGAACATGACCTGGCTGAAAATATTGTGCATATCGTTTTGGCACGCTTACCGGATGCACCGGCAGGCACCAAAGGCATTTCACTCTTTATCGTACCTAAATTTAATTTAGATGAAGACGGTAATGTCGCAGAACGTAATGGCGTAGTCTGTAGTTCTATCGAACATAAAATGGGCATTCATGGCAATGCCACCTGTGTCCTGAACTTTGAAAATGCCAAAGGCTTCCTGATTGGTCCTGAAAACCGTGGCCTAAACTGCATGTTTACCTTTATGAACTCTGCACGTATTGGTACCGCCATTCAAGGTCTAGCGGCAGCTGAATCTTCTTATCAGGGTGCCTTGGCCTATGCCAAAGACCGTCTGGCCATGCGCTCACTGGAAGGTGCAAAAGCGCCGAATTTGCCAGCAGATCCAATTATCGTGCATCCGGCAGTACGTAATATGCTGCTGACGCAGAAAGTCTTTGCTGAAGGTTCACGTGCATTGGCTTATTACTTAGCCACTTATGCAGATATTGCTGAAGCGACTGAAGATGCAGCCGAGAAAAAAGCCGCGGATGACCGTCTGGCTTTATTAACTCCAATTGCCAAGGCTTTAATGACAGAAACCGGACTGGAAGCCGCCAAACATGGTATGCAGGTCTTTGGTGGTCATGGTTATATTGCCGAGCATGGCATGGAGCAAATTGCCCGTGATGCGCGTATTGCCTGTTTATATGAAGGCACCACGGAAATCCAGTCGATTGACCTGTTGGCACGTAAGGTTCTAGGTTCAAAACTCAGCTTATTAACAGCATTAACTGATGAAATTCAGGCCTATATTAAAGAGCAACAGGCCCATCCTCAATTTGCAGGCTATGCACAGCAGGTAGGTGAGCTGACCCAGCAATGGCTGGAGCTGACTCAACTGATCCAGACGCAGGCACAACAATCTGCCAATGAAATTGGTGCAGCCTCTGTTGATTATTTATATTTCTCAGGCTATGTGGTGTTTGCGTATCTCTGGCTCAAGATGGCGGTTGTGGCACAACAACGCGTCGATGAAGGACAAAGCGATCCGTACTATGCAGCTAAAGTAAAAACGGCTCAATTCTACTTTGAACGTATTTTGCCAAGAACCTGTACGCATCGCGCCAATATTCAGGCCGGTGGAGCAAGCCTGTTCCTGCTGACGCCAGAAGAATTTAAATTTGATTAATCCGCTTTTGCACCCACAGAGAGAGCCTACTGTGGGTGTATTTTTTTAAGCCTGTTCTCTATAGCAAAAATAGTTCAGGTTTCATTGCTTGAAGAGCATCACAAGTAGAATTTTACCAGATCAATTGCAGATAAAATAACAAGATCAGGAGTCTATATGGAATTAGACGCACGTTCACAACAGTTTCCCTATGCGAGTACCCAGCTGACCTATCATGAAGTCGGCCAGCCCTCCGTACATCCAACCATCATTTTAATTCATGGTACGGGTGGTAATACCCAAAAACATTTTAATTATATTTTCCCGATGCTGGGCATTCATCAGCGCGTACTTTCGATTGACCTCTATACACCGGAGAAAGCGGATTTAAAGCTGACAGATTTTAGCGAGCAGGTAGAAGCTTTAATTCAGCATGCAGTGGCGGAGAATGAACCGATTACCGTGGTCGGTTATTCTTTGGGCGCTGTGATTGCCGCCCAGGTCGCGGCCAAGTTACAACAACGAATTTCACAGTTGATTTTATTGGCAGGATGGGTCAAAACCAGTTCGGTGCAGCAACTGCGCAATACCATCTGGCAGCAGTTATTTAATGAACAATCCAAGGCATTGCCACATTTTGTAAATTACTGTTTATACAGTGATCACTACCTGTCTTTACGCACTGAACAGCAGGTTCTGGAGCTGGCACGCTTTGTTACGCCCTCTGCTGATGCAGCCAGACAGCGTGAAATGAACTATCACCTCGATATCAGCAATATTCTGGCTGATATTACCGCAGATACCTTAATTGTAGCCTGTCATGAAGACCGCATGATTCCTTTGGCTCAAGCCAAGTTACTGTTTGCCTCGATTGAACGCAGCCGTTATGTCGAAATTCATTCCGGACATGCCTTGCATATAGAAGCACCGGCGGAGATTGTGCAGCTGATTAACCAGTTTAATCAGCATCCCGAGCAATATCCGATTAACCAGAAAATCCAGCGATTTGCACCTTAAAGGAGAAGCAGCATGCAAGCTCATGTACAGCGTAGCAAAATTTTAATTGTCGGTAGCGGTTTTGGTGGCTTGGGCATGGCCATTCGGCTCAAACAACAGGGCATCGATGATTTTAAAATCATTGAACGGGCAACAGAAGTCGGTGGAACCTGGCGGGATAATACCTATCCGGGTGTGGCTTGTGATGTGCCGTCGCATCTGTATTCTTTTTCTTTTATTAAAAATCCGTACTGGTCGCGTATTTTTCCGCAAGGAGCAGAAATCCAGCGTTATCTGGTTCAATGTTGTGATCAGGAGCAAATCCGCCCGTATATTGATTTTAATACAGCACTGGAAAAAGCCCACTGGAATACAGCACAAAGAATTTGGGAAATTCAGACTTCACAAGGAGCGTATCAGGCCGAGTTTTTAATTACCGCCACAGGGCATCTGGCCGATGAGCATCTCCCGGATATTCCCGGTTTGGCTCAATTTCAGGGGCAGGTGATGCATTCTGCACGCTGGAATCATCAGGTTGATTTGGCTGATCAACACGTGGTGGTGGTCGGTTCCGGCGCATCAGCAATTCAGCTGGTGCCGGAAGTGGCGAAACTTGCCAAAAACCTAACCGTGTTGCAGCGCAGTGCACCCTATATTTTACCGCGACCGGACCGGCCTTATAGCGAAACGGAAAAACAGCTGTTTCGTAAAGATCCGGAAAGTATGGCGGCTTTACGCCATTCCTTGTTCTGGGATAATGAGTTTAATTTTGCCCAGCGCCGTAATTTAAAAAGTCATATTCAGCGGGTCAAAAAATCCTGCTTACAGTTTCTAAAACAGCAGATTGATGATGCTGAATTACAGCGTAAACTGACACCACATTATGAGCCGGGCTGTAAGCGGGTTTTATTATCAAATACCTATTATCCAACTTTTTTACAGCCGCATGTCACGCTGGAAGATTCCGCGCTGGCAGAAGTCACACCAGAAGGCGTGATCAGCCAGTCAGGACAATATTTCCCAGCCGATGTAATTATTTTCGCCACCGGTTTTGAAGCGGCACGGCCACCGTATGCAGCAAAAGTGCTGGGTAAACATGGCTTAAGTCTGGAACAGCAGTGGTCAAGTGGCATGCAGGGCTATCAGTCGACTACAGTACATAATTTCCCCAATTTATTTATTTTAAATGGACCGAATACCGGCAGTGGACATAATTCTGCCTTGTATTTTCTGGAAGTGCAGTTTGATCTGGTGCTGGATGCACTCGAATTTTTTGAACAGGAACAGATTCAGGTGTTTGAAGCAGATCAGGCCGCAGAAGATGCCTATATGGAGCAGTTACAGCAACTGTCTCAGGGCAGTGTCTGGCTGTCGGAAGGCTGTAAAAGCTGGTATCTTGATCCGGTCAGCCGCAAACTGACCTTAATCTGGCCGGACTTTGCTCATTCCTTTAGAGACAAGAACCGGCAGTTTATGCGCAGTGGCTATCACTTTCACTATATTGAGAATCCTCAGCAGAATGCTGTTTAAATGGCGTACCTGAGCTATTAAAAAACCAGTCATCAGACTGGTTTTTAATATGTTTAATTGGCCTTTTGCGGATCGTATAAACGATCTTTAATAAATAGCGCAGGTATCAGACCGCAGATAAAATAGGCCGCAGCCATAATCAGTAAGCCCGTTCCAATAGAACCGCCTTGGGCAAAATAACCAATGGTTAAGGGCGCAAATACCGCACCAATTCGGCCAATATTAAATGCACCACCGACTGCCGTACCGCGAATGGAGGTCGGAAAACTTTCAGTCATATAGGTGGCATTAATGGCAAAAGGCATGCCATAGAGAAAGCCAAACATCAGCATCAAATATAAAATATTGGTGGGGGTATTAAAGTAGATAATGACCGGCAAAAATAATGCCGTTCCCATGGTGCCAAAGGCAAATAACGCACGGCGGCCAAAACGGTCTGCCAGAATGCCGGCCACCACTTTGGCAAAAATCATGATTAAAAATGTGCCGACCATATAACCGGTCATTTCTTTAAAACTGATGCCAAGATCAGACTCCAGGTATGCCGGAAGCCAGTTACTTAAACCGGCATAACCAAACTGCAGGGCACCGGCACTTAAAATCCACAGCATAAACATCCAGCGATGTTTTTTGTCTTTTAAGATGACCAGATAAGGATTCTATTTTTTGATTTTCACTTTGCTATGTAAAGCTTCCTGACGCTTGAGCTCACGAGAACGTAACCAGGATTCAGGCTCCGGCACCAGAAAGTACATTAAAAAGGCAAGAAAAATAGGGAAAGTCGTAATCCAGTACAGCATACGCCAGCCATACTCAGGAATAATCCAGCCGGCCAGCAAAGTGGCACATAATGAACCTAAGGTAAAACCGGTCATTAAAGCCGCAAGTACCGTAGTCCGATATTTGGTCGGCACATACTCGGACATTAAGGTATTACAGGCAATATAAAGTGAGCCAAGGCCAATGGCTGCAATACTCCGCACAATCAGAAACTGATAATAGGAATCGACAAAACCCAAGGTACAGGACAAACTTGAGGCCAGAATCATATAAAATACAATAACTTTAACCCGGCCAAATCGGTCACAGGCCCATCCGCCAATTACACCACCCACCAGACTCTAGCTGCCCAGCGCACCGGCCTGAACAGTAGTAAGGTTAAATTCTGCTTTAATACTGGTCAGGCTGTAGGCGAGAAAAGCCAGATCAATCCCGTCGGCAAGCAGAATAAAAAAACATAAAATAAAAGCGGTTTTCCATATTTTCTCTGGCTGAGCTTGTACCTGCTCAGCCACCATCACTGAAGCTTTTTGCGTCATCACTGATATCCTTTCATCATTCGTTCTTGTTTTATGAATAATTTTTCATGGTTATTACTCATTATTCATGAGTTTAGTTTTCAGCAAAAAACCTTATATTTCGTATAGAGAAATCTTGTTTTTCTTTATTTTTAGACCAAAGACTAGGGTCTGTTGACATTTCATAATGGTAGCCAAATAAAGATACAAGCTAAGGCAACAGAATTTTCATAGCTTTGCTTTAGCTTGTCATAGCGTGTGGCAATTCCTCTAAATTGCTTTAATCTAGCAAAGGCATTCTCAATTAAATGCCTGATTTTATAAAAATACCAATCCACATGATCATTATTTGAAAGTGTATTGGATTTCTTGGGAATATTAGCTTGAGTTCCCGTTTTTTCTATCTGTTCTCTCAAGGATTCAGAGTCATAACCCTTATCGGCACAGAGAATTTCTGTCTCGTGCAGGTCTATATTGTTAACTAATTTCGGTGCCACTTTTACATCATGGGTCGTACCATCCTCTATCAAAAACTGAACAGGGTTCCCATGAGAATCAACTGCCAAATGAATTTTAGAACTATTTCCACCGATACTTTTTGAGATAGCCTGATCCTTGATTCCTGTAGCATGCTGATGAGCCCGCACATGGCTAGCATCAATAAATACCCACTCTAGATCAGCATCAGATGAAATTAACTTAAATATTTTTAATAACTTATTATCTTTCGACCACCGGGAAAATTTCTTGAATATGGAGTTTGGCTTTCCGAAGGCAGCAGGTAAATCCCGCCACGGGCAGCCTGTACGGATTCTATAAAGAATAGCTTCAATAAAATTTCGAAGATTTTGTTTGAGATAAATACGAAAATTACGGAAAATGTTTTCTAACTTAGACCAGTGTTGATCAGTCAACATTGTACGAGGCATAGCGAGGAGTAGATTTGGTTTGGCGATTAAATTCTACTTTCTCGCTATTTTTTTTGCACAGTAAATGTCAACAGACCCTAAAATATCACCACTAATGATTGATTTTAATTTGTAAAAAATTGCTAAAAAGCCGATCAAGCATTGATCGAAGGTCGAATTTAAAGCTATTATCAAATAATACAAAATATAGTTTCACTATACAAAATAAAAGAACGCAAGCGATAGGAGAGAGCTTCAATGAGCACACAGCCATGGATTGCTGAATATCAAAAATGGAATGTAAATCCTGAATTTACTCAGCCAGATCCCACCCAGACCTTGAGTCAGACCATCGCTGAAAATCTAGAGAAATTTCAGGATAAAACAGCCTTTATCTATTTAGATAAAAAGTTCAGTTATCATGATATTGATGTGTATAGCCAGAAAATGGCGACCTTTTTACAGAATTTGGGGCTAGAGGCGGGTAGCCGTATTGCGGTGATGCTGCCAAATATTATTCAGTATCCAATTGCAACCTTTGCCATTATTCGTGCCGGTTATATTCTGGTGAATGTCAATCCGATGTATACCCAGCGCGAGCTGTATCATCAGTTGCAGGATTCTGGTGCAGAAGCTTTATTTATCCTGAATCAGACTTTAGATCAGCTCAAGGATCTGGATGAATGCCAGACGCTTAAATATGTGATTTCGACCCATCCACTGGATCTGGTGAAAGCGCAAGATACCGCAGTGCATCCACAGGCAGCGCAATATCCGGCCAAGACATTCTTTGATTTTAAGCAGGCACTTGATCAGGTCGACACGATTGATTTTAAAACACCACCCCAACAGCAAAATGACACAGTCATTCTGCAATATACCGGTGGCACAACAGGTTTATCTAAAGGCGCTGAACTGAGTCACCGCAATATTTTATTTAATATTGCCCAGAACAGTACCGTGTTTATTAGCCATTTTGGCGACCGGATGGCAGAAGAACATGAATATGTATTTTGTGCCTTGCCGCTCTACCATATTTACGGGTTTACCATCTGTCTGTTCAGTTATGGCCTGAGCCGTGGTTTTGCCAATGTGCTGATTCCGAATCCGAGAGATCTAGACGCTTTAATTGACCAGTATGCCAAGCATCCTCCGACGGTTTTTCCGGGGGTAAACACCATGTTTAATGCCTTGGCACATCATCCACGTTTTAGAAGTCTGGATCATCGTCAGCTGAAGACCACCACCGGTGGGGGTGCGCCGGTACTGAAAGCCACAGCTGACCTGTGGTATGAAGTCACAGGCCGTTATATTTATGAAGGCTATGGTTTATCCGAAACTTCACCGACTGCAACTTTTAACCCGCCTTTAAGCCAGCGTTTTAGTGGCACCATCGGTTTACCTTTGGCAGGTACCGATATTCTGATTCTGGATGATGCAGGCCAACCGGTAGCGATTAACCAAGCTGGAGAAATTGCCATTCGCGGCCCACAGGTGATGAAAGGCTATTGGCAGCAACCGGAAGCCACGGCGCAGGTATTTACCAAAGATGGCTTTTTCCTGACTGGCGATATTGGTTGTATGAATGAACAGGGCTATATCAGTATCCTTGACCGTAAAAAAGATATGATTCTGGTGTCTGGCTTTAATGTGTATCCGAATGAACTGGAATATGTGCTGTCTCAACATGTCAAAGTGTTAGAAAGTGCCGTGATTGGAATTGATGATGAAAAGTCTGGTCAGGTCCCGAAAGCATTTATTGTTAAACAGGATGCTAGCCTGAGCGAAGATGAAGTCATGGCTTATTTAAGACAGCATTTAACCAGTTATAAACTGCCTAAATATATTGAGTTTGTGGCGGAGCTGCCAAAATCTGCAGTCGGAAAAATCTTGCGTAGGGAATTGCCAAAAACCCATCAGGCGGATGCTACAGCCTGTTAGTTCAGATTTAAGAGAGACGTAGGAGAGGAAATCCTCCAATAAAAAAGGAATCCGAGGATTCCTTTTTTATTGTCGGTGGGATGCAGCCTTAGCGCTGCTGGATAATCTTTTTGGCTTTATATGCCTGCATTTCTTCTGCGCTTAAAAACTGGCTTAAGATATTGTCGGTATCTTCACCTAAGCACGGTGGGGCTTTTTTATATTCAACCGGGGTTTTGGACAGTTTAATTGGCGAGCCAATTGAGGTGTAATCTTCGCGCAGGGTATGCGGCATCTGAATTACCATTTCACGTGCCAGCACCTGTTCTTCTTCCAGAGTCTGTTGCAGGTTATTGATCATGCCCACAGGGACCTTGACGGCGTGAATTAAATCGACCCAGGTTTTGGCCGGTTGGGTATAAAAATGTTGCTGTAAAATTTGGGTGACTTCTTCACGATGCATCACTCGGCCAGAGTTGCGACTAAAACGTGGATCTTTCGGTACTTCAGGTAGGCCTATGGCATCACACAGCGCCAAGAACTGCTGATCATTGCCGCAGGCAATAATAAATTCGCCTTCCTGCGCCTTAAATACCTGATAAGGCACAATATTGGCATGTGCATTACCAAAACGGCCCGGCACTTTGCCTGAGGTCAAATAATTCATGGCCAGCACCGATAAAGAGGCCACCTGAGTATCTAACAAGGCCATATCAATATGTTGGCCTTCACCGGTTTTTTCACGCGACAGTAAGGCGGCCTGAATGGCAATTGCAGAATATAAACCGGTGGTCAGATCGGCAAAAGCCAATCCAGCTTTTTGCGGGCCGCCACCGGGTAAATCATCGCGTTCACCGGTAACGCTCATCATGCCGCCCATGCCTTGAATAATAAAGTCATAACCCGGTTCATGAGCACGTGGACCATGCTGGCCAAAACCGGTAATCGAACAATACACCAGACGCGGGTTTATATGGCTCAGGCTTTCATAGTCCAGACCATATTTTTTCAAAGAACCGGCTTTATAGTTTTCAATGACCACATCACTGGTTTCAGCAATTTTTTTAATAATCTGCTGGCCTTCCGGGGTTGATAGATCAACAGCTACGGAATGTTTGCCACGATTGGCCGAAAGATAATAGGCAGATTCATGGGTATCTTGTTGCTGGTTGTTTTTAAGCCAGGGCGGTCCCCAGATGCGCGTATCATCGCCATGATCAGGCTTTTCAATTTTAATTACTTCTGCACCCAGATCGGCCAGAATTTGACTACACCAAGGTCCAGCCAAAATACGGCTGAGATCCAATACCCGAAAGCCTGTTAAAGCACCCATCTATTCTCACACTCCTTGTTCCGTTTTTATTTCATGTCTACATATTTTAATAATCACAGTAAACCTATATTAAAACGATCCAACACTCAACTATGCGACCGTTAATTTCGTATAACAAAATAATATATCAAAATTTGTTTAAAATTATTTTTATCTTGTCTACCCTGAGTGAGCTAAAAAGAACGACCAAAAAACAAACAGAGGCTGAGAAGTCTTCATGACAGCAACAAAAAGATCAGGAGCAGCACAGCTATGGATTGAAAAACGCAGCACAACAATAGGCTCACATCAGGAACTTCGTGAGCGATAAGCAACTGAAAAATAAACAAGGAATAGAAAGAACAAGGATATTTAATTCATGACGGATTTGGTAACTGAGCTAAAAAAGATTCAACCCACCACCAAAAGAACCCAGCAAATTGCATTTGTATTTGCCTTTCTGGCGCTGCTGGTCGATGGGGCAGACATGCTCTTGCTCTCCTTTAGCTTAAACAGTCTGAAAGCAGAATTTGGCTTAAGCAATTTACAGGCTGGTGCCCTGGGAAGCGCGACGCTGGCCGGCATGGCCGTAGGTGGTTTTCTTGGTGGCTGGGCCTGCGACCGGTTGGGTCGGGTTCGGACGGTAGTGATATCAAGTAATAAAAAAATGAGCCTTGAAAGGCTCATTTTTTTGATTCCAGAAGTCTTATCTTCAATGTTTAATCAAACGTCCGAAGCAGTATTCTTCTGGGCAATTTGAATGCTCTTTAGCCCATCATTAACTTTGTTTAACAGGTGAATCAGAGTCACCACATCATCAAAGGCCAATGTATTTAAAGCCTGGCCATAAAAATTAAAGAAGTCATCTTGCAGGCTGTCCCAGGTTTTAAGACCTGCATCGGTCAGCGCAACATTTTTTGCACGGCGGTCCTGTTCATTAATCACGCGCTGTACCAGACCTTCGCGTTCCAGCCGTTTTAATACGGCATCCAGGTTTTGACGGCTCACACCCAGATAGTCGGTTAAATCGGAAAATGACATTCCGGATAGAACCCGTGGGCGAGACAAAGCCCCTAAAACTGCCCAGTGCACCGGAGAAATCCTCAATTCGTTGGAGCATTTGCGGTCCAGTGTATTTCCCACCTGAAACAGTCTAAAAAAAAGTCTATTGTGGGCGGAATATAAGGATTGATCATATTTTTTTGTTAGAGCATCAGTCATTCTAAAAGACCACCCTGATCAAATTCATTCAATAAGCTGCATTATACTCAAAAGGTATCTTGTATAAATCAGTCTCTGTTTTCTATCTGGCTGTAATTCAGAGGGGATCAGCAATTTTTCTTTGCTGGTCGTGCCCACATTTTTGCGCCTCCGTTCAGTACTGTATAGATGAACCATCCTCTTTCTTGGTTCTGTCACATCTGCTTGCTTTACGCATAAAACTTAAGGTTAAAGCCAATTTATGTCAATGTGTTTATTTTTAATAAATCATAAATAATTGATATATTTAATTTAAATTAATTTTAAATTTTATTTTATGTAAATGTATTGACATAAAATTATTCTACTCCTATTGTAAAGAACATGGGTATTGAATAAAAAACGGCCAGGCAAATTGGCATAAGAACAGCGCAGGGAGACATAAATGAAAGGCTTAAAGGATAAAGTGGTTATTGTGACAGGCGGTGCAGGTGGAATTGGTTCAGCAACCTGTCGCCGGCTGGCAGAAGAGGGCGCTAAAGTCGCAATCTTTGATATGAATATGACCGCAGCAGAGCAGTTGGCGCAGGAGATTAACCAGCAGAACGGTCAGGCATTGGCAGTACAGTGTGATATTACCAATCACAATACAGTTGAGCAGGCTGTACAGCAGGTCGAAAGCCAGCTGGGGCCGGTAGATGGCCTAGTCAATAATGCCGGTTGGGATATTTTTAAGCCTTTTGTTAAAACCAATCCACAGGAATGGGACAAGCTGATCCAGATTAATCTGGTTGGTATGCTGAATATGCATTTTGCTGTCCTGAAGGGCATGGTTGAGCGTAATACGGGCAGTATCGTCAATATTGCATCAGATGCTGCGCGCGTCGGTTCTTCAGGTGAAGCGGTTTATGCGGCCTGTAAAGGTGGACTGCTGTCATTTTCGAAAACGCTGGCACGTGAGCATTCGCGTCATAACATCAAGATTAATGTAATTTGCCCGGGTCCAACCGATACAGCACTCTTGGCTGGCGTGACCGAAGGTGCATCGAATCCGGAAAAATTACGGGAAGCCTTTATCCGCTCAATTCCACTGGGCCGTTTGGGGCAACCTGAAGATTTGGCCTCTGCAATTGCCTTCTTTTTAAGTGAAGATGCCAGCTTTATTACCGGACAGGTGCTGAGTGTTTCAGGTGGTTTAACCATGAGTGGCTAAGTCGAAACCCGCATTAAAGGTCAAAAATAAAATCAGATGAGTACAGATAGGATTAATACAGGAAGTATAACCATGAATTTTGAAGATATTTTATATGAAGTGAAAAACGGCGTGGCCTGGATCACCATTAACCGCCCCGAAAAAATGAATGCCTTTCGCGGGACCACGTGTGATGAGCTAATCAAGGCTTTAAATAAGGCAGGCTATGACCGGGATGTGGGTGCCATTGTCCTGGCAGGAGCAGGTGAAAAAGCTTTCTGTACTGGCGGTGACCAGTCTGCACATGATGGTAATTATGATGGACGCGGCACCATTGGCCTACCGATGGAAGAATTACATACCGCCATCCGTGATGTGCCCAAACCGGTGATTGCCCGTGTACAAGGTTATGCAATTGGTGGCGGGAATGTGCTGGCGACCATTTGTGACCTGACCATCTGTTCTGAAAAAGCGATTTTTGGCCAGGTCGGTCCCAAAATGGGCTCTGTCGATCCGGGCTATGGCACAGCATATCTGGCGCGTGTCGTCGGTGAGAAAAAAGCCCGTGAAATCTGGTACTTGTGCCGCCGTTATAGCGGTCAGGAAGCGGTTGAAATCGGGCTGGCCAATAAGTGCGTACCGGCTGATCAGCTGGATGCCGAAGTACAGGCATGGGCAGAAGAAATCTGTCAGCGTAGTCCGACAGCAATTGCTATTGCCAAACGCAGTTTCAATATGGATACCGCACATCAGGCCGGAATTGCCGGGATGGGCATGTATGCCCTGAAACTGTATTACGACACAGAAGAATCACGCGAAGGCGTCAATGCACTTAAAGAAAAACGCCAGCCTGAATTTCGTAAATTTTATAAATAATAAGGAAAATACGTATGACTCAA
This sequence comes from Acinetobacter sp. YH12155, assembly GCF_013418255.1. Classification (NCBI taxonomy): domain Bacteria; kingdom Pseudomonadati; phylum Pseudomonadota; class Gammaproteobacteria; order Moraxellales; family Moraxellaceae; genus Acinetobacter; species Acinetobacter sp. YH12155. The sequence continues at coordinate 147,470 of NZ_VPCK01000002.1, forward strand.
AATCCTTATATCACGGAAGAACTGGCATTTTTAGCAGAAACGGTTGAAAAATTTGCACAAAAATATATTGCACCCGGTTTTTTAGCGCGTGATCAAAGTCGTGTCTTTGATCGTGATCTGGTGAAAAAAATGGGCGAGATGGGCTTTATTGCACCAGAACTTCCAGAACAATACGGCGGCCAGGACATGGGCCGGCTGGCTGCGGGTATTATTCATGAAGCGGTGGCCAAGGCCGATTTAAGTTTCTCCTATATTAACTTGCTGGCTTCCTTAAATGGACAGATTCTGGCGGAACATGGTCAACCTGAGGTGGTGGAACCGTGGCTGAGAAAGCTGACCGCAGGTGAAGCCATTTTCTCAATTGCACTCACCGAGCCACGTGGGGGTTCAGATGCCGCCAACTTGCGTTTGAAAATTGAACGTGAGGGAGATGAATATGTCATTAACGGTGAAAAAACCTCGATTTCTGCAGCCGATCAGGCTGATGCATCGGTGGTGTTTGGACGTACCGGTTCGGTTGAAGATGGTGCACATGGCGTAACGGCATTGCTGGTGCCGATGGACTTGCCGGGTATTAGCACCACACGTTTTGATTGTCATGGCCAGCGTGCCATTGGTCGCGGTTCCATTTTCTTTGATAACGTTCGGGTTCCGGTCAATCATCGTCTGGGAGATGAAAACAAAGGGTTTGTCCAGGTTATGCAAGGATTTGACTTTTCCCGTGCCTTAATTGGTTTACAGGTACTGGCTGTAGCACGGGTGAGCCTGGATGAAGCCTGGGAATATGCAGCGCAGCGCGAAGCTTTTGGCCAGCCTCTCACGGCATTTCAAGGTATTTCGCATCCTCTGGCTGAATATGAAACCCAGGTCGAAGCTGCACGATTATTGTGTCTGCAAACGTTATGGCTAAAAGACAACCATTTACCGCATACCTCTGAAGCCGGGATGTGTAAATGGTGGGGACCGAAACTGGCCTATGATGTGATTCATCAATGCTTACTGACCTTTGGTCATGCAGGCTATGACCGCGGAGTGATGGAGCAGCGTATGCGCGATGTACTGGGCTTCCAGATAGGTGATGGCACTGCGCAAATTATGAAAACCATTATTGCGCGTAAAAAAGCCGGACGTAAAGCTGTCCCGGCCTGATGGAAACAGGTCAGCATCATCGTTTATCAAAAGTACTGATCACAATCGCATACCACGTGTTGCTGTGCGATTGGTCAAGCAGATCTATCTACAAATAGTGCCTCACGCTTAAGCACTTTAACAAAGTGAACAGGCGGATCATGATAAAAATGGAGTTATGGAATGGATTTCGATGCGGTTCTTCTACCCCCACGCCGGGAAAAAATGGTGCAACAAGGCTACTGGTTAAATAAAACCATCCTGCAATCATTAGATGAAGCAGTACAGCAAGATCCAGATAAAATTGCCTTGGTCAGCTATAAAACTGAAAGTCAGTCAGAGCAAAGTTTTACTTACCGGCAAATGCTGGAGACAGCCAATAAAATTTCGTTGGGATTAAAACAGTTAGGTGTACAGAAACAGGATATTGTGTCTTGCCAACTCCCCAACTGGTGGGAGTTCACTTTATTGTATATCGCCTGTCGTCGGATTGGGGCCGTACTCAATCCGCTGATGCCGATTTTTAGAGAGCGTGAACTGTCATTTATGCTGAAACATACGGAAAGTAAGGTTTTTATTGTACCGAAAGTCTTCCGTAAATTTGACCATGAAAAACTGGCCTATCAGTTACAACGTCATCTTGAAAGTTTGCAACAGGTGATTGTGGTCGGTGGAGAGGGTGAGAATAGTTTTGAAAAATTATTACTTAACCACGGTCTGGAGAATGATCCGCAAATCCTGAATAGCCTGAATGAAGTCACCATCACCGCTGATGATATTGCACAGCTGGTCTTTACCTCCGGCACTACCGGTGAACCCAAAGGGGTGATGCATAGTGCAAATACCTTATTTGCCAATATTGTTCCCTATGCTGAACGTTTACATTTGAACCACAACGATGTGATTTTTATGGGATCACCAATGGCGCATCAAACCGGTTTTATGTATGGGCTGATCATGCCGGTTTTATTAAAAGCCAAAGCCGTCTTGCAGGATGTCTGGGATGTCAATCTCGCCATTGAGCTGATGCATCAGCATCAGGTGACTTTTACCATGGCGTCGACCCCATTTTTAAATGATTTATCTGAAGCCGTCTTACACAACCATCAGACTTTAGACAGTTTAAAAATATTCCTGTGTGCGGGCGCACCGATTCCAAGCACCTTGGTACAAAAAGCACGTCAGAATATAGGCGTTAAAGTCATTTCAGCTTGGGGTATGACCGAATGCGGCGCAGTAACCACCACCCGCCCTGAAGATGAGGATGAGCGTTCCTTTAATACCGACGGCTTGCCACTTCCTGGCGTTGAAGTGAAAGTGGTTGGCGATGATGGTGAAGAATTAGCACCACATCAATCGGGCACCCTGATGATTCGCAGTTGTTCCAATTTTGGTGGCTATATGAAGCGCCCACATTTAAACGAAACCAGTGCAGATGACTGGTTCGATACTGGTGATATTGCCTATCTGGACGAGCAAGGTTATATCCGGATTGCTGGACGTAAAAAAGATGTGATTATTCGCGGTGGCGAAAATATTCCTGTGGCCGAAGTTGAATCTTTAATTTATTTACATCCAGATGTGGCAACGGTGGCGTTAATTCCGTATGCAGATGAGCGACTGGGCGAGAAAGCCTGCGCCATCGTGAAGCTCAAAGAAGGCACGCAAACCATGCAGTTAAAGGATTTGGTCGAGTTCCTGAAAGCACACAATCTGGCAATTCAGTATATTCCAGAGCGTTTAGAAATCTGGGATGAAATTCCAATGACCCCATCAGGGAAAATCCAGAAATTTAAACTTCGGGAAATGCTGGCCCAGCATATTGCATCTGCCAGTTAATTCCTTTCATTAAAAGCAAAACTCCTGATAATTAATTCAGGAGTTTTCTATTAAGCACAAAAAGCGATGACGTCGATGTCTATGCTTATTTCGAGAATTTCAATAACGCTTCTGCGGTCGCCTCTGAGGAGGCCGGATTCTGTCCGGTAATCAGCAAACCATCTTGCTGTACATGCACCTGCCAGTCCTCGGCTTTTGAATATTGCCCGCCGTATTCTTTCAGCATATCTTCAACTAAAAAGGGCACAATATTGGTTAGCCCAACTGCATCTTCTTCTGTATTGCTAAAACCGGTTACAGTCTTGCCTTTGACCAGCGGTTGGCCATCCTGTGCTTTGACATGACGTAATACTCCCAGCGCATGACAGACCAACGCCACCGGTTTATTTGCTTGCAATGTTTGTTCAATCAAAGAGATGGAGTCCGGGTCTTCGGCCAAATCCCATAAGGGTCCATGACCGCCCGGATAAAACACGGCATCAAAATCGGCAATCGACACCTCACTGAGTTTGCGTGTCTGCGCCAGATCTTGCATGGCGGCGGTATCCGCCTTAAAACGCTCGGTGGCTTTGGTCTGAGCATCGGGTTCATTACTTTTCGGATCAAGAGGCGGTTGACCACCTTTAGGAGAGGCCAAGGTCACCTCGGCGCCAGCATCAACAAAAGCATAATAAGGGGCGGCCAGTTCTTCCAGCCAGAAACCGGTCTGTTTGCCTGTATCACCCAGACGGTCATGAGAGGTCAGCACGATGAGAATCTTCATATCATTTTCCTGAATGGTTCATATTATTCGGTTCATCGACTGTTAATTTAGCAAGCGTAATGGGCGCTAAGTGTTGTGATACGTTCAGTTGCTGTATCGGCATGTGTCAATCTCCAGATACTGCAAAGGATTTTAAGTGCCCATTAACAGGGCCTGCTGCACATCGGCCTGTTTGCGCAGGAAATCCCAGACCAGTTTGATTTTCGGCTCATGCTGTAAATCAACTAGGGTCAACATCCAGAAGGTATGGGTAAAACTGACCTGATCGCCCAGAACTTCTTGCAGATCGGGTTTATCATGCACCAGAAATCGCGGCAAAATTGCCAGTCCGGCGCCGGTACTGACCGCAATCTGCTGGGCCAGAATACTGTTACTGCGAAAACAAGCTGTCACTTGCAGCGGCAAACGTTCCAGCGAATACAGCGCCGAGCTATACACCAGATCATCAATATAATCGACAAATCGGTGCTGTTTCAGATCTTCCAGCTGTCTAATTGGTGGATTTTGCTGTAAATAGCTTTGACTGCCGTACAGTTTTAAACAGTAATTTGAGAGTCGGGTAATGATATAAGGCCCGGATTTGGGCCGGTCAATTGAAATGACAATATCGGCCTCACGATGTGAAAGTTTGATGGTTTTTGGCACCGGAATCAGGTCAATAGTCAGCGAAGGATAATGCTGTGAAAACTCCGCCAGCAGCCGGGCCAGAAACGCCGTCCCGAAACCTTCCGGCGCACCAATGCGTACCCGGCCTTGTAAAGGGTCATGGCGTTTATCAATCTGGATAAAAGACTGTTCCATCTGTTCGACGCGGGGCACCAGTGCCAGACCTTCCGCAGTCAGCTCATAGCCTTTGGCTTCACGTTTAAACAGCTGGGTACCCAAGGTATTTTCCAGCGCCTGAATGCGCCGTGCCACGGTGCTGTGTTCCACTTCCATCAGGCGCGCAGCATTGGTGAGGGTTTTGGCCCGGGCCAAGACCAGAAAAAAGCGTAAGTGATCCCAATCAACTTTCATTTTATGTTTAACATCCTGTTAAATCTCTGTGCAAATTTGCACAATCGTCGTGCGCCAATCTCTATTGGTGCCAAAAGTGTTCTTTGTTAGTCTGCTGAAACAGCGTAAAAATAATACGTTAAAAACAGCCAGTAAAGGCAGATAAAACGACAATAACAAACCAGCACGGAGCGACCATGAACGCGATTCATCATCCCCATTCGAATACCGGCCTCACCACGGCAAAACTGCTGATTAATGGTGAATTTATCGACTCCAGAACCAGTCATTGGCAAGATATTGTCAATCCTGCTACCCAGGAGGTTCTGGGTCAGGTGCCGTTTGCCACTGCAGAAGAAGTCAATGCCGCCATTGCCGCAGCCCAACAGGCTTTTGCCAGCTGGCGTGAAACACCTATTCAGGCCCGTATGCGGATTATGCTGAAACTGCAGGAGCTGATCCGTCAAAACTTAAAAAGTATTGCACAAGTCCTGACCGCTGAACAGGGCAAAACATTAGCAGATGCCGAAGGTGATATTCAGCGTGGCCTGGAAGTGGTGGAACATGCCTGCTCGGTCGGTTCGCTGCAAATGGGTGAGTATATTGAAGGCGTGGCGCGCGGGGTGGATACCTATACCATGCAGCAACCCTTAGGTGTCTGTGCCGGAATTACCCCGTTTAATTTCCCTGCGATGATTCCGTTGTGGATGTTCCCAATGGCCATTGTCTGCGGCAATACTTTTGTCTTAAAGCCGTCGGAGCAGGATCCGCTATCAACCATGATGCTGGTCGAACTGGCGATGCAGGCTGGTGTTCCTGCCGGGGTACTGAATGTGGTGCATGGTGGTAAAGAAGTGGTCGATCTGCTGTGTACGCATTCTGATATCAAGGCCATTTCCTTTGTCGGTTCTACGGCGGTGGGTACCCATGTCTATAACCTGGCAGGCCAGCATGGCAAACGGGTACAGTCAATGATGGGCGCCAAAAACCATGTGGTGGTAATGCCGGATGCCGATAAAGAACAGACCTTAAATGCCTTGGTTGGTGCAGCCTTTGGCGCCGCCGGTCAGCGCTGTATGGCCCTGTCTGTGGCGGTGATGGTCGGTGAAAGCAAGCATTGGGTCGATGAGCTGGTCAATAAAGCCAAAACCTTAAAGGTCAATGCTGGCCATGAACCGAATACCGATGTCGGACCGGTCATCTCAACCCGTGCCAAAGCCCGTGTGATTGACCTGATTAACAGTGGTGTCGAGCAGGGTGCAGAACTGCTGCTAGATGGCCGCGAGGTGCAGGTTGCCGGCTATGAGCAAGGCAATTTTGTTGGTCCGACCATTTTTAATCAGGTCACGACCGAGATGCGCATTTATAAGGAAGAAATCTTTGGTCCGGTCTTGGCCATCATTCATGTCGATACGTTAGAACAGGCTATTCAGCTGATTAATACCAATCCGTTTGGTAATGGCGTGGGCTTATTTACCCAAAGCGGCAGTACCGCACGTACTTTCCAGAACCAGATTGATATTGGTCAGGTCGGTATTAATATTCCAATTCCGGTGCCGGTACCATTTTTCAGTTTTACCGGTTCCCGTGGCTCCAAACTCGGTGATTTAGGCCCGTATGGCAAACAGGCCGTGCAGTTCTATACCCAGACCAAAACTATCACCAGCCGCTGGTTTGAAGATGATCAGGAAAGTGCTGGTGTGAATACCACCATCAGTCTGCGTTAAGGAGAATGACCATGAAAATTGCATTTATTGGTTTAGGCAACATGGGCGGCTCCATGGCACAGAACTTACTCAAAGCCGGCCATCAAGTGTTTGGCTATGACTTGAGCGAGATCGCTTTAGAACATTTTGCCCAGGCCGGTGGCGTGGTTTGCCAGAGTCCGCGAGATGCAGCCCAACAGGCCAATGTGGTGGTGACCATGCTACCTGCGGCCCAGCATGTACGCACGGTGTATCTGGGTGAACAGGGTATTTTAAACGTGCTGCCGGCTGGCAGTTTATGTATCGACAGCAGCACCATTGACCCGAAAACCATTCAGGTCGTGGACGCAGCCGCACAGGCTCGACAGATTCAGGTCTGTGATGCACCGGTGTCTGGTGGAACCTTAGGCGCCAAAGAGGGCACCTTGACCTTTATGGTTGGGGGCGATGCCGCCACATTTGAAGCAGTGAAGCCGGTACTGAGTGCGATGGGGAAAAATCTGGTGCATTGTGGTGCTATTGGCACCGGGCAGGTGGCAAAAATCTGTAATAACCTGATTCTGGGTATTTCCATGACGGCGGTCGCCGAAGGCATGGCACTGGGAGTAAAACTCGGGATTGATCCGCAAGCGCTGGCCGGAGTCATTAACAGCTCATCTGGGCGCTGCTGGAGTTCTGAAGTCTATAATCCGTGGCCAGATATCTGTGCCAATGCGCCAGCATCTCGTGGTTATACCGATGGTTTTGCCGCACAACTGATGCTGAAAGATTTAGGGCTGGCGGTTGATGCTGCACATCAGGCCGAGCATCCGATTGTTCTGGGCAGTCTGGTGCAACAGCTGTATCAGCAGTTGTGTCAGGAAGGTCATGCACATCTGGATTTCTCCAGCATCATGCATCATTATACCGCGCCAACAGCGTAAAAAAATAGCAACATGATGGAGCAGGGACAGGCTACATCCATACACCTTGTCAGTAATAACGATAAATTCAGGCTGAGGTACATATGTTAAATTATCAAAAAACGGTTCAGGAATTTGATCTCAATACGGTTGCACGCCAGTATCTGTCTGGCACCATGCAGGCACTTAATGCCTGTTTTGAATGCTGCGACCGCCACGCCGGTTCAGATGCGATTGCCTTGTACTGGCATGGTAAAGATGGCCGCAAAGAGCAGTACAGCTTTGCCGAGCTAAAAAAATATGCCAGCCAGTTTGCCAGCTTTTTAAAAGCGCAGGGTGTGCAAAAAGGTGACCGCGTTTCTGGCTTATTGCCACGCACTCCGGAACTGATCATTACTATTTTGGCCACCTGGCGAATTGGCGCGGTGTATCAGCCGCTGTTTACCGCCTTTGGACCCAAAGCCATTGAACACCGTATTCAGCTGGCTCAAAGCAAGCTGGTGGTCACCGATTTGGCCAACCGCGATAAATTGGTGGATATTGCGAACTGTCCAGACATTGTGACCGTGCATGCAGAGCGCCAGGCCGATGCCTATCCGCAAGATTTCAGTTTCTGGAGCGTATTGAAGGGTCAGGCCGAGCACTGTGAACTGGAAATGCTGACGATTGATGATCCATTTTTATTGATGTTTACTTCGGGCACCACCGGGCCGGCCAAACCGCTGAAAGTGCCACTAAAAGCCCTGATTGCATTTGGCGGCTATATGCAAAATGCCATTGGCCTGCAACCGGAAGATGCGTTCTGGAATATTGCAGATCCGGGCTGGGCGTATGGTCTGTACTATGCCATTACCGGGCCATTGCTACTGGGGCATTCGACCCTGTTTTATGAAGGTGGTTTTAATGCCGAAAGTGTCTGCGAAATTGTTCAGCAATATGGCATCACCAATCTGGCCGGTGCCCCGACGGCGTACCGGATGATGATGGCTGCCGATCAGGCACAGATGGCACAGCTACGTGGCAAATTACGCGTGGTCAGCAGTGCCGGCGAACCATTAAATCCAGAAGTAATCCGCTGGTTTGAACAGGTACTGGATGTGCCCATTTACGACCATTATGGCCAGACCGAAGTGGGGATGGTGGTGTGTAATCATCATGCCTTGGAACATCCGGTACGTTCAGGTTCAGCCGGCTTTGCCAGCCCGGGCTATACCATTGCCGTGGTTGATGAGCAGGGTCAGGCCTTAGCAGCAGATACTGCGGGCATTCTGGCGATTGATATCCGTCAATCACCAATGATGTGGTTTGGCGGTTATGATGAAAGCCGTAAGTCACCATTTGTTGGAGATTATTACTTAACTGGCGATACCGCCGAAATTCACGCCGATGGCAGCATGAGCTTTGTCGGACGTAGTGATGATGTCATTACAACGTCAGGCTATCGGGTTGGCCCATTTGATGTGGAAAGCGCCTTGCTGGAACATGATGCGGTGATTGAAGCCGCCGTGATTGGTGTACCGGATCCGGAGCGTACCGAAGTAATTAAAGCCTTTGTGGTGCTGGCCCAGCAGGTACAAGCCACGCAACAACTTGAAGAAGAACTGGGACAGTTTGTCAAAAAACGTCTGTCTGCACATGCCTATCCACGCCTGATTGAATTTGTGACTGAACTGCCAAAAACCCCAAGTGGCAAAATCCAGCGCTTTTTACTGCGTAATCAGGAAATCAGCAAATTACAGCAGGCCAAAACTGCATAAAACGCTAAAAAACGAAAACGCCAACAGATCAAGAAAGACATCTCAATAAGAAGATTAAGGGAAGCAGGTATGCAATTTACGGAAGAACAACAGCTGATTCAGGACATGGCCAAAAGTTTTGCCCAGGAGCAGATTAAACCGAATGCTGGCGAATGGGATGAAAAAGGCATTTTCCCGAAAGAGGCTTTGGCCCAAATGGGTGAACTGGGCTTTATGGGAATGCTGATTCCGGAAGAATGGGGCGGTTCAGGCACGGGAACGCTGGCCTATGTGCTAGCCCTAGAAGAAGTTGCCGCAGCCGATGGTGCGACATCGGCCATTATGAGCGTGCATAACTCAGTTGGCTGTGTGCCCATTCTCAAATTCGGCACCGAGCAGCAAAAGCAGCAATATTTAAAGCCACTGGCTCAAGGTCAAATGATTGGCGCTTTTGCCTTAACCGAACCACATACCGGCTCGGATGCTGCTGCTATTAAAACCCGCGCAGTTAAAGATGGCGATCATTATATTATTAATGGTGCCAAACAGTTTATTACCTCGGGCAACAACGCCGGCATGATTATCGTGTTTGCCGTAACCGACCCGAATGCCGGCAAAAAAGGCATGAGCGCCTTTTTAGTGCCACGCGATACACCCGGTTATGAGGTCATCCGGGTGGAAAATAAACTGGGCTTACATGCTTCCGATACCTGTCAGATTGCCTTAACCGATGTGCGCATTCATGAAAGTTTAAGGCTGGGCGCCGAAGGTGAAGGCCTAAAAATTGCCCTGGCCAATCTGGAAGGCGGGCGCATCGGGATTGCCGCGCAGGCGGTAGGTCTGGCGCGCGCCGCTTTAGAAGAAGCCAGCCGCTATGCGCATGAGCGTGTGGCCTTTGGCAAACCGATTTTTGAACAGCAGGCCATTTCTTTCCGGCTGGCCAGCATGGCCACCGAAATTGAAGCAGCACGGCAGCTGGTGCATTTCGCGGCCCGTAAAAAAGAAGCTGGTGAAAGCTGTTTAACTGAAGCCTCCATGGCCAAACTGTTTGCCTCAGAAATGGCAGAACGGGTTTGTTCCAAAGCCTTACAGATTTTTGGCGGCTATGGCTATTTAAAAGATTTTCCAATCGAGCGTATTTATCGGGATGCGCGTATTTGCCAGATTTATGAAGGCACCAGCGACATTCAGCGTCTGGTGATTGCACGTAGTTTATAATTGAACAGGGAGATTGATCATGCAATGGGAAACAATTTTACTTGAACAGCGCAACGGGGTTGGACTGATAACCTTAAATCGCCCAAAAGCCTTAAATGCCCTGAACCATCAGCTGATTGTCGAAGTTAATCAGGCGCTGGACCGGCTGGAAAAAGACCCGGATATTGGCTGTATCGTCATCACCGGTTCAGAAAAAGCCTTTGCTGCCGGCGCCGATATTAAAGAAATGGCAGATCTCACATTTCCACAAATTTATCTGGATGATTTTTTCAGTCTGGCCGACCGCATCGCCCAGCGCCGTAAACCGTTAATTGCCGCAGTCAGTGGCTATGCCTTGGGCGGTGGCTGCGAACTGGCGCTCATGTGTGACTTTATTTACTGTGCTGATAATGCCAAATTTGGCCTGCCTGAAGTGACTTTGGGTGTATTGCCGGGCATTGGCGGTACCCAGCGTTTAACCCTGGCAATTGGTAAGGCCAAAGCCATGGAAATGTGTCTGACGGCCCGCCAGATGGGCGCGCAGGAAGCTGAACAAAGTGGACTGGTGGCACGGGTGTTTGCCAAAGAGGAATTGTTAGAGCAAACTCTGCAAGCCGCAGAAAAAATTGCCGAAAAATCCCTGCCAGCAGTGATGATGATTAAAGAATCCATCAACCGTGCTTTTGAAGTCAGTCTGGCCGAAGGCTTGCGTTTTGAGCGACGTATTTTCCATTCCATTTTTGCCGGTCAGGACCAGAAAGAAGGTATGCAGGCCTTTGTCGAAAAACGCCCGGCCCAATTTAGCCATCAATAAAAATCATAATAGGAAAAATAAATGAGTACGGACAATAATTTAGCCATTCATGTGCAGGGTGGTCTAGGCATGATTAGCCTGGACCGGACCAGCCACTTAAATGCCTTAACCTTGCCGATGATTCAGGGTATTCAGGCACAACTGGAGCAATGGCGTGAGGATGCTGCGGTACAGGCCATCCTGATCAATTCCAACAGCCCGAAGGCCTTTTGCGCGGGCGGTGACATCCGTTATCTGTATGACAGTTATCAGGCCGGCAATACCCAATATCAGGATTTTTTTGCCACTGAATATCGTATGTTGAGCAACATCCGGAATTTTCCAAAAACCGTTATGGTGATGCTGGATGGCTATGTGCTGGGCGGCGGTTTTGGTCTGGCGCAAGCCTGTCATATCAAGATCAGCAGTGAAAAATCCCGTTTTGCCATGCCGGAAACTGCAATCGGCTTTTTCCCCGATGTCGGTGCCACCCATTTCCTGTCACGGCTAGATGATGTTGGTGTATATATGGCGCTGACCGGTGAACAGATCAGCAGCAGCGATGCCTTGTATTTAGATTTAATTGACTATCATGTGCCGAGTGCGCGCTTTGCTGAATTAGAAGCAGCGTTAATTGCAGCGCCGCTACTCAACCCGATTGAAATCCGCAAAATCATCAGCAGCTTTATTACCCATCCGGCAGAAAGTGAATTGCAAAAGCGTATCGAGCAGATCAATAGCCATTTCTCTTATGCAACGCTGGACGATATTGAACACAGTCTGGCTCAGGCAGGTACCGGTCCAGATCAGGAATGGGCGCAGAAAATGCTGGCTATTTTGCAGCAGCGTCCAGTAATGGCCAAACAGGTCAGCTTAAAGCTGCAACAGGTCGGGCAAAACTTGTCGCTGGAAAAATCAATGCAGCTGGAACGCAATTTACAGGATGTCTGGATGCAGCAAGGTGATTTTGTTGAAGGCGTGCGTGCTTTAATTGTCGATAAAGATAAAAATCCACAGTGGCAAACTGACAATACTGCTTTTGAAAAAGTACTGGAAACTTTGTGGCCGGTCTGGAATACCCAGCCGCTGGAACAGATTTCTTAAACAGTTAAATATCCAAACCTTAATAAAAACCCTCTTTCAGATTGAAAGAGGGTTTTTGTTTAGAGCATCTAAACTGGACGTTTAGCTCTGCATAATTCCGCTGACACCGGTCACAATCATATCAATGGCGATGGTCCCAATCAGCAAGGCGGCCAGACGCCCGACAATATCGACATACAAATCAATATAATTGGAATGTTTATGCTGCAAATGATCATGTGCATATTTCATTAAAATAAGCAGGCTACAGGTCAGAAACAGTGTCACAAAAATCACCAGCACCAGTTGCCACAGGCTTAGCTGAATTCCGGTAATGACCGCGGCGCTGATGGTTCCCGGGCCAATCATAAACGGCATGGCAATGGTGCCGGCCAAATGATGTGGCGCACCGCGCATCACCCCAATGGTATCGGCGCCTTCAAACACATAGCGATAACCAATCACCAGAAAAATAATCCCGCCAAAAATCTGGAAAGATTCAAAACGGACATGCAGGACATCATGAAAAAAGGCTTCACCGGTTTTGGCGAAAATAATAAACACCACAAAGCTGATTAAACTGCCCTGAATCAGGGCGCGATTAAACACTCGGGCCTCGGAATTACGGATAATGCCGAGCATATAAATACTCATTAAAAACGGGTTTAATAATGAGAAAAACAGTGCAAAGGCGTGAAGCGATTCAGACATCCTACAGATTCCTTATTGATCCGGGTCTGGAAAGAGCGGGCGCTTGCCTGGACTAATCCGGTTGATGTGCAAGAACATCAAATGGCGCTCGTATTTATCCAGAATGTCGTTAATGACCTGTTCCTTGCTATAACCCACCAGATCATTGCCTTGCGAGCCTTCAAACAGATAGGTTTCCAGACGGTAATAGTATTTCTTGGTGCGTTTGCCGCGTGAACTGAAGTTGGGTGTGTCATAACGGATTGGCCAGATCTGGTAAACGAAGTTTTCTTCTTCATCCAGCTGAATGGTTAAATCCAGATGTGACAGTTCCGGTTCATCATCCAGGGCTTTTTCCGCCAGATCGACCTGAATGCCTTTGTTGATGAATTCTGTGGCCACCGCCTGCATTGCCGGTTTACAGACCTCTTCCAGCATTTGCTGGGTCTGCGATAAATTGGCATGCAGCATTACCCGGCTGAGGCGTTTTTTCCAGTTAAAGATGTCGACATTGCCGACCACGGGCGCCGCATTCATGCTGGTACTGGCCTGACGGAAATCTTCCAGACGCAAGGACTTATACAGTCCGGCCATCACAAAGAAAATCACGAAACTAAAAGGCAGACCCATAATAATCGTGGTGTTCTGTAATGCTGTCACGCCATTCGCCATGAGCATTGCCAAAGTTAGCAAACCGATAGCAATGGCCCAGAACACACTGAGCCAGCGCGGTGAATCATGCTCAATATTAGTGAATTTAGTGGTGAAGTTCCCCAATACCAATGCCCCTGAATCCGCTGAAGTCACATAGAACAGCAAACCTGTAATGGTGGCGACACCTGCGAGAAATGTGAAACCTGGATACTGTGCTAGCAGATCATAAAAACCATGTGCCGGATTTTCTAAAACTGTCGTAGCAAGTTGAGTATTACCATCAAAAATCACGCTGTATAAAGCACTGTTACCGAAAATAGACAACCAGGTCAGGGTAAATAACAGAGGAATAACCAAAGTCCCGGTGACAAATTCGCGAATGGTACGACCACGGGAAATACGGGCCAGGAACAGACCAACAAAAGGTGACCAGGCGATCCACCATGCCCAGAAGAACAGCGTCCAGCTATTCATCCATTCTTTAGGCTGCTCAAAAGGAAAACTGCTTAAAGAGAGTTTCGGGAACTGGCTGAGATAATCACCAAAATTCTGAATTAGAGCCGCTAATAAAAACTCTGTATTTCCCATAAAGAGAATAAAGAGCAGCAACCCGATTGATACATAGATATTAATTTCAGACAGAACCCGAATACCTTTATTGACACCCGCAGTCACGGAAATAATAGTAATAATGACTGCAACACCAATTAATGCAGTTTGAATCCAGATATTTTCCGGCAAGCCAAACAGGACATGCAGACCGTAATTTAGCTGAACCACACCGATACCGCAGGTGGTGGCAATACCAAAAATCGTACCGAGTACTGCAGCTGTATCTACCGTATGGCCAATCGGGCCATTAATTCTTTTTCCAAAAATAGGATAAAGCGCAGAGCGAATTGTCAGTGGTAAATTATAGCGATAACTGAAATATCCCAACGCAACCCCAATCAGCGCATACATGCTCCAGCCGGTCAGACCATAGTGAAACAGGGTCCAGACCATAGACTGGCGTGCAGCTTCAAAGGTTTCAGCTTCACCGACTGGAGGACTCATATAATGAGACAGGGGTTCAGCGACCGAGAAGAACATCAAGTCAATCCCGATCCCGGCTGAGAACAACATGGCCGACCAGCTCAGCAGGCTGAATTCGGGTTTAGAATGTTTGGGACCAAGCTTGATTTCGCCATAACGCGACAGGGCAATAAACAGTACAAAGACCAGATATAAGGTGGCCGCCAGCAGGTAATACCAGCTAAAGGTCCGACTGACCCAGTTCAAGATTTGGGTAATGAGCTGATTCGCCTGGTCATTAAATAAAATCGTAACCAGCGAAAACAGCAGGATGAGTGTTGCCGAAAGAAAAAAGACAACTTTGTTCAGACTATCGGTCGTCTGTTCAGTTTTCTTTTGCATAAATCTGTGACCATATTTTTTTAATTCGGATCTACAGCGCAGTGTGTTTTGGCTTAACCAGACTATAGGCATGGCTCTCATTACAAACATTTGCAAATGAAAAACAAACTGAGCTGTACATCAGGAAGCAGACGGGACTATAATTTATTTTAATTGAACGTTCAATTAAAATAACGTTTTTATATGTTACCTTGCCTTGTGTATGATTTTTATTAGTCAGGTCGATCTTATGCCTAAAGTTGGTATGCAACCGATTCGTCGTCAACAGCTGATTGATGCCACCTTATCTGCCATTAATGAACTGGGTTTTGCTGAAGCGTCTATCAGCCAGATTGCCCAGCGGGCAGGTGTGTCTACAGGCATCATCAGTCATTATTTTCAGGGCAAGCATGGCCTGATTGAAGCGACCATGCGTTATTTGCTGCAACAGCTGGGCGATGCCATTTCGGCCAGTTTAAACGCCGCAGAAAATACCCCGGAGCAGCGCCTGATTGCGATTGTGCGTGCCAATTTCTCGGCCGAACAGACTGACAAAGCGGCCATGAAAACCTGGCTGGCATTCTGGGCCAACAGTATGCATCAACCTGACTTGCATCGTTTGCAGCAGGTTAACCATTACCGCCTGCATTCCAATATCAAGCATGAGTTTGCCAAACAGCTGGACCGCGATCAGGCCGAACGCGCCGCACAGGGTCTGGCCGCACTGATTGACGGTTTCTGGTTACGCGGTTCCTTAATGACCACTGAACTGGATGCCGATTTACCTATTCAGATTTGTGCCGACTATATCCGTCAGCAACTCAATATTCACTAAATTACGAGGAGAACCAATTGATGCAATTCAATACACAACGACCTTATATTCACGGTCAGTTTGTCGATGCTTCATCCTCTGAAACATTCCAAAGTATTAATCCGGCCAATGCTGAGGTGTTGGCCACCATTCAGGCATGTAACCAGGCCGATGTTGATCGGGCAGTACAGTCTGCCAAACAGGGACAAAAAGTCTGGGCAGCCATGACCACCATGCAGCGTTCACGCATTTTAAATCAGGCCGTAGCCATTTTACGGGCACGCAATGATGAGCTGGCAGAAATTGAAAGCCTGGACAGTGGCAAGCCTTTAAGTGAAACCCGGAGCGTCGATATTGTGACCGGGGCAGATGTGCTGGAATATTATGCCAGCATTTTACCAGCGCTCGAAGGCCAGCAAATTCCATTAAGAGAAAGTTCTTTTATTTATACCCGCCGTGAACCGCTGGGTGTGGTGGCCGGTATTGGCGCTTGGAATTATCCAATCCAGATTGCGTTATGGAAATCTGCACCGGCCTTGGCCGCAGGCAACGCCATGGTATTTAAAGCCAGTGAAATTACCCCAC
Organism: Acinetobacter sp. YH12155; assembly: GCF_013418255.1. Classification (NCBI taxonomy): domain Bacteria; kingdom Pseudomonadati; phylum Pseudomonadota; class Gammaproteobacteria; order Moraxellales; family Moraxellaceae; genus Acinetobacter; species Acinetobacter sp. YH12155. The sequence goes on from NZ_VPCK01000002.1 coordinate 163,751, forward strand.
TGACCGCGTTAAAACTGGCCGAAATTTATAGTGAAGCCGGAGTACCGGACGGCGTCTTTAATGTGGTGACCGGTGGTGGCGATGTGGGTAGCTATTTAACTGAGCATCCGGAGATTGCCAAAGTATCCTTTACCGGCGGTGTGAGTACCGGTAAAAAAGTAATGGCACAGGCGGCGGCGTCCAGCTTAAAAGAAGTCACCATGGAACTTGGTGGAAAATCACCGTTAATTATCTGTGAAGATGCCGATCTGGATCTGGCTGCCGATATTGCCATGATGGCCAATTTCTACAGTTCTGGACAGGTGTGTACCAATGGAACCCGGGTGTTTATTCCTAGTGCATTAAAAGCCGCTTTTGAAGAAAAGATTCTGCAGCGCATTCCCTATGTGCGCATGGGTCAGCCTTTAGACCCGAACACTAATTTCGGGCCACTATCCAGCTTTGCCCATATGGAAAAAGTATTGCATTACATTGAGCTGGGCAAGCAACAGGGCGCCCGTCTGTTAACAGGTGGACAGCGCGCAGCGGCAGCTGAATTTGCGCACGGGGCTTTTGTCGAACCCACAGTATTTACTGATTGTCATGATGAAATGTGCATTGTTCAGGAAGAAATTTTTGGCCCGGTTATGAGTATTTTAAGTTATGACAGCGAAGATGAAGTAATCCGCAGAGCCAATGCCACCACCTATGGTCTGGCTGCTGGTGTGGTCAGTCCGGATTTAAGCCGTGCCCATCGTATTATTCATCAGATTGAAGCGGGGATTTGCTGGCTGAATACCTGGGGCGAATCTCCGGCAGAAATGCCGGTTGGTGGCTATAAACAGTCCGGTGTTGGCCGTGAAAATGGTCTGGTGACCTTACAGCACTATACCCAGACCAAATCGGTTCAGGTGGAACTGAGTCCTTTCCAATCTGTATTTTCAGCTTAAGGGAGGATCATGCTGCATGAACTATGACTATATTATTATTGGTGCAGGTTCTGCCGGGAATGTGCTGGCGGCTCGATTAACCGAAGATCCAGACACGACGGTGTTGCTCCTGGAAGCAGGTGGGCCGGACTACCGGCTGGATTTTCGTACCCAGATGCCTGCCGCGCTGGCTTATCCCTTACAGGGCCGGCGTTATAACTGGGCCTATCTGACCGATCCGGAACCGTATATGAATAATCGCCGTATGGAATGTGGTCGCGGTAAAGGCTTGGGCGGGTCCTCCCTGATTAACGGCATGTGTTATATCCGCGGCAATGCGATGGATCTGGAACAATGGGCCAGTTTGAAAGGACTGGAGCATTGGAGCTATGCCGACTGCCTGCCTTATTATAAAAAGGCCGAAACCCGTGATATTGGCGGCAATGACTATCATGGCGACAGCGGTCCGGTACAGGTCGCCACCCCGAAAGCCGGAAATAACGAGCTGTTTCATGCCATGGTCGACGCTGCGGTGCAGGCCGGCTATCCACGTACCGATGATTTAAATGGCTATCAGCAGGAAGGATTTGGTCCGATGGACCGTACCGTAACCCCACAGGGACGCCGTTCCAGCACGGCGCGTGGTTATCTGAATATGGCCAGACAGCGCCCGAATTTAACCATTCGCACCCATGCCATGACCAATAAAATTCTATTTAATGGCAAGCAGGCTATAGGCGTCGAATATTTTCAGGGACAAAGTACCGCGCAGCCACTCCAAGTCTTTGCTGAAAAAGAAGTGTTGCTCTGTGGGGGTGCCATTGCTTCCCCGCAAATTCTGCAGCGTTCCGGTGTCGGTAATGCCCAGCATCTAAAAAGCCTGGAGATTCCGGTGGTTCATGATTTACCGGGCGTGGGCGAAAACCTGCAAGATCATCTGGAAATGTATTTACAGTATCAGTGCAAAAAACCGGTCAGCTTATATCCAGCCTTAAAATGGTATAACCAGCCAAAAATTGGCGCAGAATGGCTGTTTTTAGGTCAGGGTGTGGGTGCCAGTAACCAGTTTGAAGCCGGTGGCTTTATCCGCACCTCCGATGAGTTTGCCTGGCCGAATATCCAGTATCACTTTTTACCGGTCGCCATTAACTACAATGGCAGTAATGCCATTCAGCAGCATGGTTTTCAGGCGCATGTCGGTTCCATGCGCTCTCCATCCCGCGGTCGGGTCAAACTGCGCTCCAAAGATCCGTTTCAGCATCCAAGTATCCTGTTCAATTATATGAGTACCGAACAGGACTGGCGCGAGTTCCGTGATGCCATCCGCATTACCCGGGACATCATGCATCAACCGGCTTTAGATGCCTATCGCGGCGAAGAAATCAGCCCGGGCAAACAGGTACAAAGCGATGCCGAGCTGGACGAATTTATCCGTAACCACGCTGAAACTGCGTTCCATCCATCTTGCAGCTGCAAAATGGGTGAAGATGATATGGCGGTGGTCGATGGCTACGGGCGGGTACATGGGCTGCAAAACCTGCGTGTGATTGATGCTTCGATCATGCCGCTGATTATTACCGGCAACCTGAATGCCACCACCATTATGATGGCCGAAAAACTGGCCGATCATATTCGCGCCAAACCGGCGCTGGCCAAATCTACGGCGCCATTTTACCGGGCCAATACGCCAGTCCGGTCAATCTAGCCGCAACAGAACGCTTTGATCTCTTAGATCATTTTGATGTGCATTTTTATACACATCCTTTTTTCTTAGTTAAAATCACATATCCAACCATCCGCACAGCTCACGGTCGGATGGTTGGCTGGGATTTTTACATTCAATCAGGTTAAATTTTAAAACAATGATTCCATTTACAAGAACGGTGGTCGCCGCCGGGTGTCTATCATGTATCAGCATGTCCAGCTGGGCCAATGATGCATCCTCTTCCTCTATTGATGTGTCTGGTCAGCTGACCGCAGTATCTAAATATGTGTCGCGCGGTCTGACCAATGCACCAGAAAATGAAGACCTGGCTTTGCAGGCCTCTTTAACCCTGGGTTACGGAAATTTTTATGCCGGTTATTGGGGCAGTACACTGGGTTATTCATACCGCGATTTACAACAAGGCCGGCAATACAGCACCGATAAAATGGAACATGATTTTATTGTCGGGCATGTGTCAGATTTTAAAGGCCTGACTTGGGATCTGTGGAATGCGACCTATTATTATCCGGGTGGGGACAGTACCACCTCCAATGAACTGGGCCTGCGTGTCAGCAAGAATGTGAATGATCAGGCTACACTAACCTTTGGCGTGTCGACCTATTTATATGATGTGGTGTATATGAATCAGGGCGATACTTATGTCAGCCTGAACTATGCCCATCAGCTCAGCGACAAATTAACTGGAAATCTGGCCGTTGCCGGTTCTTATTTTAATGACTCCGGCAAATATGAAGGTCAGGAATTTTTAGATACCCAGACCGATACTGCTTTCCGTTTTGCCTCGGTCGGGCTGGATTATGCAGTTGCGCCGAATGTGAATGTCTTTTCCGACTTCATTCTGGGTGGCTATGACCGCAGTAAAATCAAACAGAAAAATCAGGCGGTTTGGGGCTTAAGATATAGCTTCTAATCTAGTCCCCAAGCATCAACCCTTTAATTGAGCGTGGAAGAGGGCTGCTCCGGCCGAATGCGAATGCTTAAACCCTGAGGAAGGTTCAGGCTTAAATCCATCTGGTAGTGATGATGTTGGAGCAGCGCTTTCACCAAAGCCAGCCCTAAACCATGACCCTGTTGCTGGGCAGATTTACGCCAGAAGCGCCGGGTCATCTGGGTCAGTTCCGCCGCAGTCAGCCCCTGACCATCATCTTGTACCAGCAGTTGCTGATCATGCATGATAATTTCAATCCGGCTTAAGCCTTGGGCATGTAGCAGGGCATTTTCCAGCAGATTTTTCAGGATGGTATGCAAGCTCAGCGGTGGCAATTGCAGGGTTTGCAGACTTTCCCAATCGACCTGCAAGATAGTGTTTAAATGTGGATAAACCGGACTTAATTCCTCCATCACTTGCCTCAAAACCGGCGCGACTTCGGTGGTTTCCGAATCTGTGGCGGCTTGCGCTGCTTCATGATCGGTCTGGCTGAGTAATAACAACTGTTCCAGCAACTGCTGATAGCGCCAGATACTGTTTTCGGCCTGTTTCAGGTTTTCAATCAGCTTGCTGGCCTGCGCCGGATTCTGCTCGACCATCATCCGGCTGAGTTGTACATGGGTTTTAATTGCAGTTAAAGGACTACGCAGTTCGTGTGCGGCATAGGCGGTAAACAGTTTTTCATTTTCCAGACTATGATGCAGGTTCTGAATCAGCTGATTGGAATTATCGACAAAAGGCTGGACTTCTTTGGGAATTTTACGCGCATCCAGATGTTGCAAATAATGCGCCGCATCTGACAGCGAATGCTGTTTATCTGCCAGTTGCTGGGCCATATCATCTAAAGGGCGGAATTCTTTACGCAGAATATGAATCACCAGCGCCATACAGATCAATAGCGATAACACCAGCGGAATCAGCACCGATTGCAGAATCTGTTGCAATAAAGAGGCTCTAAGCACCAGCCGTTCTGCGGCCACCACCTGAATATCACCTTTACGCAGCACATAACTGCGCCATTCCACACCATTTTCCTGCCAGGTACTAAAGCCCGGTTGCTGTCCGGTTAGCTGCGCCGGCGCACCGCGGGTGCGAGCCACCACATACGGCCCCAAGGTAATATCCGAGCTAAACACCGACACCTCACAGGCAATCAGGTTTTGCGCATGATACTGTTCGGCCACCTGTTTTAAGGAATCGGGATTAATTTCCTGGAGCGGCAAATGCTGAATCAGCCGCGCCACCATTTGTGCAGAGGCAAACAGGCGCTGATCCAGCGTATCTTGCAGCCGCTGCTGCAAATCATAATACAGCCAGCAAAACACCAGACTCCACAGGCTAAGAAACACCACCATAAACATGCTGACCAGCCGCCATTTTAAACTGTAGTTCTGCATATTCAGCTCTCGGTTTCCGGTACTTTAAACATATAGCCCACACCACGAATGGTCTGAATCAGCTGCGGCTCTAGTTTCTGGCGTAAATGATAAATATGCACATTCAGCGCGTTGCTCTCGATACTGTCCTGATAGCCATACAGTTTATCGAGCAGCTGTTCATTTTTTAAAATCTGGTTGGGATGGCTCATCAGGGTTTCCAGCAGGCTGTATTCACGCCGTGACAGAGTCACCGGCTGCTGCTGGAACGTCACTTCCTGGGTATCGCGGTTTAACTGCAAATCGCCCAGTTGTAACAGATTGGAAGAAAAACCTCGATTACGCCGTGCCAGCGCATGAATACGGGCAATCAGCTCATCCAGTTCAAAGGGTTTGGTCAGGTAGTCATCGGCCCCCAGATTTAAGGCTTCTACACATTGCCGGGTTTGATGCCGGGCAGTTAGAACCAGTACCGGCAGATGAATTTTATCCTGACGCCACTGCTGCAGCAGTTCCAGACCATCCTGATCGGGCAGGCCCAAATCCAGCAGGCACAGGTCGACCGCACTTTGCCGGATAAAATAATCGGCAGCACGCGCAGTAGCCACATGCTCAACTGAAATATTTAAATAGTCCAGCGCTGAACAGATACTTTGGGCAATATAAGGATCATCTTCGACCAGAACCACAAACATAGTTACTCTCCACCTGAAATCCTATTTTATAAATAATGAGCTATGTTAATGTTCTCTTAATTTAATCTTTTTAATAATGAATCGGGTTTTCTACAGAAAAATGGACGTCATGATTACGCGTGTAAGTGCTTTGCTTGTGGTTCTTTGTGCATTCTGGCCAGTTTGGTCACAGGCGCAGGAGTTCTTGCCACCCGATCAAGCGTTTCAGTTTCAGGCGCGTTCTATTAGCGATGATCAGGCGGAACTGCGCTGGACCATCGCCGAAGATTATTATTTATATCATGATCAGCTACAGGTGCGTAGCGATGCTGGTGCGCTAAAATTACAGCTGCCGGTCCCGGAAGATAAGAACGATCCGACCTTTGGCCAGACCAAGGTGCATTATCATCAGGTCAAGACCACGATTACGGTCGCGCCAAACCAGCAATTTAAAATTCAGTGGCAGGGCTGTGCCGAAAGCGGTTTATGTTATCCGGTGCAACGCGCCAGCATTCAGACCGATGCGCAAGGCTTGTTGCCCCAGTCAGATGCACCTTCAAGCGAACGGCGTTTATTAAGCGCTGCCAAACCGGTCGCGCTGGATGCACCGGCTAAAATTGAAGCGGCACCAAGTAAACCTGAAAAAACAGTACTGACAACCACACCAGCTGTAGTAGAAGCAAATGTAATTGAAGATGACGCGATTGCCGCAGTAGAGAATACAGAGCCGACAAAACTCACTGATGCTGTCGCGGCTTCAGAAATTTCAGTCGTAGCGTCTAATCCGGTGCCGGCCAGTGAAATCGCAGGCGAGACACAAACGGCAGCCACCGCATCATTACAATCTGAATGGAACAACGACCAGTATTTTTTCAATTTACTCTCGGAACATCATTTATTTTTTAATCTGCTGATTTTTTTAGGTTTTGGTATTTTACTGGCCTTTTTACCTTGTTCTTTGCCACTGATTCCAATTCTGTCCGGTATTCTGGTACAGCGTCATCGCGGTTATCGTGCTGCGTTGATTGCGCTGGCTTTTGTGCTGGGTATGGCCGCAGTGTATGCGGTGATGGGACTGGCGGTTGCACAACTGGGCTATAGTTTCCAGCGCTGGTTCCAAAGCCCGATCTTTATTGGCATCTTTGCGGTGCTATTTATCTTGTTTGCCTTGAACCTGTTTGGGGTGTATCAGCTGTCCTTACCACAAGGTTTATTACAACGACTGGACCGATGGCAGCAAAAACAGCAGGGCGGTACGCTGGTCGGTGCTGCGTTAATGGGGATGATTTCCGCGCTGATTGTAGGTCCGTGTATGAGCGCGCCTTTGGCCGGTGCTTTGCTGTTCGTATCGCAACTGGATCAGCCGGTACTCGGCGCGACCTATCTGTTTGTACTGGGTCTGGGCCTCGGGATTCCTTTATTTATTGCCGCTGTATTTGGCGCCAAATATTTACCGAAACCGGGTTTGTGGATGGACCGGTTGAAATTCAGTTTCGGCTTTTTAATGCTGGCGCTGGCAGTTTATTTCGCCCGCCCATTGCTGCCGACTGTGGCCTATTTCCTGTTGATGGGCATTATTTTCCTGGCACTGGCGATTTACTGCTTCGATTTAATCCGCAGACATCTGCAAGGGAAAATTTCGCGTGTTGGCGTTATTGTGCTGGCGCTGGCCATGACCGCTATTGGTATTTGGCATATTCAACATGGCCTTCAGCAGATGGGTGCGGTCCATGCCCAGCAAACACTCAGCTGGCAAAAGGTGCATACCCAGCAGGAACTGGCACAGCTGCTACAGCAAAACAGTGGACGCAGTATCGTGATTGATGTCTATGCCGACTGGTGTGTGGCCTGTCAACCGGTAGAAAATGAAGTCTTGCCCCGTACCGATGTACAGGCCGCCTTGCAGGATGTGGTACGAATTAAACTGGATTTAACCGAGTATCATCCATCTCAAGATGCATTACTGCGTGACTGGCAGATTCTTGGCCCACCGACCATGATTTTCCTGGACAGCCAGCAGCAGGAACAGCGTACTTTGCGTTTAACCGGCACCTTTAGCGCGACCCAACTTATTCAGCGCTTACAGCAACTTCAGCAGGCAAAAACACCATGATGGTTTCTGCAACGGCGCTGCATATAGGCCCACTGATGTTGCCGTGGCAGATTGTGCTGCTGCTCACCGGATTAGTGCTGGTGTATGGGACAGGGCGATATTTCAGACACAAACAGCAATGGCCTGAACCTAGCTGGTGCATCTTTAGTGACAGCTTGTGGACGTCATTCTGGGTGGGATTAATTGCCGCACGACTGGTTTTTGTGCTGATGCATGCCGATCTTTATCTGGCGACACCACTGGATATAATCAAGATTCAGGACAAAGGCTTTCATTTTTATGGTGGATTGATTGCCGGCATTGGGTGGTTTTTATGGAAAAACCGGGCATTGGCCAATCTGCCTAAAGCGATATTGATCGCGCTATTTGTTGCGATCCAGCTTTGTCTGAACTGGGGTATTCAATCAGTCTTGCCACAGCAGAATCAGTATCCTGACCTGCAATTTCAAAATTTACAGCAGCAACAGGTGCCGCTACAGCACTGGGTTGGCAAACCGACCGTCATCAACCTGTGGGCCAGCTGGTGTCCGCCGTGTCACCGGGAAATGCCGGTTTTACATCAGGCCCAGCAGGATTATCCGGACATTCATTTTGTAATGCTGAATCAGGGCGAAACGACTGACACGGTACAGGATTATCTGCGTCAGCATGGTTTTAATTTCCAGCATGTCCTGTTTGATCCTCAAGGTGACATGGCCACCCAGATGAATATGTACGGCTTGCCAAGCACCTTGTTCTTTAATGCGCAAGGACAGCTCGTGCATCGGCATATGGGCGAACTGACCCAGCCGATGCTGCGTCGCTATATCAACGATCTTTCTGCTCCATCTTCAAAATAACAGGAAATTCTCATGAAAATGATTTATCCCGCTGCGTTGTTCCTGCTGCTGTTAAATACGACAGCATTTGCCCAGACTGATCTGAAAAAACAGATTGAGCAGGAAGGATTTAAATTTATCAAACAGATTGAAGCGCCAGAAAAAATGACCGGATGGGCCGGGCATATGCAGCAAAGTCCGGCAACCGTGTTTATTTCCAATGACCAGAAATATTACATTATTGGCGATTTGCACAATGCCAAGGGTGAGAACCTGACCATCAAAGCGCTTGAAACCCATGTCAAAGACGCCGTGCTGGATGATGTCTGGAAAAGTCTGGAAAACTCCACCTGGATTCAGGACGGACAAAAAGATGCGCCGCGGATTGTATATGTATTTTCAGACCCGAATTGTCCGTATTGCCATACCTTCTGGCAAAAGGCACGTCCGTGGGTGAAGGCGGGGAAGGTACAGCTTAGACATATTCAGGTGGCAGTCATTCGTGATGAGAGCCGCGGGCAAGTGGCGACCATGCTGATGGCTAAAAATCCGCAGCAGGTATTTACCAGTTACAATGCCAACAAAGGGCAAAACAAGTTAAAAATTACCAAGAATATCCCTGCTGATATTGCTGCAAAAATAGATGCCAATCAGGAACTGATGGCTAAATATGGTTTCTTTGCCACGCCGTCAATGGTGTGGAAAAACCAGCAAGGCGAGTTTAAGTCCGCCCAAGGGATGACGGAGGATTTAAGAGAGATTTTTGAGAAGTAAAAGGTTCATGAACAATGGCAGATGTTGTTTAGGTTATCACCTGTGGCTTAAAAATTCTCCCCTTGCGGAATGCTGTTCCTCACCTCTTTAATAAATAGGGGGTAGAGGAGATTAGATATAAAAAAGACCGTCGCTAAGGGCGGTTTTTGATCATAACTTGCTAATAATGACAATTGTCGCTATTATGTATTTAATACAGCCGCCACGCTTAGTTCTTCTTTTGAAGTCCGCGCAACCTTGGCGGTTTTTTATGCCTCGATTTTAGTGAATTATGTTAAAACCTTATAATAAAAAGCCTTTATCATATGCTGAGCAAGTGCATCATCTACAGTCTAAAGGATTGAGTATTCATAATGTTGCTTGGGCTGAAGGAATATTGGCAAAATATGGTTATTATCGCTTAAGTGCATATTGGTATCCTTACCGACTAAGGTCAGGAAATAATGTCTTAGATCGATTCAAGCCGGGCACTTCGTTTGAAAAAATTGTGCAATTATATGAATTTGATACTGAATTACGATTACAAATATTCGGTGCTATCGAAATTATAGAAACGTTTTTACGAACGAAATTAACGTATTATCTCGGTCATCAATATGGTGCATTTGGTATCTACAATGCACAAAATTTTTATCCCAAATTTAACCATAGAAAATTTTTAGAAACATGCAACAAAGAAGTTGGACGCTCTAAAGATACGTTCATTCAGCATTTTCAACAAAATTATGATGGTTTTCCTCAAATCCCAATTTGAATGCTGACAGAAGTTTTAAGTTTTGGTTCATTGTCATTTTTATATAGTGGTTTAATAAATAATAAGGCAAATAATAAAGAAGATAAGAAAGCAATCGCACAGTATTTTTCTTTGCATCATGAAAAATTAGCTGAATGGTTGCATATATTGACCTATGTAAGAAATATTTGTGCCCATCATGGACGGTTATGGAATAAAGAATTAGCAATTAAATCTAAAGCTGACAAAGATCCAAATTGGCAATCACCGATTACACCGACGAATAAACGTATCTTCTATGTACTCTTAATCTTAAAAACCTTGCTAAGACCGACAGGATTTGATTCAGAGTGGTGCTATCAATTGAATAAACTCTTAAAACCTATTGTGAAAGATGAAAATTGGCGTGTTGCGATGGGTTTTCCTGATAATTGGGAAGAACATCCTATTTGGAGCTTATGAAATATGGTAAAAAAAATACCAGAATTTTTAGAAGGTCGTAGCCCTGATCGTCAAAATCGCATTTTGGAAAATACAAAAATAATCTTAAAAGATTGTGTTATGGATGAGGTTTATTTATTACAACTAGCAGAAAAAGCGAAAAGTGAAGAAACTATCAGGGTAACTTTAGCTGACTTAAGAGTTCGAGTTCACAAAAACCGCACTTAAAAGTTTGATAAGCTGAAACCGCGTATCGCTTAGTCTATCAAGTCATTGACGCCAAAATTGTGGTGCTTGTCTTAGACGTTGACCGCCGTGACACCATTTTTAAAAAGATGTAAAAAAGACCGCTATATTGCGGTCTTTTTAGTATTTAGACTTTTATAATTTCACCAACTCCACCCGACGGTTTTTCGCCTTACCATCTTCAGTCGCATTATCTGCAACAGGCTGAGTATCCCCAAAACCTTTGGCTGTCAGACGATTTGTATCAATGCCTGCTTTGGTTAGAGCAGTCACCACAGCTTGCGCACGTTGCTCAGACAATTTTAAATTATGCGCCGCATCGCCTGTATTATCAGTATGTCCGTAAATGCCAAGTTTTAAATCATCGTTATCTTTCAGTAAAGCAATAATCTGATCTATTTGTTCTTGTGAGTCTGGCAAAATATCGGCTTGATCTGTGGCAAAGTTAATTTGCACACTCACTTTACTGTCCTGATCCAGACTTTGTTTCAGTGCACTCGACGTCAGTGCTTTGGCAGTGATATTTAAGGGCTGACTTTCCGCTACCATTAAACCCATATAGTGACCAGATTGCGCCAAATGGAACCAAATATTTTTATCCGCTTGTCGAATCACATACGTTTGCGCAGGGTAATTATAAATATCAGCCAAACCTGAACCATGTTGCACCCGAATGGCATCAGGCAGACTGTTGGCAAGCTCTTTGGGGATTTGACTATTGGCAACTTCTACACCGCCAAGCTGTTTAATTACCGCATCAAGATTACGCTGTATTTCTAAATAACTGCCTTCTTTATAATCTGATTTAGCGGTAATACCCGAACTAAACAGTTTTCCTTCAACCCAGTGAAAGTCATGTCCTGTCCAAAACGGCACACGTTCAAACTTTCGATTTTCATCATTCTGATAGCGATAACCCTGTGGTAACTCAATATAAGGAAACTCGCCAAGCACTGCGGTCGAAATGGGGATGTTATTCAGATCAAAATCTGAGCTGGCTTTGGCAGTTTCATTTGAATCCGATGTGATTTCAGAAGTACTGACTTCAGTTTCAGCCTGATCAGAAGCCGGTTTGGTACAGCCATACATAAGTGCCAGTACACAACTTAAACTTAGCCCCAAAATTGTTTTTTGAAAAGTCATCAGATATTTCCTTATTTTACTGATCTCAATATTCTGCTTATATTTTAAACAGTATAGCTGAGCCGGTTTAAATTTTCATTTCTTATAGAAGCTGAAAGTCGCAAAGTCGTTTCTCAAGGAAATTGGGCTACAGAAGAACACTGCATCTATTCGTTTAATAGGAAGGTAAATCACTGATTATTTACAAGCTAAACCCCTTGATTTTTCCTCATCTTCAACTGAGCCAAATTCATGTTGATGCTTTTATAGACATTTTTATATAAGCGCCGTTTGACCTAAACAGACCAGATCCAAATATTTAGGCGAGCCAATTTTTTATTCCATCAAGAAGCTCATTTTCTTCAACAAAATGTGAAGATGTTTAGCTACAATAAAAATTATAAATAATTGTTTTTATTAAAATTAAAAAAATATATTTTGATTCTAAATCTAGCTTTTTGGCCTTTTTCCAGCAAGAAAAATTGGACTCGATTGATGACTCATAGGGCAGTCTATTTTTCTATATTTTCGCCTTAAATAACGCTATTCAAATCAAAACATGAATTTAATTCACTATTAACTTAGATTAAATCATTTTTATTCATCTTAGGGTTCACGTATAACTAAAACCAGAAAGACATTCAGATTTTTATTTTTAGATATTTAAAGCGGTGGAACAGATGAGTCAACAGTTTGCATGTTCAATTCAACGTATTCGTTTTGATGAAAACTATCAACCAGCGGACAGTACCCGTTTAACAACCAACTTTGCCAATCTGGCGCGTGGTGAAAGCCGTGAACAGAACCTGCGTAATACGCTGCGCATGATCAATAACCATTTTAATGCCTTGGCACATTGGGACAATCCGAAGGGTGACCGTTATTCACTGGAAATTGATATTGTATCAGCAGATCTTGATGTCGAAGGCAATGGTAACGCCTTTCCAGCCATTGAAATGCTGAAATCGACGATTGTTGATCATCGTACCAATCAGCGTATTGAAGGCATGATCGGAAACAGTTTTTCATCGTATGTACGTGATTATGATTTTAGCGTGCTTTTATTGTCCCAAGGCTATAAAGCAGGGGAAATACCAGACAACTTTGGTGATTTGCACGGCAAGCTGTATCAGTACGTGGTGAATTCCGAGGCGTTCCAGTCACATTTTAATAAACAGCCGGTGATCTGCCTGAGCGTATCGACCACCAAAACCTATTATCGTACCGCCAATGTTCATCCGGTGCTGGGTGTTGAATATCAGCAAAATGAATACTCAAGAACAGATCATTATTTCGCTAAAATGGGTTTAACCGTTCGCTATTTTAAACCAGAAAATAGTGCTGCACCTTTGGCATTCTATTTTAGCGGTGATTTATTGGCAGATTATACCGATCTTGAATTAATCAGCGCGATTAGCACCATGGAAAGCTTCCAGAAGATTTATCGTCCTGAAATTTACAATGCCAACTCGACTGCAGGTCAGGTCTATCAACCTAGCCTGGAGTACCCGGATTATTCATTGACACAAATTGTCTATGACCGTGTCGAGCGTAGCCAGTTGGCCGTAAAACAGGGCAAATGGACAGAAGAACACTTTATCAAACCGTATCAGCACATCCTGGAACAGTGGGCTGCCAGCTACACCGTAGAAACCAACGCTGCTTAATTCAACGTATAGAGATAGAAGATTAGAGATGAGCATTTTACTCCCAACCTCAACCGCAGGCAGCTTACCGAAACCGTCCTGGCTGGCAGAACCGGAAAAACTCTGGTCGCCGTGGAAACTTGAAGGTGATGCACTGCGTGAAGCCAAACAGGATGCCTTGAGCCTGTCACTGCATGAACAGTTACTGGCCGGAATTGATATTGTAAGCGATGGTGAACAAACCCGTCAGCATTTTGTCACCACCTTTATTGAACATCTCGAAGGTGTGGATTTTGAAAAACGGGAAACGGTGCGTATCCGTAACCGTTATGATGCCAGCGTACCTTCGGTGATCGGTGAGGTGGCCCGGAAACAGCCGGTGTTTGTAGAAGATGCCAAGTTTTTACGCAGCCAGACCACTCAGCCGATTAAATGGGCTTTGCCGGGTCCAATGACCATGATTGATACCCTGTACGATGGTCATTACAAAAGCCGTGAAAAACTGGCCTGGGAATTTGCCAAAATCCTGAATCAGGAGGCAAGGGAACTCGAAGCGGCTGGGGTTGATATTATTCAGTTTGATGAACCTGCTTTTAACGTGTTCTTTGATGAAGTCAATGACTGGGGCGTGGCCACACTGGAACGCGCACTGGAAGGACTGAAATGCGAAACCGCCGTGCATATCTGTTATGGCTATGGCATTAAAGCCAATACCGACTGGAAAAAAACCTTAGGCTCTGAATGGCGACAATATGAAGCCGTATTCCCGAAATTGCAACAATCCAAAATTGATATTGTATCGCTGGAATGCCAGAACTCGCGCGTACCGATGGACCTGATTGAGCTGATCCGTGGCAAAAAAGTTATGGTTGGCGCTATTGATGTGGCCACCAGCCAGATTGAAACAGCAGAAGAAGTGGCCAATACCTTGCGTAAGGCCTTGCAATTTGTTGATGCCGACAAGCTTTATCCATCGACCAACTGTGGTATGACGCCGTTATCACGTCAGGTGGCGCAAGGCAAACTGCGTGCTTTAAGCGCCGGCGCCGATATTGTGCGTCAAGAACTGAGTGCTTAACACGTAAGCACATCATGTGGCATAGCTGATGGGAAGGGATGGGAAACACCTGATCCGGCCCATCCGCTTAACAACCATTTCAAGCATAACCCAAGAACATGAAGGAATCCGGTGATGATTGAAGCAGCAGACTTTAGAAATGCCATGTCTTTGCTCAGCAGCGCGGTCAATGTGGTGACCACGGCAGGGGCATCCGGTGTGCATGGATTTACCGCATCTGCCGTGTGTAGTGTAACCGATACACCACCGACCTTATTGGTTTGCATGAATCAGACCTCACGTTCACATGCTCATTTTATTGAAAATAAAATCTTGAGCGTGAATGTGCTAGGCGCGCAGCATCAACAAATCTCCAATGTCTTTGCCTCCAAAATGAAGTCTGAAGAGCGCTTTCAATATGGAACCTGGACTGAGCTGGAAACCGGCGCGCCGGTGTTAACAGATGCCTTGACCAGCTTTGATTGCGAGATTGAGCAGATTCAGCAGGTGGGTACGCATAGCATTTTTATGTGCCGTGTGCTGGCCATTCAGCACAGTCAGCAAGAACATGGTCTGGTGTATTTTAATCGTGCCTATCATCAGGTTGGTGAGCTGGAACTTGCTTAAGGCGCCTTGTCTTTAATTTCAAATTATTCAGTCAGTATTTCGTGGAAATTATCATTTTTTTAATTATCGGGGCATGCGCAGGTTTTGCCGCTGGGCTGTTTGGGGTCGGTGGCGGAACAATCATTGTACCACTGTTATATATCGTGTTTATGCAGATGGGTTATAGTCCGGATGTGATTATGCATTTGGCTTTAGGTACATCGCTAGCAACTATTGTGATCACCTCTATCAGTTCATTGATGGCGCACCATAAGAACGAGGCAGTGCTGTGGCCAGTCTTTAGACATCTAGCTCCGCCTATGGCCATTGGATGCTTTAGGTTCGGGAATTGGTTTTGCTTCAGCCATCTTTGGGATTGGCGGTGGCAGCTTGACCGTACCGTATCTCAACCGTTATGGCGTGGTCATGCAACAGGCAGTAGGCACATCTGCAGCCTGTGGTTTCCCCATTGCAGTTGCCGGTGCTTTGGGATTTATGATTTTTGGGATGCAGGCGCAGGTGAATGTGCCCAATACTATTGGCTTTGTTCATATTTATGCTTTTCTTGGTATTAGCATTATGAGTTTCTTTACTGCCAAACTTGGGGCGAAAACAGCACATGCATTATCGCCACAAATCCTGAAAAAATGTTTCGCCGTGTTATTGGTGATTGTGGGCTGTTTCTTTCTGGTTAAGGGTTTGGGTTAAGCTGAAGGCAATTGGAAGATAACGAATACGCTCATAATAGTGGTTTGATTATAGAGCGTATGCTTCTTAGCAGATTCATGATCTAAATAATTATCTTTAGAAGGAGCTTCCTGTTCAATTTGGATTACTTGATTTACTTAGAAGAAGTCGGTTACCTCAATTAAAAATAGATCAATAAATATTAATTTTTTTCATTTCAAAGCAGTGTTCATTGTCTGTTTTATGAAATTTTTCCTGTGAAGTTTCAAGCCAGGAAAGTACTCAATAAAATTTTTAAATAATAATTTTACATCATTAATAATAATGATTATCATTTGCCACAAAATTAACAATTGCAATCTAGGGAATGAAAATGCGGCGATCTCAATTTAATCTTTGTCTTCTCACAATCGCTATTTCTATGCATCTTTATGCAAAAGAGAGTAGCCCAGCAGCTGCACCAGAAAAACCGGATATCACTCAACTTTCAACAATGGTGATGACCGCCACACGTACACCTAAAACAATCGCCGAGATCGCAGGGACAGTACAAACCATTCATGGCGAAGCAATTGTTCAACAAGCTGGCGCAGGTCGAAAAGTCGCGGATATTTTAGCGCAGCTTGTACCATCTTTAGCACCTAGTAGTGGAACTACAAGTAATTATGGTCAGACCATGCGTGGACGTAATGTACTGGTCATGATTGATGGAGTTTCACAGACAGGTTCACGGGATGTTGCTCGTCAACTGAATAGTATTAGTCCAAATATGATTGACCATATTGAGGTGGTTTCCGGCGCATCCAGTATTTATGGTTCAGGTGCTACGGGTGGCATTATTAATATTATTACCAAACGCGCAGATAAATCTGAACCCGTAAGTTTTCAAACCAAGCTGGGCATCACATCAGCCGATAATTTCCGCCGTGACGGTTTAACTTACCAAGTAGGTCAAACTGCCTCATTTAGTAATGATCAAGTGGATGGATTTTTAGGCCTAGATTATACCCGCCGAGGTTCTCAATTTGATGGTCGAGGAGAGCGTATTTCATTAAGTCCTTGGCAGGGTAGCACAATGGATACCGATACCCTTGACATCAATGGCCGTTTAAACTTTGACTTAACAGATACGCAAACTTTCAGTGTAGGGGCGCAATATTATAAAGATAAACAGGATACAGAATATGGACCAGACTATTCCTACTTACAAACTGGTACTGAGCCTTCCCATAAAGCAATAAAAGGATGGAGCCTCGATAATCAGCCCTTTACAGAGCGCTATGCCGTTAATACCCAATATCAAAATCAAGATGTCCTTGGACAGACTTTGAATGTGGAGGCATATTATCGTAATGAAAAAGTACGCTTTGTACCTTACGGCTATTCGAAAGATGGGAGTAAGGTAAAGCAAAGCCAATCCAATATTGACTATGCCGGTATTCGTTCTACCATTCAATCTAATATACAGGTCGCAGATCGAGATTTAAAACTGACTTATGGCCTCGACTATGACTGGGAAAAAGACCATCAATGGGCAGATTACTATACACCTAGTCATAATGGTCTGGTTTATACCGCTACAGGGGAAAAACAGGGTTCCGGTCCTGATACAGAAATTCAGAATATTGGCACATTTGTCCAAGGAGATTATGCCTTAACAGATCGTCTAAATATTCAGGCCGGTGTGCGTTATCAATATGTTCAGGCAGACACTGACAGTTATTTAACCGCACGTAAACCGATTACTTTAATGGCGGCTGACTCCACCCATTCGGACAAATTTCTATTCAATTTGGGTGCAGTCTATGAGTTAACAGACGCGCAGCAAGTTTATGCTAACTTCTCACAGGGTTATAGTTATCCAGATGTACAACGGGTGCTGCGTGATGTGGCTGCTTATACCTTAACGACTTCTGGTATTGCACCGATTACAGTAAACAGCTATGAATTAGGCTGGCGTTTAAATCAGGACACGGGCTTAAATCTTGGCTTAACCGGTTTTTATAATACCTCGGATCAGGTGGTACAGTTTAATGCTGACCGTTCTGTAAACGTAGTAGATGCTGATCAAAGAGTATATGGTGCAGAAGCGACTGTCAGCTATCCATTTATGCAAAACTATAAGGTCGGAGGTACTCTAGGTTATACACGTGGGCAGTATAAAGATGTTGCCGACAATTGGCATGAATTAAATGCTTTTGCCATTTCTCCAACCAAAGGAACTTTATTCGCTGAATGGAATAACGACGCTGGCTATGGTGTCCGTGCACAAATACAGGCCATTAAAGGTACCAATAAAGCCTATAAGGATGACCAGCAATTAAAGACAGCCGGTTTGACTGACAGCAATAGTGCTGCAGATATTAAAGGCTACAGTACTATGGATGTATTGGCCCATTTTCCAATGGCAAAAGGGCGCGTAGATTTTGGTATTTATAATCTTTGGGATAGCCAATACAAAACTGTATTTGCTCAACAGGCTGCGGTAACAAATGCCAATTCTTTATTAGCAATTCCTGCCGAAGGCCGAACTTTTGCCTTAAGTTATACTATCAACTATTAATTTTAATGATGGTAGTTCTTGAACAAGTACTTAAGAATCGGATTATGAGTTCGCAACTCTATATACCTTTAGCAAATATCTCCAGTGAAGTTGTGCCAACATACAGTTTGTATAGGGCACAATCCCCGACATGCTATTTAACATAATATACATTATACGAAATATAGCATATTAAATAAAAGCCATCCTGTAGATGGCTCTTATTCCTTTAATGACCACTTAAATCACTTCAAACTCAATACGACGGTTCTTTTTACGACCCTCAGCTGTTGAGTTGTCTGCCACAGGTTTGTTGGCGCCTAAACCTTCCACACTCAAACTATCTGCAGGAATATTTTTGCCAATCAAATAATCTTTTACCGCCTGTGCACGCTCTTTACTTAAGATCAGGTTTTTATTGGCATCACCAGAGCTATCAGTATGGCCAATAATTTTCACCTGCTTGCCACCAACCTTATTTAAGGCAATCGCCATCTCATCAAGAATTTTTGTCCCAGATGCGGCTAAAACCGCACTGCCAGATTCAAATTCAATAATCCGGTTTTTCAAGGCATCATCAATAATTTTCTGTTCGGCCTGATTTACAGATAACTGTGCATTAAAACGATATGGCGCCTGTACCAAGCCCTGAAAAGCATTTGTGGTTGGCTGGATATCATTTTGATTGGACATTTTTCCATTTAAATCAATTTGCGTACCGCGTACCGACAATTGACCCTGCTTCACTTTTTTTAGGTCTGGCGTGATCATTCGTGTGACCGATTCGCTCCAGCCATTGGGTGCAGCAACCGATTTAACCTGAATTTTATCAATGACTTGGTCCGCACCATACACACTGTGCATTTTAGTCAGGATGGCCTGTTTGCTGGCTTCATTCGGGACCACGCCTTCAACTACAATCGGCTGTGCACATACCCAGCTACTAACACTGAACAAGAGTACAGACAGCCATTGTTTTTTATATGTATTTAATTGATTTTTAATCATTTTATCCATCTATAAAAGTCTGTCTAAAGAGTTTGATTCCCTGGCTTAAGCTAAGCTGGCGTTCACATAAAGCCTGTTCCAACGCCGCCAAACCTGCATTTTGCTCCAGATACGGATCAATCCAGCTGGCATTGACCAATGAGACCCAATGTGAACTGTCCAGGTTTTGGGTGAAAATTTCGCTTAAAGCCTGAATATCTGCGCCATGAAAGCCAAAAATCAGCAAGGGTTTGTCATAATGCAGTAAACCGACCAGCAATTCTGTGTTCTGATTGGCGACAAAACGGCTAATCAGACTGACCCAAAATGCTGCAATTTCATAGCAATAGGCATGATTATTAATCGGTAAAATCAGCACTTTATTTAATTTACTGGTGCCTTGATGGATCACCGGTTGCAGCAATAATCCCAGTCCAATCATGCTTTGTGCCAGCTCATAGGTGCTGATTTTCATCAACTGGGCAAAAGAATGTGTCGTATGATGTTCATAAAATGCTGCACTTTCATGCACATCAAACACCTGAATCTGGTTATTCAGTTTGGCCAGCTTGTCCAGCAAAATCTCAGGATCACGAATCGACTTGAGCACCCGGTTTTTCTGAAACAGATCAATCAGGGTCTGTTTATAGCGATAAGGCGCATACAGCAAATGCTCCAGGGGGACATCTACATCTAACAGATGGCTCAGTACCATCGGAAACTGTCGTCCCGAACTGTCTTCGCTGGCAATTAAGTTGGCCACCAGAAATTTATATTCCTGCGGATTGGCAATGAAAAAATCCAGTGATGGCAACTGCGTATAGCGCCTTTGAAACTCTGGAGATTGCATCGCTTTTTCCAGCGCCTCAGTAATCCACTGATCCAGTACCTGAATCAGTGAAGATTGGCCTTTGGTTTTCAAAAAATCGCCTCGGGCCGGACATTTACCATAATAAAATGGCAGGGTTTTCAGCTCATTCATCCCTGCTCTCCCACTCGCCTGTTCTGGCTGATCATGGCTGTACTCCTTCAATTCCTTTTAAAGGCGATGTGCTATTGGTGCGTGCAGTGGCAGGTGTCGGTGCTGTTTGCGCAGCCACAACACGTACCGATTTATTGGTAACCACCTGATCAACCAGCTGTAAACCCGCATAGCCACGGCTTGAGCCAATATTACCCGAGTTGCCGCTAATCAGTCGGAAGTTCAGTTTCACCGCAATATTCGGGTCCTGCTTGCTTTTCCAGACCATTTCAAAGCTGCCGCCTTGCTGGGTACGCTGAGCCGTGTCAATCAGACGGTTAATGCCGTACTCACCCGGTTCATCAAAGACGGTATGGGTTTTACCTTCTAAATCCACCGCTGTAATACGCGCACCCGGAATCGCACCCGGATTTGGCCAGACGAAATTCACCCATTGCTGAATGCCATTTTCATAAACCATACGCTGCCCATCAATATCAATGGTATAGGCCAGTAATTGCGGATTCTGTAATGGATAGAACTGGAAGTTGGACTGATTCACCGGTGCTTGCGCCGCGGTTTGAGACAATTCTCCTGTCGCCATGCCATTGCTAGGCGCGACATAGCTCTGGAAATTCATCACAAATTGCGGGTTCAGGCTGATACCTAAATCTTTCCAGGTTTTTGAGGTTAAGGTATAGCCACGACGGATCACCAGCGGATCTAAATACTCTTTCACAAAACGGGCGATACTGCCATTTTCACCAAAAATCTGGCTAATTTCATTGCTGGTCGCCTGTAAGGTCGCAGATGAATTAAACGGATATTTTTTGCTTAAATTGGCGCTAAATGGCTGATAAGCCTGCATGGTCCAGAGTTTATTGATTTCATCCTGTGCCGGAATTAACAGGCTTTCAAATGAATGCGTTAATGGACTGATCAACAGTTTTTGTAATAGCTGCTGGTCACGTTCATTTAAGCCCACCGTCATCTTCTCATCGACCAGTTTCTGGGTACTGTTAAACACCGAACTTTGATCATTGATGGTCTGTTTCACCAAGGTCATGGCCGATGGACCAATATCGCCCGCACTTTTCAGGTCATTGAACTTGCTGCGCACCTGAGCAATCGCTTGCATATACTCATCCAGTAAAGACTTGTTCTGCTGGTCATCACGCTTACGTACCAGCTGATAGAACATCTGGAATTCTTTGGAAATTGGTCCTTGTGCTCTGGCTACGGCCTGTTCCGCCATTTTCGCTTCATCGCGGTTCAACACTTTACGTTTAAACCAGGCAATAAAACCTTTTTGCGGTGCGGCTAGTTCTGCCTGAACCACCGGATTATCCCACGAGGTTTCCTGTGCAATCCGGGTAATCATCTGACGGATTGGTGAATTTTCCGGTTCACCCAGTTTTTCAATATTCTGCGCAGACTGTTTAAATTCCTTGCCTTTGGCATAGTGCACACCAGCCAGGAATTTACGCCATTCTGCAATATATTCCTGCTTGTACAGATCGGTCAGCTGTTTACGGATCTGATCGGGGCTGCCACTAAAGGTCAGGTCATCGGACTGGGTACTGTTTAACACCCAGTCTTTAGAATCTGTTGGCCGGTTGGAGACTTCATCAATGGCGGTTTCGACATATTCTGCCCAGGCTTTCTGGGTAAATACACCCGGTAAGGCATAACTGCCCAGCACCACCGCCTGATTATTCTCACCGACCATCTGTTTGACGGTTAAGGCCGGGAAACGTACCGCTGCACGCATTTTAATTTCGTTATAGACCCGATCACGTGCCGGCATACCACGCACCACAGACAATAACACCTGACGCGACTGATCAACCACCAAGGTATCCGCTTCCAGATTCGGGAATTTGGCATCATTGGCCAGGGTCATGGCATAAGATAAAATCTGCTCGGCATCTTTCAGCATTTGGCCGCGCGCCAAATCCCCCCGGTTGGCATCTAACCACGGACGCCAGAAACGCGTGACCTGATCACTTAAATGACCAGCTTCACGATATTCCGGATTGCTCATCATCAAGTAGGCTTTCAGTGCATTGTACGCATCTTGCGGATTACTGTCCGATGGCTCCAGATATTTCTGCTGGTTGGCCGCCTGCTTGATTTCCACATTGACATGATTGGCCTTCAGGGTTTCTTCATTGGCTTTTACCCGTTGCAGATACTGTGCCATGTTTTGCTGTGCTGGCTGCAGCACAATCTGCTGCACGCCTTGCAAATATTCAGTCTTCAGCTTTTCACGCAGCTCATTGCCCTGGTATAAACCAAAGCCAAATTTTAATGGACGATCTTCAGCAAAACTGTCCAGCTGTGACATACGGTTTTGCAGAATCAGCAAGGCTTCAAGCTGTCCGGCCAGTTCGGTGCCAGAGCGCTGCTCGATTTGCACGACTTTATTCAGGTCTTGCTGCACTTCGGCAATTAACTGCTGGTTATTGCGATACGACCAGACCCACAGTCCCAGAATAATCGACACACCAAATAATGCAGCAATAAAGCCAACATAACGCTGGCGTTTACGCAGTGGATTAATATGCTGTTTGACCAGATTCTTGTCTTTCAGAATCACATCAGAAAACAGCCCTTTCAGGAAGTAACCATGGTTTTGTGAAACTGAACGGGTCGGCACACCATGTTCACTGTTGGGAATCTTGGTCAGTAAAAAGTCTTGCGCAATCTGTTCGGTCATCGGGCTTTCAATGGTGCCTTCCTGTAAGGCACTGGTGAAATAAAAACCACGGAATACCGGTTTAAACTGGTACGGATTATCTTCAAACAAGGTACCAATAAAGGTTTTCAGTGCTGGCTTTAAGCTCTTGAATTCCAGCGGGAAAGTCATGACGCTTGGGGAAATATTCTGTGAATGGCGGCGACTTAAATGGGTGGTGCTCACGCCTTTTAAACCGTCATATAAAATGCCGTAATGCTTTTCAAACAACTCGACCGCATTTTGAGAAGATTCCGCATCATAAGGTAAGGTTGCGCCCCAGACCTGATCAAACTCATTCACTTCATAACATTCAAAGAATTCGGTAAAGCCGGCAATCAGGTCCATTTTGGAAAACACCAGATACACCGGTGGATAAATTTCCAGACGCTCGGTTAAATCCTGAATCCGGGCACGTAAATTCTTGGCCAATTTAATTGATTTTTCCGGACTCTGGCTAACCAGCTCGGCAATGCTGACAATTACAATCAGGCCATTAATTGGCGCCTGAGAACGGTTTTTCTTCAGTAAACCTAAAAAACCGAGCCATTCAGAATGATCTTCGGAATAGACCGAATAACGCCCGGCTGTATCCAGCAATACCCCTTCGGTGGAAAAGAACCAGTCACAGTTACGGGTACCGCTTAAACCGGCAGACACCATTTTCTGATGGCTTTCTTCAAAGGGAAATTTCAGACCGGAATTATAAATCGCCGAACTTTTTCCGGCGGCCGGGTTACCAATCACCATATACCACGGCAATTCATATAAGGCCGCATTGCCCTTTTTATCGCCCAGTTTAGACTTGCGGATCAGCTGAATCGATTCTTTCATTTGTTGTTGAATCAGCTGTAATTCTTCTTTATCTTTCTGCTTGCCGTATTCAGCTTCGGTGTCTTTACTGATGGCTTCGGCCAGCTCTTCGCCCTGCTTTTCATGACGATAACGCTGGATCAAGGCATAAATCCCGTATCCGACCACACCCAGAATATACACTGCCATCAGCGCCCAGAATAGATTGCGCGGAATGGTGTTATAAGATGCTATGAGTGCCACAAAAATAGACAGTGCAATAATCGCTTTCGGATTAGTCACATACTGCCAGACATAGCCTAAAATGGTATAAAACATACTGTTCTCGTTGTTCTAAAATTCGCGCGATACTGCAACATCAGCCTTGTGGGGTTTCATGAGAAACCGGCATAAAAAGTACGTGGGTGGCCGGATGTTCGGTACTGTAAATCATGGAAATAATTCCCTCTGGAAGATGCATGCCCAACATGAAAGAAAACACTTTCGATAAGTGTTGGGTATGACCAATACTTTGTTTTGTATATAAAAAATGATGAGTTTCGATTTGAGACTCAGCAAAACTCTGTTCAATCTGCTTCACGACTTTAATCTGGGTCGGATCATCCGGCATCAGCACAAAAGGCTGTTCCTGATCGAATTGCGCCAGTTCTGTCATCTGATGCTGCTGCAGGTAATGGGCAATATTTTTTTCATTCAACACCAGCTGCAGCATTTTGAATGGTTCTAACTGGTTAATCTGCACCGCGGTGGAGGCCACAATACAGCTAGAGACAAATTCAGCCGGTAAATAATGGTCGGTCAGCCAGGTTTTTTCATCAATCACGTCCTGATCAATTTCAGAATCGACCAGCACAATTAGTGATACGTCTTCGGTTTGTGCTGCGGTCTGTTCCAGCAATTCAAACCAGTCCTGATAGGCATTTTTACTGCCCCAGTAATGATGCTCGATATGAATCTGCTCCGGAATTACCTGAAAATCCTGGATAAACTCCATGATCATCTGCTGGCTGTCCATTTCATTCCACAAATGCAGCAAATCTTCTGCCAGCACCACATGAATATTAATCCGGTTTAAACGCATAACAGGTTGCACCGGCTCAGGTTCAAGGCTGTCATCTTCCTGATGGTTGGGATCAATCCAACCCGGATGCATACGGTACTGATAGGCCAGCTCGCTGTCATAGAACAGTGCCGACTGTTTTAAATGTTCGGCAATTTGCATCAGTACATCGCTGTGCTGAACCAGCTGCTGCTGGACCAGCCGGCGCATACGTAAACTGCGCTGGCTGTCAACGCTATATTCATCTGCATCGTCGTCCAGCTCAATTTCATCATCCAAGTCTTTAATCCGATAGGACAGAATTGGCAAGCCGTAGGCATTTAACAGCTGATGATCCAGCTCCGGACTGGTGAAATTTTTTAATTCTTCAACAATCTGTTCATTTTCACCAAAGGCATGCTGGCTATAACCACTGTACAGGTTCAGCGCCACCGTTCTGACCGGCTCCACTTTTTCTTCAGGAATCTGTTGCTGGGCAAGTGCCGCCTGCTCCTGCTGCTGTTTTTGTTCTTCCTGACGTTTTTTATAACGCTGGACTGCGCTATAAATGATGAAAGGTGACGTCAGCAGCAGCGTAATCGCCAAAGGCAAAAACACAAAAAATGCCAGCATATCTGCCGTATCGGGATCATGCTGAATATCGCGCCAGTAAAAGATAATGGCGGTGCTGACCAGAATAAAAATACTGACAAAAGTGCCAATGATCCACTTGATCATCTTTGATCCCCCAACAGCGGATAACAGCTATCACGATTATCTGCCCGTGCCTGTGGCATTAAAAAAGCCCCTTGCCCTAGCCCCGCATGATGACTGGAGTTCAGACACAAAGGCTGAATGTCTTCTTTGCTCAGCACCAAACGCAAGTCAACCATTAGAGTCGGACTGCACCAGGTCTGTAAGAGTTTTTTCAGTTTAGTGCTGGCTCGCTGTCCCGGTAAAAATTCCTGATATTGCTGCCGGTTTAAAGGTCCGACTTCAATTTCAATCTTGCCATCAATCTGGCGGATGGTTTCCCCACAAAAGGTATTTACTCCAAGCAAGGCCGGATTGCTGCCGCCTAAACAGGTTTTATGCGCATCATCCAGTTTGAATTTTTCTTCAATAAATTCATGTACAGTAAAATCGGTTTTGAAAATACAGTTCAGCACGGTTTTTAAGGCATGTGCGGTGTTGTTCTGGCCCTGCATCAGGCCTGAAAATTCTGCAAAATAATGATCCATCTCATCCTGTTCATGTTGTGAACGGATGTAACCATTGAGCGCATGCAGAATATCCAGATAATGATTGTCGTGTTCGACCTCATAACGTACCGGCAAGTTATAAGCCAAGCTGGCTTCAATATATTGGCCGGTCAGTTTGTTATTAAACAAACTGAGGAACTGCACGGTTTCTTCACGCTGGATACGTGGACTCTGGCGGATGCGCTGGGTATAGGTATACGGTAAGGCCCCCTGAATGCCGGTGAGTCCCACCATTAAATTGGTCAGCTGAATCTGATCATCTTCAACCGCCAACGTTTCAATTTCTGCCGCCGGAAAATTCAGATTGAGCGAGGTCTGAAACTGAAAGCCCTTTTTCCAGTCGGTCTGTACGGCCTGTTCAGGTGCATGACGCAGCAGCCGCGTGGCCTGAATAAACTCATACGCCGTCGGCTGTTCAACCAGATCTGCAATTACAGAAGTTTCTTGCCACCAACGTTCTGCACGCATTGGTATAACTCCTGTAAGCTGTTGGCATCGCGCACCACCACATCCACAAAGCTGTTCATCTGAACTTTTAAGTTAAAGATATGACTGAGCAAGGTACTGAAAATATAAAGGCTATGGCCACGAAATACCTGTGGATCAATATCCAGATGCACTTTCAGACCACGGACAAATAAAGGAAAGGGTTTAGCTTCGACCATTTTCTGGGTTAACGAAAACTCGACCGCTTTAATTGAGTCAATAATTAAATGATTTTCTTTAGATTTTGGTAGGTTATAAAGTTCAAGCAGCTCTTTGATATGACTGATCGCATCGCCTTTCATCAAAGACAAGGTGTTTAAGGATAAATGCGAGATCACCCGCCATTGTTCCATTTTATTCTGCTCAAAATAATACGGCTTATTCGGACGCTTCAGTACCAGAGCGCGCCGTGCCAGACTGCTGTCATTCAGATTTAAAATATTATTGGCTTGGCTTAAAGCCTCATGTGGCAAGTCACGGTTTGAGCAAAGCAGTTTGGCGCTGATAAAATCCGACTTGGTGTGCTGCGGTTGTAATTGCTTTGACAATACACTGTAGCCCGTTTCCACAAAACGGTTATGCAGCTGCTTGGCATTTAGGGCGTAATAAAACTGAATATCTTCATGCCGATAATGACTCATGGCAAAAAATGGATAAACCGGAAAAATCACCTGATCCTGATTGGTTTTTTCCCGGATCATGTTCATTTCCTGAATGCTGTACATCTGATAAAACTCAGGATGATGCGCATCGGTCACCAGTGGATATTCCAGCTGCTTGTGGTCAATTTTTTGCGGTTCGGCCTGCTTCTCAAACAGGTTCACCACCGGTGTGGCAAATAATTTAAAGTTGGCCACGTTCAGTTCGGAATAATTGCGAATCACCATCTGATCATTCAGGTTCAGTTTCAGATGAATCAGCAATTCAAACTGGCTCTGATCTTCAAGATAACACAGAAAATCCAGATTCAGACTCAGGAAATTAAACTTTTCCGGAAAGCAGAAATATTCCAGCAATAACCGGTAGGCATGATGGGTATGCTCATCTAGCGGCAGTACACTCTCCTGCTCATGCATGCCCATCAGCTGAAACGGATTAGCAATCTGAATTTGGCGCTGGCCAATTTTTAATGAAAATCCGGTACTGGGACTGAAAATACCATCGAGTACCTGAAGCGGAAAATTGGAAATCGCATCCAGATAAATTGGCAACTGCTGTTGTTGCAGCAATGTGTGTGCCTGATTAAAAATTTCAAAACCCAGACTTAAGGTTGCATTCTGGTTCAAGTGCATATGCGCACTCGGATTGCTCTTGAATTCCAGCTTGTTGAGCTGAATTGGCAATAAATTCACGCTGTGTGTGCTTGAAAACTCGCATTGAACGCCTTTGAAACTTCTGGATTTTAACGCCGTGCCTTTGGGAATTGTATGTGCTTCGGTCAGCTGTTTAATTTTATTGAGATCTTCAAAGCTGACCACAGAACAGGCCGGAAATGGCTTTAGGTACTGTGGAAACATGACCTCAAACAAGGCGCGGGTAAAAATGTCGTAGCTGTCTGCCAGTTTTTTATCAATACGCGCGGCTATTAGTGAAAATGCCTGAATTAAACGCTCGATATGCGGGTCATCAATCTGTTCCTGATTTAAAGACAGACGCTGGGCAATTTTAGGATATTTTTGGGAAAATTCACGAGATTGCTGGCCGAATTCTTGCAGCTGTTTTTCGTAATAAGGTAACAAGTCTTCAATCACAGGAATCCCACTTATGCACGTGCCGAAATAACATATTGTTGTGTTGTTGGTTTTAATAAAGCATCAAAAATCACAGGTTCATATAAAGGATGAATATTGATATAGGCCTGAATACTCAAGCACAATGCCCCCATATCCTGTTCATCTAATAACATTTCAACTTTAATCTGTCTTAAACGCGGTTCATGTGCCGCGATGGATTGTGCAATAGACTGGCAGATTTTATCGCGGTCACTTGGATTAGCGGTCGATAAGCCGACAAAATCAATAATCCCGAACTGCATAATGGACTTTTTGACCAGTGGAAAATCATCAATCTGTTCATGTAAAGATGCCATGCGGCTATTGAGCAGGTCTTCCAGATCTGCAGCGACAGATTCGCGAAGTTCCTGTAATGACAACCCCTTTAAATGATAATCTTCTGTAGTTAAAAGCCGGTCAAATAATGTAGTTCTAAAACCGTACGGATAAAGCTGGTCTAAATTCATGTATTACTAATTAAGCATAAAATCAGGTAGAGGCTGGCAGAACGCCAGCCTCCCGTGGTCATACAAATTAAGCAGCGTAAGAGGCTGTATTATTTGAAAGTGACCATTTTTTAGTAACTGCACCTTTTTGGGTACCGTTAATATCTTGCTGGTTATAAGTCCACTCGACTGCAGCATATTTCAAACCGAATGATTCAGTTGGAACACCTTCTTCATTCACGGTTGGCGTTACACTTGAAACCAGTACATGCTTCAGTTTGATTTGCAGGTACTTGATACGCTTGTCACCGTTAGCACGATAGAAATCGATCTGTACTTCATCGAAGGTATAACCCGCAGAACATGCTTCCCAAAGTTTTGGACTGGTTGCATCCAAATCTTTAACAAAAACCATGTCTGAGTGTTCTACACGCTCAGCAGTATGACCACCTACACTTGAAGAAGTCGCTGATTTAGGCTGACGGATATTGTGCGCCCAAGAATTTACTTCTAGCCAATCTTTGTGCTCTGCGTCACGCGATTCGCCATCAACTTTATACTTCCCTCGAAACTGTACGTAGATATCTTTCATTTTATAAATTTTCCTGTTTTAGTTAAAAGTTATTATAAGTTGCCTCAATTTGAGGACTGAGGTAACTCAGTAACAAGTCGCAAAGAAACCGACAACTCGTCCAACTGGAAATGTGGTCTTAAGAAAACCACAGACTTGTAGTGTCCCGGCTGAGCAGGATTTTCTACAACCTTTACCGATGCTTCACGAAGTGGATATTGTGCTTTCGCTTCCTGAGAGGCACCGTCGTCAAGCAAGACGTATTGCGATAACCAGTCATTTAAAAAGGCTTCAACATTGCCAGCAGAGGCAAAGCTGCCGACCTTGTCGCGCATCATGGCTTTTAAATAATGGGCAATACGCGAAACCGCCATAATATATTGAATCTGGCTAGATAAGGCCGAGTTGGCATTGGCGCTATCGCTGTCGTATTTCTTCGGTTTTTGTGCAGATTGCGCACCAAAGAACGCCGCGTAGTCAGTATTTTTACAATGTACCAGTGGAATGAAGCCTAAATCGCTTAATTCTTTTTCACGACGGTCAGTAATGGCAATTTCAGTTGGACACTTGAAGACCACTTCGCCATCGCTGGTTTTAAAGGTATGGACCGGCAGGCCTTCGACCAGACCACCACCTTCAACGCCACGAATTGCCGCACACCAGCCATGCATATCAAAGGCATTGGTTAAACGGGTACCAAAGGCATACGCCGCATTCATCCATAAATATTCATCATGGTTTTGGCCCGACACTTCTTCAATAAAGTTAAAGCCTTCAGTGGCTGCACCATCTTTCGGATGGAACGGTAAACGGCCCAATACACGCGGCATGGTCAATGCGACATAACGTGAATCTTCGCTGTCACGAAATGAACGCCACTGTACATATTCTGCAGTTTCGAAAATCTTGGATACATCACGTGGACGGTCAATATCGGTAAACGATTCCAGCCCCAGAATGCTCGGACTTGCCGCAGAAATAAATGGTGCATGCGATGCCGCAGCCACGTGCGAAATCTGCTCCAGCAGATACATATCTGAAGGCGTACGGTCAAACTCGAAGTCACCAATTAAAGTCGCATACGGTGCACCACCAAATGAACCATACTCTTCTTCATAGATTTTCTTGAACAAGGTACTCTGATCAAAATCAGTCGCGCCCTGGAAATCTTTGACCAGTTCTTTTT
Organism: Acinetobacter sp. YH12155; assembly: GCF_013418255.1. NCBI lineage: Bacteria > Pseudomonadati > Pseudomonadota > Gammaproteobacteria > Moraxellales > Moraxellaceae > Acinetobacter > Acinetobacter sp. YH12155. The sequence goes on from NZ_VPCK01000002.1 coordinate 194,408, forward strand.
TGGTCGTATTCAGCATGCGGATTTTAATCAGCGGATTCGACGGTGTTTCCTGACAGAAATAATATAAACCGCGCCAGGTCGATTCAATTTTCTGGAACTGCTCATGATGCATGATTTTGCTGAGCTGGGCAGAAATCAGCGCATCAATTTCAGCGATACGTTTGTCAATCGACAAAGTCATGTTTTCAGAAACAGTGATTGTGCCGGCCATGACTTCTTTGGCCAGTTCACCAATCAGGCTTTTGGCACGGTCATGTTCTTCTTCATTGCGGGCAATCCGGCTTTGCTCGACAATCGAGTCCAGCAAAGTCAGTTCTTCTGCAGTCTGGGTTTGCGCCTGAACGGCCTGAGCATTAGTCATGATCTGCCTCCGCGCTTAATTTACGAATCTGGTCAGTATTTTTTAATACTTCATCCAGCAGATCTTCCAGACGTTCGCTATTGGAAATCTTGTTACGCAAATCGGTTAAACGCTCACGTGCTTCGACCAGTTTACGCAGCGGATCAACCTGTTGTACTACACTTTCCGGACGGAAATCTTCCATGGAAGTGAAGGTCAGATCCACCGACATGCGACCGCCCTCTTCAGTTAAGGTATTTTCCACATCGAATGCTGCACGTGGCGCCAAAGATTCCATCACTTCATCAATGTTATCCAGGTCAACATTAATGAATTTTTTATCTTTTAATTTGGTCTTTTCCAGTTCAGAAGCAGCAGAGAAATCCCCCAATACCCCCACCACAAAAGGCAATTCTTTCACTTCTTTACCATCACCCACTTCAACATCATAAGTCAGTTGAACACGTGGAGGACGAATGCGCTGAAGTTTCTTTTGTACACTTTCACGTTTAGCCATAATACAGTGATCCTGTTTTATTATTTTCGTAGCGATTCAAATGGATTATTTGAAGCCGCTGGTTTTGCTGCCGGAGCAGTTGTTCTTGTTGCAGTTGCTGCCTTGGTCGATGCGGTACGTGTGGTTTTAGCACGACTTGCATTACTGCTTGCTTTACGTGCTGCAGCACGTTGGGCTGCAGCTTTTTTGGCAAGCGATGCATTGGTAATGGCCTTGGCAGAACTGGTATCCGGAGCAGGCACTGAAGCGCGGATAGTATCCGATAATTCCTTGGCCGCTGGATAGGTCACTTCGTCAGATAAAAAGCGCATTTGCTCGGTACGCATATAGTTTAAGGCATTTTTGGCAATCGAAACGCCTGCTAAAAAGTGCGCATCAGTCAGGTCTGGATGGCGTACGCCCTGGTTTTCCAGCTGTTCTACCAGCTGCAGGGTCTTCATATTTTTACCAAGTTCCTGAAAACGTTTTGCGGCTTGAACTTGCAGTTCTTGTTTCACCTCTTGATTTTTTTTATTTTCTTTGGCACACACTTGCTGATAAATCCCCAACAATGCCTGATCAGTTTCTCCCTTAACCAGCGGATAATCCTTGATACAGCCTCGTTTTAGCTCAATCTGCTCATCTGCATAAGCAATTGGGGTGGCACAAAGTGTCGCCATTAGGGGAAAAAGAAGAATACTTTTTTTCAAAACGAGCCTCTAATTTCTAAATTCATTTATAGTGAATGGGTGTATTTGAAAACTGAACACGAACAATTTTTATCAAAAAAAACATCGCGCAAATTTAACAAAAAATAAACTTCTGGCGTCAAGACAAATTCTGCCAACTATCGACAATAATTGTCATACTTTTGTTTCCGGTAAAATTATTTTTGTCTTATTTGTTTTCATTTTTGAAAAAATTTTAGGTAGAATACTACAACCCTAATATTTATATCAATATAAATTATTGATATGTAAGTAAAATTTATTTTATTTACTGAAAACGATGTTCAGCCCATGGTCGCTACTTTAACCCATTTGGACTGGAATTATAACTAGAGCGTGTTATGAATAATTTAAAAATTTTGATTAATAAACTATCAAGTCATGCCAGAACAGCCTTAGAAAAGTCTGCCAATGCCTGTATTAATCAGCAGAACTACGAAATTGAAATAGAACACTTTTTCCTAGAATTATTAACCCAAGACCATAAAAATGACCTGAGTCTCCTTCTCGATAAATATAAAATTTTAAAAGATGATCTCATTCATGATTTAAAAGAAAGTGTCAGTCACCTGCCAAAGGGTAATTCTCGTACACCTATCTTTGCAAAATCTATCATTCGTCTGTTAGAGCAAGCCTGGTTATTAGCCTCGGCCGAGCAAAATCCGCAAATTCGTAGCGGTCACTTACTGGTTGCTTTGCTAACCGCACCTGATCTTTATCAGATTGCAGTGCGTGCTTCGAGCTTGTTTGACCTGTTCCCAATTGACACCATGAAGCACAAATTCTTAGATGTATGTGTCAAAAGTGTCGAAAATGAAAACGCTACTGTCCCGGAAACGGCTGAAACTGAAAGCATCACAGCTATCGAGCCTGCACCAAATAGCAAAAAAACACCTGCGCTGGATCAATACACCATTAACCTGACTGAAAAAGCCAGAACGGGCGCAATTGATCCGGTGATTGGCCGTGAATTTGAAATCCGTCTGATGCTGGACATTTTAATGCGTCGCCGTCAGAACAATCCGATTTTAACGGGTGAACCGGGTGTCGGAAAAACTGCGGTGGTAGAAGGTTTGGCACTTAAAATTGCCAATAACCAGGTACCCGATGCGCTGAAAAACGTGCATTTGCATGTGCTGGATATGGGCCTGTTACAGGCTGGTGCCAGTGTTAAAGGTGAATTTGAAAACCGCTTAAAACAGGTGATTCAGGAAGTTCAGGCTTCGACTCATCCGATTATCCTGTTTATTGATGAAGCGCATACCTTAATTGGTGCTGGTGGTCAGGCCGGTCAAAATGATGCCGCCAACCTGCTGAAACCAGCACTGGCTCGTGGTGAGTTACGTACCATCGCGGCCACCACCTGGGCGGAATATAAACAGTATTTTGAAAAAGATGCCGCGCTCAGCCGCCGTTTCCAGGTGGTCAAAGTTGAAGAGCCAACTGAAGAAGTCGCAATTGATATGCTGCGCGCCATGATTCCGGTGATGGCCAATCACTTTAAGCTGAATATTGATGATGAAGCAATTGTCACGGCTGTGCATGCCTCACATCGTTATATCAGTGGTCGCCAGCTCCCGGATAAAGCGATTAGTGTATTAGATACCGCCGCTGCACGTGTGGCGCTGACTCAAAATGCCCAGCCGGTGAAACTCGATCAGTTACAGGCGCAGCTGCACAATTTAACACTTGAACGCGAAATTGTTGAAAAAGAACATGCACACTTCCCGATTCATCATGAACGTTTAGACGGTTTAAATCAGAAAATTACTGCTCTTGAGCAGGAAATTGCCGATACACAACAGCAATGGCAACAAGAACTGGAACTGGTTCAGCAGATTCAGACGCTAGAACAGCAGACCGAAGCCGATGAAAACAGCCAGACCCAGATGCAGCAGTTACGCAGCCAGTTGCAGCAACTGCAAGGTCAACATCCGCTGGTATTTGAACGCGTCAATGCCCAGATTATTAATGAAATTATCTCGGACTGGACCGGTATTCCTGTCGGAAAAATGGTTAATGATGAAATCAAGCAGGTTCTGACCTTAGAAGATAAACTTTCTGAGCGTGTTATGGGGCAGGACTTTGCCCTGCATCAGCTGGTGCAAGGCATTAAAACCTCTAAAGCCAAGCTGGAAGATCCAAACAAACCGCAAGGCGTATTCCTGCTGGTCGGCCCAAGTGGGGTTGGTAAAACTGAAACTGCCCTGGCCTTGGCCAATGAGTTATACGGTGGCGAATCGCATCTGATTACCATCAACATGTCGGAATATCAGGAAGCGCATACGGTTTCATCTTTAAAAGGTGCGCCGCCAGGTTATGTCGGTTATGGTCAAGGCGGTGTGCTCACAGAAGCCGTGCGCCGCAATCCGTATAGCGTGGTTCTGCTCGATGAAATTGAAAAAGCGCATAGTGATGTGCAGGAGCTGTTCTATCAGGTGTTTGATAAAGGCATGCTCGAAGATGGTGAAGGTCGCCTGATTGACTTTAAAAATACTACCATCCTGCTGACCTCTAACGCCGGTTCCAGCGCCATCATGCAAAGTTGCCTGCCGCTGCCGGTAGATGAATGGCCAAGCGCAGAACAGCTGATTGAAAAGCTGAAACCAAGTTTGTACAAGCAGTTCAAACCGGCCTTTTTAGGACGTATGCGGATTGTGCCGTATTACCCATTGCATGATGATTTACTGGTGCAAATTATCCAGCACAAACTTGGTAAAATTACCGCGCGTCTGGAACAGCAGTACCAGACCAAAGTCAGCTATTCCGACGATTTAATTGAATTACTGCTGAGTCGCTGTACCGAAGTCGATAGTGGTGCACGTAATGTCGACAATATTCTGAATTCTTCGGTGCTTCCGGCCTTGGCGACAGAAATCCTGATGGCACTGGCCGAGCAAAAAATTCCGCAACTGATTCATATTGATGTCAAAGACGATGAAATCATCTATCAGCTCGATCCGGAACAAAAAACGGCCAAAAAACGAAGCAGTAAAAAAGCAAAGATGACTGAAGCGTGATCAAGGATTCAGAACAGCAATGAACCTCAACCTCGATGTATTGTTACACCCCATTTCGGCTGAACAGCCTTGCGGAGAAGACTATTCTTTTTCCAATGAGTTTCATGCCATTAAAAAGGCCAAAACTCAGGATGATCCGCTTCTCGATCAGGGCGATTGGGTCTCCGAACCCAAACAGGCCGACTGGGGCTTTGTACATAGCAAATCGACTGAATTACTGGAAAGTAAAACCAAGGATATCCGTTTATATGGCTGGCTGCTGGAAGCATGGAGCAATTTGTATGGCTTTGAAGGCATTGCTCAAGCCATACAACTCAGCCATCGCAGCTTAAATGAATACTGGTTGCAGCTGCATCCGGAAATTGAAGATGATGATCTGGACCAGCGTATTGGTTTATTACAAGGTTTGATCAACCAGATTCCGGTGCTGATTAAAACCGTGCCGATTGTGACTGCACCGCACCTGAGCCTGCGTGATTATGACAATTTTCTGTATCAGGACAATTTGCGTCGCAAGCAAAGTGAAGATTCATCTGATCAATCGGCTGCGCCACAGCTGGAACAGTTTGATCAGGCGCTGTTGAATACCTCGAAGTCGCTGCAATACCAGAATTACCAGCACTTTCTGGACATTTTGCAGCAGTGGTCAAGTTTAAAAGAAGTACTGGATCAATTAATGGGCCTGGATGCGCCAAGTTTTGCCGCTATTGACTCACAGCTTGATTCGATTCATTCCACGCTTAAAAAATTATATAAAACAGATGCCTTTGCCGCGCAGACTCTGGTTGAAGCACCTGAACAGAATAACATTGTGACTGCTGATGCCATTAATACTACAGCAGCCCCTGCCATAGCGATGCCCATCATGAATGCACCGACCGGTTTTCAACCGCAACCTCAAAACCATCTGGCCAACCGTGAACAGGCCATGCAGGTTTTACAGGAAATTGCCGATTACTTTCAGGCCAATGAACCCCATAGCCCGGTCAGCTACATGCTGCAAAAAACCATTAAATGGAGTCAGATGCCGCTGCATGAATGGCTGACTCAGGTAATTAAAAATGACAACCCGCTTGAAAATATTCAGGAATTACTGGGTGTGCAAAGCTCTAATGAAACAAATAGTGATTGGTAAGTGCCATGTTTAAAGCAGATAAAATTCTTTGGGGCGAAGGCTTATTTTTACGCCCGCAACATTTTCAGTTGCAAGACAGCTATCATGAACAGCGCCTGAACCATACTGTTCGTTCCACCATTCCATTTGCTTATGGTGTGCAATCTATAAAGTTTGATGAAGCTCAGCTAAATACCCATGTGCTGGCTTTAGAAAGTATTGAAATGCTGTGGCAAGATGGAGAAATCTATCAGGCGCCAGCACGTGATTTACTACCTGAACCGGTACAGCTGGATGACCTGAATCTGCGTGGTGAAATGCTGGTTTATCTAGCGCTACCGATTGTACAGCCAAATAAAAATAATGTGGTGTTTGAATCTGGCGCTCAACCGGGCCGTTACCATTCACATCTCACTCAAACCCATGATTTATTCACCGACGCTACCCCGGCAGATATTACCCTGCTGAAACGCCGTGCCGAATTTAAACTGCTGGATGCCCAGTTTGAACCAAATCATGAAATGGATGGCTTTATCTATTTGCCGGTGGCCAAAATCAAACGCCACAGTTCCGGCCATTTCGAGTTTGAGCGCAAATTTATTCCACCAATTTTACATATTGAATCGAGCGACAGCCTGCTGCAAGGCCTGCGCCGTACCTTGAATGTGATTAAAGCCAAAATCAAAACCATTCAAACCAATAACCGGGAAAATGAACAGAAACTGATTGAGTTCCGTTCTGGCGATATTGTTTCGTTCTGGCTGGTGAATGCCTTAAATACTGCACATGCGACTTTAAGTCATGTTCTGCAATATCCCCAGATTCATCCGGAACGTCTATTTTTTGAATTATTACGTTTAACTGGTTCTTTGCTGACCTTCTCGACGGCCTATGAAGTCGATCAGTTGCCGCGTTATAAGCATCATCAGCTACAGGACAGTTTTGAACAGCTGGATGTCATCCTCAGAGAATTGCTGGATACCATTATTTCCAGCCGTTATATCAGCATCGCCCTGAAAGAAATCCGTCCGTCTTATTGGGTCGGCAGTCTGGAATCCGACAAGATTACTCGCGATACCCGTCTGTATATTGCCGTGTCCAGCTCGATGATGCAGGCGCATGAACTGATCCAGATTGTGCCACTGCGTTTTAAAGTCGGTAATACGGTTGATGTTGAACAGCGCGTGATGGCTGCCTTACCGGCTATTCCAATTCATCACCTGATGCAGGTTCCGACCGCTATTCCGGTACGTTCCGGAGTGAGCTATTTTGAAATTGAGCCGAATAATGACCTGTATCAACGCATGCTCGACTCGGAATCGATCTGTATCTATGTGCCGGCCGGCTTCCAGGATCTTTCTATTGAACTTATTGCTGTCATGAACGGTTAAGGACATTTTTTCATGAATACTCCACATCATGCACCTTCCTTATTTGATGATGGTCAGATTGGTACTGGTCTGACCCCACCACAGGTCAACCCGAAAATTAGCAATAGTGCCAATCTGGTCGATTTACTTCATGACGGCTTCTATATTGTGTTCCTGATCAAGAACCAGTATGTGCCAGGCAATGTTGAAGCATTCCGTGAAAAAATCATGGATATGCTGAACCGCTTTGAAACCCAGGCAAAAAAACTGCAGTTTTCAGCCGATGATATTCACGATGCCAAATATGCGTATTGTGCCTTGCTGGATGAAACCATTGTGACCCAGCAGGACCCGCAATTTTTTGATTTGCAGAATCACTGGCTGATTAATCCCCTACAACTCAATCTGTTCGGTTCGCAGCTGGCCGGCTATCGCTTTTTTGAAATGCTGGAACAGCTCAGAAGTCGTGGCAAAGAACGTCTGGCGGCTTTAGAGGTTTATCATTACTGCATGCTGCTGGGCTTTCAGGGCAAATATCGTATTGAGTCGATGGAAGCGCTGAACCATATTGTGGCGCGTGTTGGCGATGAAATTGATTATCTGAAAGGCAAGAAAACCGCGTTTTCGCCTTTTGCCGCCTTACCGGATCAGATCAAACATATTATTCACCGTGAATTACCTTTTTTCTGGATTTTGCTGTTCTTAGCCCTTTTTGCCTTATTGTCCTTTGCCGGCCTGCGTTACATGCTGTCCAACCAGAACAGTAGCGCAATGAGCCAATATCAAAACGTGATTACTGCACCAACGGAACAGGCGCATATCACCATTCATTTACCATAAAATTTAGATAAAACATGGCAAACGAAAAACAAACTTCATTACGGATTTTACAAAGTAACAAGCCAAAATCGCCGTCGCCACTTTTATATAGTCTGGGCGGTTTTGTGGCGGGGGTCGTGGTCACCGGTTTAGCCGGTTATGCCTATTTTTATGCAGGCCAGCCATCGACAACACTAGCAGAGTCCACTCAGGCAATGGCCGCGCCAGCGGCTACTCCATCGGAACTGCCGGCAGAACTGGAAGAATTAAAAAACCAGATGACCGATCACTCTGGCAGTTTTGACGAGCTCGAAAATATGCAGGCTGAACATCCGGTTGAGTTTCAGCAACCCAATGATGGTGAACTAAGTAAAATCTTTGCCCATCAACCAGCAAAAGTTGCTGCCCAGCCTGCGCCAAATCAAGCGCGTGTAGCTCCGAACTTTCCGCAAGACATGGCCAGTGCTCCTGCGGCGACAGCAAAACAGCCATCTGTACAAAAACCAGCTCCAGCACCAGCCAAAGCTGTTCCTGCTAAACCGGCTGCACCGGTCGTGGTACCAATGGCCGCCGTAGAACCAGAAGAAACACCACAGGCCAGTGTCCAAATTTCGGTCACCCGTAAACCGGTAGAAAAAGTTGAAACTGTAAGCGTACAGGACACTGCTATTCATCCATGATTGCGGTTATTTTTATTGCCTTTGTGCTTGTTGCCTGCAGTTTGGCACTGCTATTGTCTTATGAACTGCGGGCCAAGGTATTATCCGGTTTTCAGGCACTTATTCCCAACGGCAAAAAACAGTTGAGCTCGGTGAAAAGTCTGGCTCAACAGTTTAATCATGCGGCTGCAGCAGAACAGACTCAAACCCATTGGCATATTCAGCAATGGTGGATTCTGATTGCCGGATTTTTTCTGTTTTCCAGCATCATCCTGTTTGCCTTTACCCGCCCGATTAGCGCCACCAAAATTGAAGCTGACTATTTAAGAGAAGTCGATCCTCAAGTTTATGCCCTGCTTGAAGGTGAAATGCTGTCGCCACCCCCTGAAGTAGAAGAAGCACTGGTTGAAGCCGCCGTGGTTGAGGCCATGCAACTGGAAAATCAGTGGGCGGCTGTGCCGGCAGATCAGCATAGTTATGATCCAGCGGTGGAAGATTTACATGCTCATTCTCATGTCAATCCATCAATTGTGAGCGCTGACCGAAAGTGGCATAAGATGAATCCGCGTTATAAACAGCGCCTGCTGATGGTGTTTAAAATCATGAAAGAACGCCACGGCTATGAGCTGGTGCTATTGGAGGGTTATCGTAGTCCGGAGCGACAAAACTCGCTGTCCAAAAATAAAAACACCACCCGTGCCCGTGGTTATCAAAGCTATCATCAATTTGGTTTAGCCGCCGATGTGGCCTTTAAACGCAATGGCAAAGTGGTGATTTCCGAGCGTGACCCGTGGGCAATGCGCGGTTATGAACTGTATGGCGAAGTGGCGGAGTCGGTTGGTCTGACCTGGGGTGGCCGCTGGAAATCCATTAAAGATTATGGTCATACCGAATACCGGATGCCAGGCTTAAAGAAAACCCGGGAAATGGCGGAAAAGCTGACCTCGGAAGGTCAGCTGATGGCCAATGCACTTGATTAAAACAATACCGGGCTTATGCAGATAAAAACTGCTGGATTTTATCAACCACTTCAGCAGTTTTCTCTGCATGCAGCCAATGGCCCGCATTTTCAACAGTTTCAATGCTAGCCTGACTAAACTGCTGTTCAATGGCCGCATAGTGTTCCGGTTTAGATAAATACGGAGAGGCGCCGCCACGAATAAATAAACTTGGTGCATCCACCTTGACTGACTGCCAAGATAAAATTTTCGGATAAGATGCATAAAGTGCATCAACATTAAATAACCACTGCCCTTTACTAAACGATTTCATCAGAAACTGAATCACTGCATCTTCACGCAAATGCTGCTGCATAATCTGGGTGGCATCCTGGCGTGATTCCACTTGTGCTTTTTTGACAGCAAATAGCGCATCAAACACCTGATCATGATGATTTTCCTGATAGGCAAATGGTGTCATGTCCAGCACCACCAGTTTTTCCACTCGCTCTGGTGCAAGGTCAGCCAGTTGCATGGCAATTTTTCCACCCATGGAATGGCCAATCACGATAAATTTTTGTACCTGAATCGCATCCAAGGTTTCCAGTACATCTTGCGCCATCTCGGTATAGCTCATGCTCTGGCAATGTTCCGATTTTCCGTGGTTACGCACATCAATCTGAATGACCGGATAACGTTCCTGTAACGCACGTGCCAGCACACCTAAATTACTCAAGCTGCCAAATAAACCATGAATAAGAACAACCGGAATGTCGGTGCTTGATAGATGTTGTTGTGAAGTCTGGAAATTGAGCAGCATTTTTGATTCCTTGAATGCATCGGTTTTGGCTATCTCGATATTATAGGATAAGTGTTTTATTAAAATTGTATTTTTGCTTAGGCTATTTTGTATCGGTTCAAAAATATCGGCCAGTTGCACGAAAGCATTGGCCGATCCAGTTTATTTGTTGAAATAATTGAGTGGCAGTTTCAGATAGCGCGTGCCATTGGCTTCCGGTTCAGGGAAATGTCCGGCCACCATATTGATCTGAATGGCAGGCAGAATCAGTTTTGGCATCGATAAACCGGCATCACGGCGATTACGCATTTCTACAAACTCAGCTTTTTGCGTGCCATCGTGAATATGGATATTCTCGGCTTTTTGCTGCTGGATACTGGTTTCGTGTATAAAGACCTCACGCCCTTCAGGCAGATAGTCATGACATAAAAATACCCGTGTCTGCGCTGGCAACTTATACAGTTTTTGCACAGAATCAAACAGTTGCTCTGCACTACCCTTCGGGAAATCGCAGCGTGCAGTACCATAATCCGGCATAAACAAGGTATCGCCGACAAAGACTGCATCACCAATCACATAGCTTAAACAGGCTGGTGTATGCCCTGGTGTTGGAATATTGTAGGCCGTTAATTCACCAATACTGAATTGCTCATGATCATCAAACAGATAATCAAAGGCTTGATGCGCATTCAAATATTTCAAATCCAGATTATAAATACGGCCAAACGTATCCTGCACCACAATAATCTTGTTACTGATGGCAATTTTTCCACCGAGCTTTTCTTTTAAATACTGGGCTGCGGTCAGATGATCTGCATGCACATGGGTTTCTAAAATCCATTCAACGCTTATGCTATTTTGCTGAATATAGCTAATGATTGCGTCGGCACCTTCAGTCGAGGTAGATGCCGAAGCCGCATCATAATTCAAGACGCTATCAATAATTGCACATTGCTGCGTGGCCGGATCAGTCACTACATAGCTGAATGTATTGGTCTCTTTGTCAAAAAAATGTTGTACAACTGGCGTAGCGGTCATGATTTTTTCCCTAAAAGTCGATGATGGAGATACATGCCATACATCATCGCAGCAATAAAGTACAGCGCCTGATAATAGCCCAACCCAATTAACGTAAAGCTAGGTGCAGGACAAATGCCGGCAATTCCCCAGCCAATCCCAAACAAAGCGCTGCCGATAATCAGTTTAGAATCTAGCTGATTTTGCCGCGGTAACTCAATGGCCTCATGATACACCGTCTTAGGTTCGGCCTGACGTACTGCCTTTTGAAACGGAATAAAAGCCACGGCGATGGCACCCATCATCACAAAAGCTAGACTGGCATCCCAATCCCCAAAAATATCCAGAAAACCTAGTACTTTTTCCGGATTGGACATACCCGAAATCATCAGGCCCAATGAAAATAATCCGCCAAATAGAAACGCCCAGATATTTTTCATTTTAGAATGCTCCTGTGATATGGCGGATGACATACACTGTCAATACGCCCGTCAGCATAAAGGTCAAGGTCGCTACCATCGAACGTTTGGATAAACGGCTGATTCCACAAATACCATGACCACTGGTACAACCCGAACCTAAACGGGTCCCAAAACCAACCAAAATACCGGCCACCACCATCATGAGTGGTCTGGCGTCAAGTTGAATCTGTGGCTGCTGCCAGATTCCATAAATAAACGGCGTAACAAACAGTCCCAATAAAAACCACAGCGCCGGTGTTTTAAAGATGGTGCTTGGCTGCATCACCTGAGCCAGCAAACCACTAATCCCTGCGATTCGTCCGTTCACATATAAATAGCCGACCACGGCGGCCCCTAATAAAAGACCACCTAAAAACGCAATCAGGAAATCATGCATCGCCATACACCCAAAACATTATATGTTTTTATAATATATAAAATATCAATAAATAGCTATCCTTTCTTACAAAGAGCTAACCATCCTCCCCCCTTCCTTTATTCTGGCTTTTGCGTTGTCATTTGCTGATTAAGGAGAGTATTGCTTAGGCTATTTTAGGGATAAAGGAATGAGAATGAAGCGTTTAAAAAATAAGGAAATAAAAAAGCTTCCAATGACTAGAGGCTTAGCGCGGCCAGCACATCTCTAAAAATAGGACTTGGATAAAGACTATTTTAGTTTAATAAACCGCCTTACAGGTTGTAAATGGAAAACAGTTTGCTAGAAAAATCATCTGAATTAATTAGCTGATCTTGATAGTTGAGCAAATTCCCTGAATATATCCTCGGGAAATTTTGTACTTCGGCATAATATTATGTAGTTTTGCTTTAATTTCTTGGCGTTTTAAAGCTGCTGATCAGAAATAGAGATGAGTACCCATCCAAGTGAACTGGCTTACTCAAAAGCATTTAAAACTTTCTCTACAAACCACTCTGGCAACACCTGCACCTCGGGATTTATTTTAACAGCTCGGCGTTTTCAATTTCGGCCAGGAACGATGCGGCTTGACCATCCGTTGAGTTATCAAAAAAGTAGGTTCGATCTGTGGCATCCACCGCCTGCATTAATAAATCCATACTGCGGTAGTAACGCTGTTTAATCTTCTGTTCAGGCACGCCATGCCCACCCTTCTCTACGCGATACTGCACCCGTGCAATATTAATCAGCGGATCAACCGTGGAAACATAGTACAGATAGGTTTTAAATCCCTGACGTTTTACCTCATGTAAAAATTCTACCTTGGAAATATGCGACATCACTGTTTCAAAGGTAAAACTCACCTTTAAACGTAAAAATTCCAGGCGAATATAATCAATAATACGCGCGCATAAATAGGAATCGATTTCTGCAGGATCAAACTGTACGCAGCTTGCACTAATCAGTACCGGTGGCTGACGTAATAAAGGCACCCATGTATTTGCCTGCGGTCGTTGTTTTTGTTCTAGAAAGAAAATTAAAGCAGCTGCATTCAATGCCCGATGATAATGGTCCAAATGCAAAACTGCAGAGTGTTTAAGCTGATATTCGAGTTCATCTGCATTTAAATATGCCCCAATATGATGGGGCAACAAATATTCCTTAATGGTACTTTTTCCTGAACCATTCGGACCTGCGAACATCCTGATGCGGGGTTGTGGCATAAATTAGTGAACGGTCTGTAATTTCTTTTTACGTGTCAAGGTTTTTGGAAGATGCTGCGCACTACGATAAGCCGCCGATACATCTTTCATTACGCTTTCCTGACCATTCGGCTGGCGCTGTACCAGTTGCTGATCTTTCACATACACCACAGTTGAAGACGCACATGCCTGCTTAAAGGCATCACGAAATGCGTGAATCGCCAGTTTTGGAATCATATCATCCTCCACCTTGCCTGCTTTCATAATCGTATAAGCTGTCATTGGACAACTCCTGTTCACACTGTGTGTAATATGTCTTTATCTTAGCACATCAGGGCTATTTGTCTATTTATACAGCACTTCGCCGATACAGAGTTGTCACAGGCTGAATTAGATAGATCTGCCTTATTTAGGCTAAATTAAGATATTCGTCGCTTTTAAGAAGATTTCCCCTTAATAAAGCAATACTGTTATTTTTTAATTCTAAAATCAAGGCCCTACTCGCCAAATCAGTTTAGGCAATACGTGAACTATCAAATTTTGCCAACCTTGCCTGAACGGCTTTCGTACAGAAAGACACGAAACTGTCTTTTTCAATGAAAGAATTGGTCAATGACTTCCTGAAAATAAATCCAACACTTTTGAATCCACTCTACTCTAATTCTCTTCACAATGACTGTTCATAATCAGGATTGCTCATCTCTTGTTAGCGTCTTAACCTATTCCCATACACCCTCTATCTGAAAGATCAGCCCAACTATTAAGCACATGCTAAACTGATCTAAACAGCACGCTAATGACTGATCTAAGTACTATATCCCAAGCACAGAATAAAGATAAATATTTGTAATTCAATAATAAATAAAGATAGCAACACGGTAGTTTAAAGCCAGATAAAACAGAATCTATAGCGGCAACCTCTCAGCAGATATATTGAATGGTATAAATTTTAAAACGCGGCCAATTCAATATAGAAATCAGGAGGAGGATAAAAACTCCCCAAATTCAGGGATAGCATTCCGGGGGAAATCCAGAGATAAAACCGGATGCACATGTAGGCCATCTACTTGGGCTTAAACTCATCAAACTATTTTGCGGCAAACCTGTGAATGGTTTTGGTCAATTCTCATTACAATGTAAAAAACCGTCATTTCGTGCAAATTTGGAATCTTTTAACATTGCGAATTGTATGCAAAGTTTGCATGATATAGCCATATTTTGCGACATGCTTTTCACGTAAATTTAAAGAAATTATAAAAAAAATGTGGAATTTCATGCCATAATAAGCAAACTTTGCAGACATCTTGCAAAGACTATTTGCAACTTATTAATTGGAGCAGGCTGGATGAGTTCAACCATTTTGGTTATTCATGGACCGAATTTAAATTTGCTAGGAAAGCGAGAACCTGAGGTTTATGGACACCTTACCCTTGAGGATATAAATCAGCAGCTCATGACACAAGCGCAAAATGCATCATTTTCGCTAGAAACTTTCCAGAGTAACTGGGAAGGTGCCATTGTCGACCGAATTCATCAGGCAGGTCAAGAAGGCGTTCAATTCATCATTATTAATCCTGCAGCCCTGACCCATACCTCAGTCGCAGTACGTGATGCACTTCTTGGCGTTGCCATCCCGTTTATTGAAGTCCATCTGTCTAACGTGCATGCACGTGAAGCATTTAGACATCATTCATATTTGTCCGATAAAGCTGTAGGCGTGATCTGCGGATTGGGTGCAAAAGGCTATGCTGCTGCACTTGACTACGTTATCGAAAAAATTCAACTCACTTCGCAATCTTAATTAGGAATACTGTCTCATGGATATCCGTAAAATCAAGAAACTCATCGACCTGATGATTGAATCTGACTTACAAGCGATTGAAGTTAAAGAAGGCGATCAGGCGATTGCGCTTACTCGTCGCAGTCCAGTAGTAGCGGCAGCAGTTCCAGCAATGCCTGCTCCAGCAGCAGATCTGCCATCAGCACCGAAATCTTCTCCACGTGGCGCAGTTGAAACTTCTCCTATGGTTGGCGTGTTCTATGCAGCACCTAGCCCAGGTGAAGCACCTTTTGTGAAAATCGGTCAAACCGTTTCTGCAGGTGAAACCTTAGGTATTATCGAAGCCATGAAAATCATGAACCCGATTGAAGCAACTCAAAGCGGCGTGATTGAAGAAATTCTAGTTAAAAATGGTGAAGTGATTCAGTTTGGTCAACCACTCTTCCGCTACCGCGCTTAAGACCACGGGGACTCACAATGTTGCAAAAAGTTTTAATTGCAAACCGTGGTGAGATTGCGCTTCGCATCACCCGGGCCTGCAAAACTTTAGGAATCAAAACTGTCGGTATCTATTCCGATGCCGATAAAGACCTGATGCATTTACGTTTCTGTGATGAAGCCGTGTGTATCGGTCCGGGCGCGAGCAGCGACAGTTATCTGAATATTCCTGCGATTATTACCGCAGCAGAAATTACCGGTGCTGATGCCATTCACCCGGGTTATGGTTTCCTGTCTGAAAATGCGGAATTTGCCGAAATTGTAGAAAGCTCAGGCTTTATCTTTATTGGTCCGCGTCCAGAACACATCCGCTTAATGGGGAACAAGGTTTCTGCCATTACCGCCATGCGTAAAGCCGGCGTACCGACTGTACCGGGTTCTGCTCATGCAGTAACACCACAAAATGCCCTGGCTGAAGCCAAAGAAATCGGCTTTCCACTGATTGTTAAAGCAGCTGCCGGTGGTGGTGGTCGTGGTATGCGTATTGTTGAACGTGTCGATACCCTGCTGGAATCGGTACAAGCGGCGCAGCGTGATGCGGAAATGTGGTTTGGTGATGATACGGTCTATATGGAACGTTTCCTGCAAAAGCCTCGTCACGTTGAAGTGCAAGTACTGGGCGATGGTAACGGCCATGCCATCCATCTGTATGACCGTGACTGCTCTTTACAGCGTCGCCATCAAAAAGTTCTGGAAGAAGCACCAGCACCAAACCTGCCAGAGCAAGCACGTGCAGATATTTTAGAAGCCTGTGTCAACGCCTGTAAGATGATGCAGTATCGCGGTGCCGGTACTTTCGAGTTCCTGTTTGAAGATGGCGAGTTTTTCTTTATCGAGATGAACACCCGTGTTCAGGTAGAACACCCGGTAACTGAAATGGTCACAGGGATTGATATTATTGAACAACAGCTGCGCGTTGCCGGTGGTTTAGGCCTCGACATTCAGCAGGAAGATGTTCAGGTGAAAGGTCACGCCATTGAATGCCGTATCAATGCGGAAGATCCATCGACATTCCTGCCATCACCAGGCAAGATTGAAAACTTCTACGCGTCTGGTGGTGCCGGTATCCGCTTAGATTCACATATCTATCCGGGCTATAGCATTCCGCCTTATTACGACTCGATGATCGCTAAACTGATTGCGCATGGTAAAGACCGTAGCACCAGTATTGCGCGCATGCGTCAGGCGCTGGATGAAATGATTTTGACCGGTGTGAAAACCAATATTCCATTACATAAAGATCTGATCTTGCAAGATGAAAACTTCTGCAAACAGGCAATGGATATTCACTACCTGGAAAAGCATTTGTTAAAGCAGCTTGAAGGTGCCAACAAGGAAGCCTAAGCGTTTCCTTGTGAAAATAAAAAAACCGCTGATTTCAGCGGTTTTTTTATGGCTGAATTTCAGCTTTAAGGCAAAACACGGCGCAAAGTGGCAAAGCACTGTTCGGCTTTTTCATTACTACAGAAATGAATAGTATGCGGGTTTTTCCATTGCACAAAATATTGTGAAATCTCCCCGGTCTGATCTTCCTGATAACCGGAACAATCGACCTCATTATTGTCATATTTAATTTGCATGATTAAGGCAGGTAAACTGCTGGCCGGATCTTCTGCCGGCTGATAGTCATAGATGCCAGACGACCATTCCTGACCGCTTTTGATAATGACATCGTTATCGCCCCGAAAATTATAATATTCAATACATTTGCGGTTATTTGGAATTTCCATGCCCCACAATCCCACAATTTCAGGACGGGTAATGACACGAACAGTATTGGCAATGACAGGCGCTTTTGCAGCAGTTGCGGCAGCACTATTTGTTGTTGTCGTTTTTGTTTCATTGGCCATCACGGCAGTGCAACATACTAACATTAAACTGGTGAGATAAAGTTTTTTCATACATTGATTCAATGATATAAAGTACCCGCTAACGTTAGCATATTTTTTGCAATAAACTTAGTGCATAAACATAACTCAACAATTTTTTTAAGCCCCAAAATCGCTAATTTTTACTGTTTAAATTTTAATCTCGCCTTGCAACTTTGCGTAAAATCTCTTACAACAGTTTCTGACAATTTATATTTTCAGGATTGAAAATGAAGTTACAAGAATATTTAAAATATGATGGTCTGGGGCTGGCCGAATTAGTGGCAAAAAAAGAAATTCAGGCATCGGAACTGCTGGAACTGGCCGTACAACGCGCCGAACAAAGCAAAAGCCTGAATGCAATTATTATTCCGATGCATGAACATGCCCAGCAACGCGTACAAGGACCATTGTCTGGTCCATTTGCTGGGGTACCCTTTCTGGTCAAAGACCTGTTTCAGGAATATGCGGGCTACCCAACTTCTTATGGCTGTCAAGGCTTAAAAAGAATGGGCTATATTCCCGAAACAAACGCTGAAATTGTCAATCGTTGGGAACAGGCCGGAATTGTGACTTTTGGCCGTACCAACACTCCTGAATTCGGAATCAAAGGCATTACCGAACCGGATGCTTGGGGCAGCTGTAAAAACCCGTGGCATTTAAAACATAATAGTGGAGGCTCATCGGGTGGTTCTGCGGCTACTGTGGCCGCCGGTATTGTGCCACTGGCCGGTGCCGGCGATGGCGGTGGCTCGATTCGTATTCCTGCCTCTTATTGCGGCTTGTTCGGTTTAAAGCCGAGTCGTGGCCGTACCCCATGGGGACCGTCCATGAGTGAAGCCATGCACGGCGCTGCCATTCAGCATGTGTTGACGCGCAGTGTCCGGGATAGCGCTGCCATGCTTGATGCAACCCACGGCGAAGAACACAGCTCTTTATTTAAGATTCAGCGCCCGGAAGGTCAATATCTGCAGCTGATGCAGCAAGCACCAAAAAAACTGAAAATTGCGTTTAGCACCCGCTCTCCAATTGGCACCGCTGTATCGAAAGACGCTATTCAGGCGATTGAGCACACTGTAAAACTCTTAACCAGCCTTGGGCATGAAGTAATTGAAGATCAGCCGGCTATTGATGGCATGCAACTAGCCAAAGATTTTATTACCACCTGGTTTAGTCAGTTCTCTTATATGCTCAGCCAGATTCGCGCACAGTATCCTTCACGTGATGATGATTTCGAGCTGGACTCACTGGCGCTGGCTGCATTTGGTGCCAAAACCTCTGCGCTGGACTATATTCACAACCTGAATAACTGGGGCGTTTATACCACGCAAATGAACCAGTTCTTTGACCGTTATGATTTATATCTGACCCCAGCCACAGCCTCGGTAGCTCCCCAGAATGGCGAAGTTAAAACGCCAGCCTGGCAAAAACCGGTGTTAAAAGCCTTGTTGAAAGTCGGACAGGCGCATCTGTTAACCCAAGGCAAACTGGTCGATCAGATTGTACGGGAAAACCTGAAATGGGTACCTTTTACCCAGCTGGCCAATATTACCGGCTTACCGGCGATGTCTGTGCCACTGTACTGGAATAAACAGCACTTGCCTTTAGGTTCTCAGTTTATTGCACCTTTTGCTCGTGAAGATGTATTACTACAACTGGCTGCACAACTGGAACAGGCTCAGCCGTGGTTCCCGCAATATCAGCACATCAAAATTTAAAGACTTGAATAGCCTGATTCAACAGCCGGTCGATATGACCGGCTTTTTCTATACCTGTTTTTGCAGCTGGTTCGGTAAACTAAAGACCAGTAACAAGCCCAGCAATGTAGATAAGCCAGCCCAGATAAAGACCGTTTGCCCTGAAAAAATATCCCAATAATAACCGGCCAGAATACTTCCCAACGCCACACCCATACCCCACATGGTGCTATAGATGGCTTGTCCTCGCCCTTGCTGCCCCAAACTGAAATTCTGAAAAATCACCCGCATCGCAATCACATGGAATAAGCCAAAACTAAAGGCATGGATGGTTTGGGCAAAAAACTGGGCGATAAAACTGTCAGGTAGCATACCCACAATAATCCAGCGTAAACCGGTCAGCAGCAAACAGGCCATCACCAGCGTTCGCCATGACCAGCGCGACAGAAAAAAGGTTGCATAAGCAAACATGATAATTTCCGCAATCACACCTACTGACCACAACAAACCAATTATTGAAGTACTAAAACCAGCCTGACTCAGATAATTGCTATAAAAACTGTAAAACGGCGCATGCGAAAATAGCAGAATAAACTCAATGAGGAAAAAACAGGCCACCACAGGCCGTTTTAACACCGGCCACAAAGGCTCCAGCTGTTTTTGGGAACTAGGTGCAGCGCTGGGTTCTTTAATACTAAAAGACCAGATAAATGCCAGAAACGCGATACATAGCAACAATACCGGCAGCATGGAGATTGGAATAATTTCCAGCAAGGCACCGATACCAAATACCGCAACAATAAAACCGACCGATCCCCATTTACGCACCTTGCCATACAGCTGTTCACGTTGATCGCCCAGCCAGAATAAAGTCACCCCTTCAAACTGGGCCAAAATGGCATTCTGGAAAAAGCTAAAAATTAGCATCAGCAACGCGACTGACTGAAAACTATTCGGAATGATAAACAGCATGAACCAGATACAGGCTTCCATCCAGGTGGCAATACGCACCAGCAACATGCGTTTACCGGATTTATCGGCAATCCAGCCCCAAATAAAAGGGGCAAAAAAACGGGTGATAATTGCAATGGAAGACAGAATCCCGATTTCCTGATAATTGAAGCCCTGATCTTCCAGATACAGGCTCCAAAACGGCATGAAGGTTCCAACAATAGCGTAGTAGAAAAAGTAGAAACCACCGAGCCGTGTACTGATTGCAAGTGATCGCATTAGCCGCCCAATCCTTGCATGTTAAATCTGTGATGGAACTTTATGAGTGCATTGGGTTGCATGTATTTTCCTTTGCTTGCAGTTGAGGATACTGCTGAGAAACTCTGCCGAATTTCAGTATTTTAGCACTTGCTTTGTGATGCAACTCAACAGATTGAAAAAAGAAATCCTTAAGATGAGATCAGATGCAGATCATTTAATATGCAGCCAGAAGCCCCTTATCTTTCGTGATCACTGATCATCTGGGCGATTTAACTCAATAAATCGTCTAGTAGCGCAATCTATTACAAGCTTCTTATCGAAGCCTAGAATTGACCAATGGGCGCTATTAAGATTGTTTATATAAGTCAAATTTTCTCATTTTTTTATCATCCCTAATCGAATGAATGTGTGATCCCCCCAAATCTGGAACGCTACGTTGCATTTGTCCGGTTTCCGAGCAAACAAGAACAGATTAGGATAAAACGGATCTTTTTATCCTCTTCTAGAATATGAATAACACATCACTCTACTACACCCGCACCGCCCAAGTCTTGCACTGGCTTATGGCAATTATTTTTATAGCGGCCTGGATTATTGGTTTTTTATAGCGGTAACTTTTTGAGTTATGAAGCAGATGGCAGCTTTAAAGGCGTTGTCATTAAATTGCATAAAAATATTGCCACCACGCTCATCTTCCTAATTGTCATCCGGATTTTCTGGCGCTATACCCATCCGGTGCCAAAACTCCCCGACACCATGTCACCACTTATGCAAAAACTGGCTCATCTGGGTCATTTAGCTCTGTACTTTATGCTACTGGCCTTGCCGATTACCGGCTGTTTATTTAGCTGGAGCGCCGGTCATCCGGCACCGGTACTTTATCTGTTTGAAATTCCACGAATGGTACAGGCCAATCTGCAGCTGTTAGCCATCGTCAAACCCTTACATATCTATTTATCCTGGGCAGCAGGCCTATTATTGATAGGTCATGTACTGGCGGCATTAAAACATCATTTTATTGACCGCGATCATGTCCTGAAAAGTATGATTTCGAGCGATAACTAAATATCGGTTTTAAATCAGAATAAATCAGGCAGTTTATCCACTTAAACTGTCTGATATAAATAGGACAAAACTGTCATAAATAAAATACCCTTGTATATAAATAAAACCCACGCCTCTCTTTATTCTATTTAAAAGCATGTAACCGTTTAATACGACGTGAATATCTGCCGCTGATTTGTATCGCTTTTATTGCTTTTCATCTTTTGCGCGATAGCTTGCATTAGAGTGAAAAAAATCCTGTTCTTGAGGCAGCAGTATGGCCAAGTTTCGTCATCATGAACTGCAACAACATGCGGAGGTCTTTACCGCTAACGGCGTTCATCTGGGCCAAATTGAACAGTTTCTGGATTTAGATCGAATTCAATTAAGTCAGGATGCCGAAGGCAAAGCACATCTGATCCCGCTATCCTGGGTGGGTGATATTTGTGAGCAGCGCATTATCCTGATTAAAAACCTGCAAGAAGTACAAGAAACCTGGATTGAAATACCGCAATAAATTTTGATATCAACCGGACTTTATTCGAGGATCTGCTTATGAATCAGCTGCCGCATCTTTCATCCGTTCAACAATCTTCGCTTTCAATACAGGCCTGTCTGGAATGCATTGTTGCCTGTCAACGCTGCGCAGATGCCTGTTTACACGAAGAACATGTGCAGATGATGCGAACCTGCATCCAGCGCTGTTTGGACTGTGTTGAAACCTGCAAACTCTGTGTTGCCTTTGAAGTTCGCAACTCGGAGCTACATCATTTAGCCATGGACCTGTGTGCCAAAGCCTGTGAACTGTGTGCCGAAGAATGTGGCCAGCATGAAGATGAACATTGTCAAAACTGTGCCCGCGCCTGTCGTGCCTGCGCAGAAGCCTGTCAGATTGAAGGTTAATATGGTTTAACGAATCTCAACTGGAAAATAAAAACCACCCGAAGGTGGTTTTTATTTTTAAAAGAGCACGACTCTGGTTTGCCCTAATAAGTAAATCAGACAGGTGATAATACATGAAGCACTCACCAGAACCGTAATATCTAAAGACCGTCGTGTATTCACTTTCATATCCATACTCCTTTCTTATTATTGTTCTATTCTTATAACAAGAAATAGTGATATGACCAATTGCATTATATTACAAAAGCTCACCTATTTATAATATACATCCCCCACATGTATATAAATCCAGAATACTTGGTAATTTATATTAAATTTCTATCACCAAAATTAGCAAAAAATAACATTTACTTTTTATCTATTTAAAAATCCAGATTATTCTTTTTCCACAAAACTTAATTCATACTCATCCTGGGTCACTTTTAGCTTGATTCCACGATAACGGCGCTTGTCCGGATCGAGTGCAGAATCTCGGACTTCCTTGGAAAAACGCATATCATGCATAAAATGCGCATACAATTTATAGCCCAAACGTAGTTTTTTCGGTTTCTTGCCCTCTTTTAGGCACTTATCAATGGCCTGATTTAAAAACTCCAAGCTGACATCGTTCATCTGCTTTAACCTCACTTTAACCTTTATTCATTAGTTTTAAATATAAGTAGCAAAAGTTTCATTTTTAAGAATATAGAAAAAATAATATATAAATGTATAATATAAAAAATATCAGTTATTTAACTTTGCTCGATTTTTACCATTGTTTAAAATATTTTAATAAATTACATTTCTATTAAAAACTGGACAAAAAAAAGAGTCCATACGAGGGATGTATGGACCCAAACTCATAAAGAGGAAAGTCAAGAGAAAATAATAACTTACAGCGCATATTTCCTGATTAAAATTGTCCTATTTTCCTGGATTTCCAGCATTGGCAAAAGCTTCCATTTTTTATTTTTTTAAACGATAAGTCATATTTTTCAAAGTAATTTCAAAACGTTACTTGTCACATTTTGTTGACTAAGGTGCTGGCGTTAGCTGATAACCCAAGCCTTGCGCCGCACCCAGTTGTGTGGCCGAAATGGTAAAGATGGCAGTCTGGCCGGTACTGGCACCACACACAGTAATATGTACCAGACCATCATGCCCGAGTGCTTCATTATAAACTTCTATCCCGGCCTGCTGCAGTTGCTCTTTCAGCTGCTGTAAACGCACTTTGGGATCATCCCCCTCACACTGCTTTAAACCTAAGGACTTGGTCACATCTACCTGTTGTGCTGGTGTAGAAGGTACGCTCTGACATGCCATTAGCGTACAACTGGCAAGCATGCCAAATAATAAACCGATCTTCATCTTGCATCTCCTTGATCAAACTGCTGCGAGCTCTGCGCTATACTGACGCTTCCTGTCCTGCAACACGTTTGATTTAACTATGAGAAATTAGGAGCCGATGGATAAGTCTCCTCCAGACTTAGCGCTGTACGGCGGTATCCTGTTTATCTCTTGGATGTTGTGGATGCGGATTCTTTTTATTTGGAATCACTTGTGAATCGGTCTTGGGTTGAGGTTGCTGTTGCTGGGTCTTTTCATTCGAGGTTTTTTCTGGTTTAGCCATCATCGACTCCTGTCTTTATTGTTGTGTTGAACTGTTTTTATTGTTCATGATTTAGGACAGCCGCGCTGTATGGCTTTGGTCAATATTTCAGCTTTCTTGTTAATTCAGGCTTTGTTCTTGCAACAGTTTTTAAAAATAAGGCGTATAAAAAAGCCGCCCGCAGGCGACTTTCAGTATTATGCCACAGTCACGACTTTGACAATAATACGTTGCAGGTTTTCTGGCTCTGCTGCATTCTGGACGCGTTTCAGTTCTTTACTAATCACTTTAAACTGATGGTTCTGATAAGAAATTACTTCAGGAATCTGGTCAAAATATAAAGCATCGGCCTGTAATTCTTCCTGGAAAAGTAAGGTTCCTAACTGGTAGTCGAGGTCTTTTAAGACCATATATTTCACAATCGTTTTCATTGTATTAACCTACTTTCACTAAGCACTTTATTTTTAGTTTTACCATTCTTTTGCAGCAGAATAAACCGATAATTTCGAGTTTCGCCTAACTGCTATACAATTGAAACCGGAACGCGCGATCTTTAGTGCTAAATGCCTGAATCCGCAACAAGATTGAGGCTGATCTCGCTTAAAATCGCTTGGAAAAGAAGAAGAAATGGAGATTCATCATGCTGAAACGCTGCTGTGATGCGCTGGAACAACAGCAACTGACCATTGCCTTTATTGAAAGTGCCAGTTCAGGCTATTTATGCAGCCAGTTTTCAATTTATAAAAATAGCGGCGCAGATATTTTACTCGGGGCGCTGGTCAGCTATGACCCGAGCATTAAAGCCAACCTGTTACAGATTGATCCGGCACTGATTGCGCATTACACGGCGGAATCTGCGGAAATTACCGCGCAGATGGCCTTGCATGGCCAGGCTCTGTTTAAACAGGCCAATATTGTGGTGGCCTGTACCGGCTTGCTGAAACCTGGTGGCAGCGCCTGCGCAGAGAAACCCGAAGGCACTTTTTATATTGCCATTCACTATCAGCAGCAATTGCATAATTTTCATTATCTGCTGGATGGTAGCCCGATTGAACGGCTGGATCAGCTGACCCAATTGGTGGCACAGGAAGTATTGGCACTTATTCTATCTTCACCTGCTTAGATACACTGTTTCTCATCTTTTCTCCATGATTTTAGCTTAAAGTAAAACCATATCCTGCAATGTGGAGTCGAAGTATGAAACTGGTTCAACCATTCTTATTTTCTGCTTTGGCCTGTCTGCCCATCATCAGTTTTGCCACCGTCGGCGGCCAGCAACGGATTGAAGTGCTGGGCTATGACCAGAAAGATCAAAAAGTCTATCTGCTGCGCCATTATGAAGATGGCCGTGGCCGTTTGCCACAGCTGTATTATTACAACTTTAAATCGAAACAGCCGAATCAGCTGGTTCAGGTCAACTCGCTGTATATTAACCCCAAAACCAAAAAGATTGACTATGACCAGCAGCCTACCCGCTTTAATGCCGAGTTGGCCAAAATTAAAAACCGCCTAAACCCCTTAACCAAGCTTAGAACGCAACAGGCACAAATTAAGGTTTTGCACAGTAGCAAACGTAGTGCCGACTGGATTAATGGTACGGAACCAGTGCCGCAGTGGCAGTATTGCTATCGGGTTGATGCGGGGAACTTCCGCAGTACGGTCCAGCAAGCCACCAGTTACAAGCAAGGCTTGAACATTCACCAGGTCTATAACATCCCGCAGCAGTCCAAAATGCTGGTGACTGTAAAATATTTAGGTATTCCGTTTGAAATGGGCTATCCAATTGAAGATCCGGTTCTGCTCAGCAACTCTCAATAACAGCAAAAATGGAGCGAAAAAATATAGCAGCAAAAAATAAAGCCTCAGATGAGGCTTTATTCAAGTACACGGTAGATTAAGCCGCCGAGGTACGCTCTGCAATTGGCACCACTTTACGCAGTTCTGGACCGGTATAATCCGCACTTGGACGGATAATACGGTTATCTGCACGCTGTTCCATCACATGCGCCGCCCAACCGGTCACACGCGACATCACAAAGATTGGCGTGAACAGCTTGGTTGGAATACCCATAAAGTGATAGGCCGAAGCATGGAAGAAGTCTGCGTTGCAGAACAGTTTTTTCTCGCGCCACATCACTTCTTCACAGCGGACCGATACCGGATAAAGCACAGTATCACCCACATCTTTGGCCAAACGCTCTGACCAGACTTTAATAATGCCATTACGCGGGTCATTGTCCTTATAAATAGCATGACCAAAGCCCATGATTTTCTCTTTACGCTCCAGCATGCCCAGCATTTCACGCTCAGCTTCTTCTGGAGAGGTCCAGTTTTCAATCATTTCCATAGCCGCTTCATTGGCACCGCCGTGCAGTGGACCACGCAGTGAACCAATCGCGCCGGTAATACATGAATGCATATCAGACAAGGTTGATGCACACACGCGCGCCGTAAAGGTGGATGCGTTAAACTCATGCTCTGCATACAGAATTAACGACACGTTCATCACCTGTTCATGCAACTCATTTGGTTTTTCACCACGTAACAGATGCAGGAATTGCGCGCCAATTGAATCATCATCGGTATTTTCATCAACACGTACGCCGTCATGGCTAAAACGGTACCAGTAACAGATAATGCCCGGTAAAGCGGCCAAAATACGGTCGGCAACATCTTGCTGTACATCAAACGACTGTTCGGTTTCCAGATTGCCAAGCATCGACACGCCAGTACGCATCACATCCATGGGATGTGAATCGGCCGGAATACGCTCCAGCACTTCTTTTAGTGCATCTGGTAACTGACGTAAAGATTTCAGCTTGGCTTTATAGCTGGTTAGTTGTTCGCTGGTAGGTAATTCACCAAAGAAGATCAGATAAGCGACTTCTTCAAACTGGCAGTTTTCCGCCAGATCCTGCACGTCATAACCACGATAGGTCAGACCCGCACCGCTTTTTCCAACCGTCGATAATGCGGTTTTCCCTGCGACTTGTCCGCGCAATCCAGCGCCAGTCAGTACTTTTCCTTCAGCCATTGTTTTAATTCTCCTGCTTGAACAGTTTATCTAATGTGTTTTCAAAGGTGTGGTAATCTAAAAATTCATATAATTCTTTGCGTTGCTGCATTTTATCCAGCACATGGGTTTGTGTGCCATGCTCACGAATCGACTGCATCACTTCCAGCGCTGCTTTTTGCATTGCACGTGTTGCCGACAATGGATATAACACCATACGCACGCCCTGCTCAGCTAGTTCATCAGTGGTGTAATACGGCGTATCACCAAATTCGGTAATGTTGGCCAGTACCGGTACACCGACTGCATCACAAACAGTTTTGTACATGGTAATGTCGGTCATGGCTTCTGCAAAAATGGCATCTGCACCTGCCTCGACACAGGCACAGGCCCGGTCAATCACCGCCTGCAAACCTTCTTTTTGCAAGGCATCGGTACGCGCCATCACCACAAAGTTGGGATCAGTTTTGGCATCGACTGCCGCTTTAATACGATCCACCATTTCCTGCTGGGTCACAATTTCCTTGTTCGGGCGATGGCCACAGCGTTTTTGCGCCACCTGATCTTCAATATGCACCGCAGCAGCACCTGCTGCAATCATTTGCTTGATGGTACGGCCAATATTAAATGCACCGCCCCAGCCGGTATCAATATCCACCAGCACAGGTGTATCGACACGTTCTGTAATACGGCGTACATCTTCCAGGACATTATCGAGGCTGGTCATGCCCAAATCCGGCAAACCGTAGGAATAATTGGCGACACCTGCACCCGATACATAAATGGCTTTATAGCCGACCTGTTTTGCCATCATGGCTGCATAGGCATTGACTGTACCGATAATTTGTAAGGGCTTTTCCGTGTCCAGCGCCTGTCTGAATCTTAAGCCTGCAGATGTTTGTTCTGTCATCGTCCTTTCCACAGTAGTTTCTAATTATTGAGGCTTGAGTATACTCAGAATCTTTGCCTAAACCATGACCAATTAGAATAAAGTCCCTAAAACTTTAGTCAAATATTCAAGTAAATCTGTAAGAAAAAAGTCAATACATTTCCGTCTACGCTATTCCATGCCAAGCGGTCATATATTTGCTACAATTATATTTATTCCTTACCAATTGGCGGCCTGCTCCCTGATTATGCATGATTTGGCTCAGTTAGAACCCTTTAGCAAAGATGTCCCTCCGACCAAGCGTGGGCATGAACGCTGTCTGGCTTTATTATTGAGCGCCAATGACCTGTTTCTGGAACATGGCTACGATGCTGTCTCGCTGGATGATATCGTGCATCATGCCGGTGGTTCCAAGGCCTTTATCTATAAATATTTTGGCAATAAAGAAGGCCTGTTTACCGCCATTTGTGATTATCGTGCGGAAAAGTTCTTTAAAGACATTTGCTTACCCTTTGAATCTTTTGAGGGTGATTTACGGGCTTATTTAATTCATACACTAGATAATTTTAAAAGCCATTTAAGTGTGCCGGCCAATTCTGCCTTTTTAAGGTTAATTTTGGAGCGCACCCAGCACAATGTGGAACTGGCGCGTTATATCTATGAACAAGGCCCCAAGCATTTGCAAACTTCCATTGCACATGCGCTGGATCATGCCGCCGCCCAGGGTCTGATTCGCTGTGAGAATTCACTTTATTCAGCGCAGCTGTTCTTTGGCATTCTGCGTAATCTGGAATGGCGGATTTTAATGGGCTTGCCTGTTCAGGATGACCCGCAAACCACAGATGACTATATTCATTACTGTGTCGATCACTTTCTGCAAGGTCACCAAATCGTCTAGTTTTTTGCAATTTCGATTCAATATAGTATATTAGCCGATTCCCTGTTTTATTTAACCAACCAACAACTAATTGTTGTTTTGATTTCAATTTCAGCAATTATTGTGGAGTAACGAATGGCTCTACGTCACTTTCTCACTTTACGCGACCTGTCGACTTTAGAACTTAACCAGATTTTGCAACGCGCAATTGAACTTAAACGCAAGCAGCATCAGCATGAAGTTTTCCAACCTTTTATTGGTAAAGTTTTGGGCATGATTTTTGAGAAGTCGAGTACCCGTACCCGTGTATCGTTTGAAGCTGGTATGAATCAGTTTGGTGGTAGCGCAATTTTCTTATCTCCACGCGACACCCAGTTAGGTCGTGGTGAGCCTATTGAAGATTCAGCACGCGTGATTTCAAGCATGCTGGATATTGTCATGATTCGCACCTTTGGACATGACATTGTGGAGCGTTTTGCTTCTTATTCCAAAGTGCCGGTGATTAATGCCTTAACTGACGATCATCATCCATGTCAATTACTGGCCGATATGCAAACCTTCCTTGAACATCGCGGTCCAATTGAAGGCAAAACTGTAGCCTGGATTGGTGATGGCAACAATATGTGTAACTCGTATATTGAAGCGGCACACATGTGGGGCTTCAAGCTGAAAGTGGCTGCACCTAAAGGTTATGAGCCACAAGAAAAATTCCTGTCTGAATTTGCTCACTGTGTTGAACTGGTCGATTCTGCTGAAGATGCCGCAGTCAATGCCGATTTAATCGTGACTGACGTGTGGGCCAGCATGGGGCAGGAAGAAGAACAGAAAATCCGTGAACAGGCATTTGCCAACTATCAGGTTAATGAACGCCTTATGGATCTAGCGCATCCAGATTGTCTGTTCATGCACTGCCTGCCTGCACACCGCGGTGAAGAAATTTCAGAAAATATGCTGGATCATAAAAATTCTGTGGTTTGGGATGAAGCGGAAAACCGTCTACACGCACAAAAAGCCCTAATGGAATTCCTGATCAACGAGCATTTAAAATAATTGCTAACCGCATCAAGATAAAAAAGCACCGTTCATTCCCGGTGCTTTTTTCGTTTTGATCAAGTCATGAAATCCGGATTAATGATCATCTTTTAAATAGCGCGCTTCACGAGGAATTTGCAGACTATAGAAGAAACAGATCACCAGCATCATAATCACATAGATAAAGAAACTGTTTTCAATACCGGCTGATTTAAACTGTAAAGCCACTGAAGGGGCTGAGCCGCCAAATACTGCATTACCAACCGCATAAGAGAAACCAACACCGAGTGCACGCACATGCGGCGGGAACATTTCCGCTTTTACAATTCCACTGATCGAGGTATACAGACTTAACAGCATCATCAGGAAAATCAACAGCAAGGCCACCATCATGGGTGAATCACTAAAGGCACGCATCCAGATTGCCATAACAGGATAAATGGCAATCGCCATCAGACCACTAAACAGCAGCATCGAATTTCTGCGACCAATCCTGTCTGATAAAATCCCGAAGAATGGCTGCGCCACCATCAGAATAAAAATACAGCCCGTCATGATTAGCCCGACCGTCTGCGAATCAATGCCGATATTGGTCAGATAGGTTTTGGAATAAACCGTAATCACATAGAAACTAAGTGAACCCGCCGAGGTATAGCCCACCACCAGCAAGAAAGTTTTCCAGTGATTTTTAAACAGCTCTTTTAAGCTGCCCGACTCTTCTTTATCGCTGTCTTCATGTGACAACGTTTCTTCCAGACGGCTTCGTGCCAGCAGTGAGGCAATGGCAGCCAGACCACCAATCACAAACGGAATACGCCAGCCGCCGTCTTGCAACTGCTGCTCGGTCATAAAACTCAGGAAAATTACACCCAGCAAGCTGGCCAGTAACTGTCCGCCGGTTAAAGTCACATATTAGAACGAGGCAAAAAAGCCGCGCTGACCTTTTAAACCCAGCTCACTCATATAGGTGGCAACCGCACCATATTCCCCGCCAACCGACAAGCCTTGTAACAAACGCACCAGCAACAGCAGGAACGGTGCCGCCATCCCGACTTGCTCATAAGTCGGCAATGCAGCAAACAGAAAGGAACTGAAGGCCATTAGGCAGATGGAAATCAACATGGACTTTTTACGGCCATGTTTATCGGCAATACGTCCAAACAGCCAGCTGCCAATCGGACGCATAAAGAAGCTTGCCGCAAATACCCCCCAGACATAAATGGCCTGGGTAGAACTATCCATGTTCGGTGCAGTCAGCGCTTGGGTAAAGTAAACAGCAAATACAGCATAGATATAGAAATCGAACCATTCGACGAGGTTGCCCGAGGCCGCCCCGATAATTCCCTTAATTCGACTGGCTTTTTCCTGTTTGGTATAAGCTTGGCTCAAGGTTTATCTTCCTCATTTTTAATTTATTGAAATTTCTCATGTATAGGCGATAAGCTCTTGCCACATAAGGAGATATTTTTGCTTAGATACAGCATAAGCGCGTTGCTAATATAACTTTTAGTGGAAACTTCACACAAAAAATAAAATGTAATTTTTGATCAATTTTTTAGTTAAAAAGTCTTTAAATATAAAAATTTACAGATAAATAGATTATATATTTCTTATATTTATAAAGATGAAGCCAGATCGGGTGGTTGCTTATCCTCCCTATTCATGTTGATATAAATACCTAAAATACAGCTCATAATGTGTGACTCGAATGAACAATAAAATCTATTTGTCGACAGTTTTAGCCCTCGGACTCAGTGCCCTTTCATTCACCAGCCATGCCAGTGAACTGGACCAGTATCTGCAACAAAAACAGATCATTGATGCCGAGTACAAAATCAAGAATACGACCGGACTTAATGAAATTCTGAATATTATTAGTGTGGAAGATTCACGCACCCTGCCGTATCAGGTCGATCAGAATACGATTATTGAACAGATGCAGCTATTTGCAGACCGAGTTGAAGTGAAAGGTTTGATTAACAGCCCGGATTTCGAGCAGTTTGCTCAGGATGTTGGCCATAGCGAAGTGAAAAAAATCATGAAAAAGAATTTACTGCAGAATTGCGAGATGATTTTTGAGCATCAGTTCCAACGCGTCAATCCCTACCGGATTGAGCTGCAGTTAAGCTCGGCGCAGCAGCAGTATCAGTTACAGCTAAAAAATTCGGAATGTAAATTCTAAACCAACCCGATTAATCACTAACTGCGGTAGTAGATCCTGCCGCAGTAAATTCCCATTTTCAGCCCACAATGACAATAGAAAAATTAACGCACCAGTCCTTGTGGCTGCAAAATAATAATCAGCGCGCCGCACATCACCACCAGACCACCCAGCAGATCCCAACGACTTAAACTGACTTGATCGACAAATTTCAGCCACATCAGCGCGGTAAAAATGTAAATTCCACCATAAGCGGCGTAAATTCGCCCTGATGCTGCCGGATGCAAGGTTAACAGCCAGACAAATACCGCCAAGGCCAATACTGTTGGTAACCAGAGCCAATGTGATTTCCCCTGATTCAAAATTAAATAAGGAAAGTAACAGCCCAAAATTTCCGCCACCGCCGTCACCAAGAACAGGCAAACCGTGGTCAGAATTTTAGTGATAGAAAAATCCATAAAAACTCACAATACAAGTGACGCGCAGCTTTCCAATAGAAAGGTAAAAAGATAAACCTTAAGCAAACAAAAGCCCGTGCGTACACGGGCTTTCATATTCAAGTACAGGATTAAGCCGGTTCAGCGGTTTGATCTTCAAATACTTCAAGTTTCAAACCGGTGGCTTTACCGTTTTCTTTCTTGACAGATACGGCTACATTGCCGCCGTGTTCAACCAGCTCACCAAACAGGATCATCTCTGCCAGTGGTTTCTTCAGGTGTTCCTGAATTAAGCGCTGCATTGGACGTGCACCCATTAAACGGTCATAGCCATGTTCAGCCATCCATTCACGTGCATCCTGATCTACTTCAAGAATGACTTTTTTCTCATCCAGCTGGGCTTGCAGTTCAGTCAGGAACTTGTCGACCACGCTTTCAATCACGCTGGTCGGCAAGGCTTTAAACTGAATCACACTGTCCAGACGGTTACGGAACTCAGGCGAGAAGGCCTTTTTCATTGCTTCCTGGTTGTCATTACTGTTGTCCTGTTCCATAAAGCCAATGCTGACACGAGAAATACTTTCTGCACCAATATTGGTGGTCAGTACTAGCACCACATTACGGAAGTCTGACTTACGTCCGTTATTATCGGTCAATGAGCCATGATCCATAATTTGCAGCAACAGGTTAAACACATCCGGATGGGCTTTTTCAATTTCATCGAGTAGCAGCACACAATGCGGATTTTTATGAATCGCATCGGTGAGCAAACCACCCTGATCAAAACCGACATAGCCCGGCGGCGCACCAATTAAACGGGACACCGCGTGGCGTTCCATGTACTCCGACATATCGAAGCGGACCAGCTCGACACCCAGCAATTTGGCCAGCTGCTTGGTGACTTCAGTTTTACCCACCCCGGTCGGGCCGGCAAATACAAAACTACCCACTGGTTTATCAGGCGATTTCAAACCGGCGCGTGACAGTTTGATGGCAGATGCTAACGCTTCAATCGCTTCATCCTGACCGAACACCACACGTTTCAGATCACGTTCCAGATGCTCAAGCACAGTCTTGTCATCTTTAGACACCGTTTTCGGTGGAATACGGGCAATTTTCGCCACAATATCTTCGATATTTTCCACGGTAATCAGACGATCTTCCTGCTCATCTTTCAGACGGCGCTGTGCACCGGCTTCATCAATCACGTCAATGGCCTTGTCTGGCAAGAAACGGTCATTAATGTATTTAGATGACAACTCAACCGCAGAAACCAGTGCTTTATCATCATATTGGACATGGTGGAAATCTTCAAATTTTGATTTCAGGCCACGTAAAATATCAATGGTTTCAGGAATTGATGGCTCATTGACATCAATTTTCTGGAAACGACGCGACAAGGCATGATCTTTCTCAAAGACCTGACGATATTCCTGGAACGTCGTCGAACCGATACAACGCAAAGTGCCATTGGCTAGCGCCGGTTTAATCAGGTTCGAGGCATCCATGGTGCTGCCCATGCTGGAACCGGCACCAATAATCATGTGGATTTCATCAATAAATAAAATCGCTTCCGGCTTTTTCTTTAACGCATTTAACAGCTGTTTCAGGCGTTTTTCAAAATCACCGCGGTATTTGGTTCCGGCCACCAAGGCACCAATATCCAGACTGTAAATTTCTGAATTGAGCAGTGGTTTTGGCGCTTTACCATTCACGATTAACCAGGCCAGACCTTCGGCAATTGAGGTTTTACCCACCCCCGGATCACCGACCAGCAGCGGGTTGTTTTTGCGACGGCGACATAAGATTTGCGCGGCGCGTTCAATTTCTTTTTCACGGCCAATCAGTGGGTCAGTTTTGCCCTTCACCGCTTCATTGTTGAGGTTGGTGGTATACAGCTCCAGCGGACCGCTATTGGCCGAAGTTGAGCTTTCCCCATCGAGTTCTTCAATTTCTTCTTCGGCTTGCGATTCTTCTTTACGCGTACCATGAGAAAGATACTGAGTTAAGGTTAAACGGTTAATTTGATGGCGTTTTAATAGATATACGGCAAAAGAATCCCGTTCCGAATACATCGCAACCAGAATATCTGCGCCTTCGACTGTGCGATCACCACCACTGGATTGCACATGGAAAATTGCTCGTTGCAAAATACGGTCAAAGCTTTCCGTTGGATGCGGTGCCTGATCGCTGTTTTCACCGAGTTTAGGGGTATGTTGTTCTACATATTCTTCAAGTTCTTTGCGCAGCACAATAATATCTGCCCCGCATGCTTTTAGCGCATTTACTGCAGAATCATTGTCGAGCAAAGCCAATAATAAATGTTCTACCGTCAGAAACTCATGTCTCTTTTGACGAGCCATGCTAACAGCCAAACGTAATGATACTTCTAATTGACGACTGAGCATGTAACCCCCTTAGTTTTTAGGCTCAATCTGACAAAGTAATGGATGACCTTGAGATCGAGCGTAATTATTGACTTGGTTTGCTTTGGTCTCTGCGATGTCTCGCGGATAAACCCCTGCAATACCTTTTCCTTCGTAATGTACAGTTAGCATTACTTGAGTCGCTTGGTCAAGATTCATTGCAAAGTATTGTTGTAAAATTTCAATTACAAAGTCCATTGGGGTATAGTCATCGTTCAATAAAACGACAGCGTATAGTGGTGGACGCTTTAATTCAGGCGGCGCCGTCTGTACGGCAATGTCTCCGTCCTCATGCTCATTCGGCTCATCCGTACTTAAACGCGGATTAAAATGCCAGTCCACCATGCCAGACTGCTGAAAAGACTGTTTGATTTCGTTTAAACAAATTGGTCGTTTGTTACTTCGCATAAGAGATTTATTTCACAGTTATTGCGCAGTGGCTTCTGCTTGCGGTATTTCAGAGATAAAGGCAGAAGGCGCTTCCGTGGCTTTTCCACGTGCCCAGCTGAATCGCTTGGTCACAGGGGTACTACCAGTTAAACGCACTTCAATAAATTGCGGACTAAAGCCTTTTGGCATGGTCCAGCGGCCGGTTAGGCGCTCATAATTATCAAAATTGAAATTATTGTCTTCCATGGGCACCACCAGCACCTCGGTGCCCTGAATCAGACGCAGTTCAACATTGCCTGAAGCACGGCGCTTATTCGGGCTGATTTGCACCAGATCGAGCTGATATTCATAGGCATTATCGGGTAAAGGTTTAATCCCAATATTCTGGATGGTCAGACTTAAACCACCCCGATTACGCAGCACTTCACGGTATAAATTGCCCATGCCATCGGCCTGGATTTTATCATTACGTGCCTGATTCAGGGCCGCATACAGGTCATTGGCATTGCTGACCGCTACATCACGCTCCTGAACCGCTGCATTCAGGGTTTTATTCAGGCTTTCCAGACGAACTTTCTGTTCCTGTACGACTTCAACCAGCTGCTCTGCATCGGCATCATAACCGACCACAGTCAAACCCTGACGATGCCCCACCGAATAGCCCAAAAAGCCGCTGCCTAACATTAATACAGCTGCACCGAGTACGAGAGGTAAATTGCTTTGCATAAAAGGTTTTTTCGGTGGCGTCGGTTGTGACGTGGTATTGGTATCCGTATTCTGCATCGTCATCTCTTGTTTTGATTGCATTCAAACCACACATTTAAATCGAAATCTAAATGTGTGTGAAGTCGAAAAGCGTTTCTTATGGTAATAGACCAATCACCTCGAGGCCAGCCTGCTCTGCAAAGCCAAACATCAGGTTCATGTTTTGTACTGCCTGACCTGCTGCACCTTTCACCAGATTGTCCTGCGCCACCAGCACCACCAGTTTCTTCGGTTGCGGCTTGTACAGCGCAATACGTAACTGGTTCGCGCCGCGTACTGAACGCGTTTCAGGTGAGCTGCCTGCTGGCATTACATCTACAAACTGCTCTTGCGCATAAAACTGTTCATATAGCGCCTGTACATCTGTCGCATCCCCTGCATCGGTCAGGTCAATATACATGGTGCTGAGCATGCCACGAATCATCGGCACTAAATGCGGTACAAACACAATGTGGTTAAACACATCTTTTTGACCAGAAATATTTTCCAATGCTTCCACAATTTCCGGATGATGACGGTGACCTGCCACCCCATAAGCCTTGAAGTTATCGGCATTTTCAGAGTAAATCATGCCCAGGCTGGCTTTACGGCCGGCACCAGATACGCCTGATTTGGCATCAATAATAATGCTTTTAGGTTTAATCAAGGTTTCAGTAGATTTTAATAATGGCGCCAAACCTAATTGCACGGTAGTTGGATAACAGCCCGGGTTGCCAATCACCTGTGCTGTTTTAATCTGCTCACGGTTCAGTTCAGATAAACCATAGACTGAATCTTTAAGAATGTCCGGACACGCATGTTCCATGCCGTACCATTTTTCGAATTGGGCCAAATCCTGTAAACGGAAATCTGCCGCCAGATCAATGACTTTGGTATTGGCCGCAACCAGATCGGCCGCGTGTTTCATGGCAACACCGTGCGGCGTGGCAAAGAACACCACATCACACTGTTTTAAATCTTCAATATTTAAATCTGAATAGCATAAATCGGTATGACCACGCAGACTTGGGAACATATCATCGACACGGCGACCAGCTTCAGTACGTGAGGTTAATACAGTGACCTGTACCTCTGGATGTCGTAGTAAAAGACGTAAAAGTTCAACGCCTGTATAACCTGTACCGCCGACAATACCTACTGAAATCACGTTCATACCTCAATCAAGTGTGCTATGTTCAATAAAGCAGTAGTATGACAGGAAGTTTGTGCTTTCTAAACCTTTTTACTCGGTATTGATGGTTTTTTGTCTTATGTATCTATTGGATCGACCAGAGTACTGATTTTTCAAGAAAATGAACGAGGAATGGGTGAGTTCAACAAGGATGATCCGGCACCCTCACCCCAACCACCAATACGGCAACTGAAAGCGTTTTAAAAATTGTCGATGCTGCTGAAACTCAGGATCATGCCGCGCCACCTCTGCCCAAAAGCGCGGGCTATGATCAAAATGGCGGGTATGCGCCAACTCATGCACACAGACATAACGACAAATCGCTTCTGGCATTAATACCAGCGCACTATTCAGCATAATATCGTGGCGGGCCGAGCAACTGCCCCAACGGGTTTTCGGCTGGCGGATATTACAGCCGTTAAAGTTCAGCCCAGTATCCAGACTTAACTGTTCTAAATACAGCGGCAAATGCTGCTTGGCATAGGCAATAATAAAAGTTTTTAAATAAGCTTCAGGATGTCGATCACTAATCCACAGCTGTAAAGCCGATTCATCCCAGATAAAATTCTGTTTCTGGCTCTGATAACCAATCTGAATAGGCGTATTGAGATTAAACAGTTGTAATTCAGCAGGCAGGCTCTGATCAACCCGCTGCAACTGGGCCTGTTGCGCTTGCCAGGTTTTTAACAGCCAGCTTTCGGCATCGGCAATAAATTTCTGGATTTGACGATTGCTACAAAAAACAGGCGCCGTGACTTTAATCTGCTGACCATCGACACGTAAACGCAGTCGCGTCGCACGAACATTACGGGTGATTTGAATTTCAGGAAGGTCGGATAATGTCATTATTGTTCTTTTTAGAGAGTCCTCCCCGGCCCTCCGTTAATCAAGGAGGGAGAAAAGCCCCTCTTTTTTAAAGAGGGGCTTGGGGAGATTAACTCTTAAAGCTGTTAAGTTTAAATTGCAGTACGCTCTTCAATACCGTTATTGGTTGCAACAATGGCAATATCAGCTTTGTTTAAAGCAAAAATACCGTTACACACCACACCCGGAATGTCATTGATGGTTTTTTCCAGTTCCAGTGCGTTCAGGATGTTCAGGTTATAAACATCTAAAATCACATTGCCGTTATCGGTTACCACACCTTCACGGTACGCCGGATCACCCCCAAGTGCGACCAGCTTGCGTGCCACGGCAGAACGTGCCATTGGAATTACTTCAACCGGTAGCGGGAATTCACGGCCCAACTGTTCAACCCATTTTGAATCATCAACGATACAAACAAATTTTTTCGCAATCGACGCGACAATTTTTTCACGGGTTAACGCCGCACCGCCACCTTTAATCATGTGCATATGACGGTCAATTTCATCTGCACCATCGACATAGGCATCTAAACCGCCCACGCTGTTCATATCCACGACCTCAATGCCCAGCTTTTTCAGGCGCTCTGCCGTTGCTTCAGAACTGGCCACAGCCGCTTCCAGTTGCAATTCTGGCAATAAATCGATGAGGAAATTGACGGTACTGCCTGTGCCTACACCCAGAATCCCGCCTTTAGGCAAATGTTTTAAGGCTGCTTTTGCCGCAGCTTGTTTCTTCTCATCTTGGGTTGCATACAGACTCATGACTTCGCTCAACTATTTTTTGACATTTGATGCTGATTTTACAGCCCAAATGTACAGGGGTTTGTTACAATAAACCCCTATTTTAAACTGTTAGATGGAAGATTAACATGCTGTCTCGTTTGGTTCGACAAATTTTACAAGCAACAGTCTACGATGTTGCAATCGAAACCCCACTCGAAGCAGCGCCACGAATTAGTGAACGACTGAATAACAACATCCGCTTCAAGCGGGAAGATTTACAACCGGTCTTTTCTTTCAAACTACGCGGTGCCTATAACCGTATTAGCCAACTACCTAAAGCGCAGTTAGAACGTGGCGTGATCACAGCTTCAGCCGGCAACCATGCTCAAGGCGTGGCTCTTTCAGGAAAAAAACTGGGGATTCGTGCCATTATCGTGATGCCTAAAACCACGCCAGATATTAAAGTACAGGCGGTAAAACGTTTAGGTGGCGAAGTAGTACTACACGGCGATTCGTTTGATGTAGCCAACAAATATGCCATTCAGCGTGCCCAGGATGATGGCATGACCTTCATTCCACCTTATGATGATGAACTAGTGATGGCCGGCCAAGGCACCATCGCCAATGAAATTTTACGTCAATGGCGCGATGTCGATTATGTCTTTGTTGCCGTAGGTGGCGGTGGCCTGATTGCCGGTGTAGCAGCGTACTTGGGTGATGTCGCTCCGCATGTCAAAGTCATTCCAGTGGAATATGATGAATCAGCCTGTCTGAAAGCAGCCTTAGAAGCTGGTGAACGTATTGTTCTGCCTTCGGTCGGTCTATTTGCCGATGGGACCGCCGTGGCACAGATTGGTGAAAAACCCTTTGATGTGATTCGTCTGCAAAAATCAGATAACTCTGGCCCGATTGTCGAACCGGATGTGGTGCTGGTGAATACCGATGAAATCTGCGCTGCAATTAAAGATACTTTTGATGAAAACCGCAGCATTGTAGAACCATCAGGTGCTATGGCGCTGGCCGGCATCAAAAAATATGTCGAGCAGCATGAGCTGATTGGTAAAAATATCGTGTCGATTGTTTGCGGCGCGAACATGAACTTTGACCGCCTGCGTTATATCGCCGAGCGTACTGAACTGGGCGAACGCAAAGAAGCGATTTTTGCAGTCACCATTCCAGAGCAGAAAGGTTCCTTCCTGAACTTCTGCCGCGCCCTGCAAGGCCGTAATATTACCGAGTTTAACTATCGTGCCAGTGATGCATCGGCCGCACAGGTCTTTGTCGGCATTAGCTTGAAAGGCGGTGAAAAAGAACGTCATGACATCTTTGAAGCCTTGAAAGTGCAATATGATGTTGATGATCTGTCTGATGATGAAGTGGCTAAGCTGCACATCCGCTATTTAATTGGCGGTCATGCCGATATTGAAAATGAACGTCTGTTCCGGGTGGAATTTCCGGAGCGTCCAGGCGCCCTGCTGACCTTCCTGGAGCGTTTAGGCCCGACCCATAACATCACCCTGTTCCATTACCGTAACCACGGCGCCGCCGAAGGCCGTGTGCTGGTTGGTCTGGAAGCCAGCGATGCCAAACAGAACCCGGACGGGCTGATTGAAACCCTGGAAAGCATTAGCTATCCATATGCGGAAATTAGCAATAACTTAGGTTATCAGCGCTTCCTGAAATAAAATCCAGTTTAAAAAACCGCCATTTGCTGGCGGTTTTTTTATTGGTTTACACAAACACCCTAAGAAAAATGATGTAAATATCCACCTGATCTTTAAAATAAATTTATATTCACGCTAACCATAAAAATGTAATTAGGAACACACTATGGCGCAATTTGCAGTCATTGGCTTAGGCAGTTTTGGTGCCACCGTTGCCACGCAACTGGTCAGCCTGAAACATGATGTGATTGGCATCGATATTAATAAAAAATATGTGGAAAATATTGCCGAGGAAATTACCCACGCCGTGATTGCCGATGCTACCGACGAACACGTGCTACAGGAGCTGAATATTCAGAACTGTGATGCGGTGGTGGTGGCCATTGGTGAAGATATTGAAGCCAGTATTTTATGTGTGCTGCATCTGAAAAATATGGGGCTGGAAAAAATTTATGTCAAAGCCAAGTCCAAAGCCCACCACATGATTCTGACCCATCTGCAGGTCAGCAAAATTATTCATCCGGAAGAAGATATGGGTGTCCGCATTGCCCAGTCACTGAGTTATCCGATGGTCAGCCGCTATATGGCGCTGGAAGATGACCACTTTATTGTCAAAGTGGAAGTCACTGAAGCCTTAAACGGTACGCGCTATCATGAGTTTATCGGTCATGCGCCAGAAGTGAAAACCCTGCTGCATAAACGCGGCAGCGAGATTCAGTTCAGCCTCGATCCGCAGTTAATTATGCAGCAAGGCGATATTCTGGTGCTTGAAGGCCAGGTTGAACAGCTGAAACGCTTATCCAAGCATTTTAAATAGCCATGAACCACATGACGAAGAATAAGACTGCCTATAAAAATACGGCGAAGCCCAGCACAGCAACCACGGTCAATTTAAGCCCGCCGAGTCTGCTCGCACTGGGATTTTTAAGCTTTATTGTGATTGGGACCTTGCTACTTAAACTGCCCTTTGCCCATGAGGGGGACCTGAGCTGGTTACAGGCTTTATTTACTGCCACCTCTGCGGTGACCATTACCGGCTTGTCGGTGGTCAATGTCGGCGAGGCCTATACCGTATTTGGCCAGATTGTGATTATGCTGTTGCTGCAATGTGGCGGGCTGGGCTTTATGACGTTCGCAATTCTGGCCGCCATGAGCCTGTCACCGAAAATTGGCTTAAAACAGCAGATGATGGCCCAGGAAACCATTGGTCAGACCAGTCTGGCGACGGTGGGCTTTACCATTAAAGGCGTATTACTCTATTCACTGTTTTTTGAAGGCATCGGCACCTTTATTCTGACCCTGGCCTGGCTGCAGGATTATGATTTTCTGGAAGCCTTTTTCTATGCCGCCTTTTACAGTGTCTCGGCTTTCAATAATGGCGGATTTTCATTATTTCCCAACAGTTTAATGAGCTTTGCCGACCAGTACCTGATTACCTTTACCATCAGCATGCTTTACATTATTGGCGGTGTGGGCTTTGTGGTGCTGATGGACATTAAAAAAACCCAGCGCTGGCATAAACTCAGCGCCAACAGCAAGCTGATCCTTTCCACTATTCTGGGTTTAAACCTGTTTGCTTTTATCACCATCTGGCTGCTCGAAGCCAGCAATCCTGCGACGCTGGCCGCCATGAGCCTGACCGATCAGGCCTGGAATGCCTGGTTCCATGCTACCGTACCCCGTTCTTCCGGCTTTAACAGTCTGGATATTGCCAGCATGAGTGATGCTTCCAATTTACTGACCATGTTCCTAATGTTTATTGGCGGAGGCTCTTTAAGTACCGCCGGTGGCATTAA
The DNA here is from genome assembly GCF_013418255.1 of Acinetobacter sp. YH12155. Lineage (NCBI taxonomy): Bacteria > Pseudomonadati > Pseudomonadota > Gammaproteobacteria > Moraxellales > Moraxellaceae > Acinetobacter > Acinetobacter sp. YH12155. The sequence goes on from NZ_VPCK01000002.1 coordinate 236,586, forward strand.
AGTCGGCACCTTTATTATTGTGGTATTAAGCGTGATCAGCTTTTTACGACGCGCCGATGAAGTGCGGGTGTTTCATTATTCGGTACCGGAAAAAACCACCTTTAAAGCCTTGGCTGTGGTGTCAATTACTGCATTTTTAGTCTTTGCCGGGATTTTCAGCCTGTTGCTGCTGGAACCTGAACATGAGTTTATGGACTTGCTGTTTGAGGCGGTTTCTGCGGCCTGTACCGTGGGTTTATCTCGCGGGATTACCGGGGAATTACAACCCTTAAGTCTGGTGGCCTTAATGCTGCTGATGTTTGCCGGCCGTTTAGGCCCACTGACCTTAGCCTATTTAATTGCCACGCCTAAACGCAGCCGCCTGCAACATCCCACCACCGATATTCAGATTGGTTGATGCGCGAGTTCCGTTATCAACTGAAATTAAAAAAGCCACTGTCTACAGTGGCTTTTTGCGGGTGCATGCATTTAGAACCAGTTCATTAACGATACACCTAGGCCGACATAGGTCGCGCGGTGGTTATAATCAATCAGGCTTTCTCCATAGCCATCAAACAGCTGGAAATGCCCTCTTAATTTGCCGCTAATCGGGAATACCCAGTCAAACTGGGCAGCGCCATGCGCATCATCTCCACCTTTTAGGCTATGCCGTAACATCAGCGAGAAATCATGATCTTTCCAGCGGTAGAATGCCAGCATATCGCCACGGCCAATATAGTTTTTAATATCCGGGTTGTTGTCATCACTGCGGTCTTCTTCAATGCGATACCACGGACGCAACATCAGCGCAAAATTGTTCTTTTCAAAGCCCAGATTCAAAATGACCCGGTTCCAGCTCCGTGACAGCGGATCGGAACGGCCATTGGACTGATGGTTCAAGGTCAGGCCTAACAAGCGCCCATTCAAGCCCAGAATCTCATAATTAGTTCTGAACATTAAACTGGCTTCAGGTTCATAATTGGTTTCACGAAACGGACGTGATTCTTCACCATTATAAACCTGCCAGCGTGAGGACTGGGTATAACCGAGCCAGAGATCGCCATTATCGCCCAACAGGTTTTCAACCGCTTTGGTTTTTAGTGACAACTGAAATTTGGCTTCGGTTGATGTCAGGTTCTGCTGCTGTGCTTCAGTAACGGTATTGTTTTCATTGGGACTGGATGGACGTTCGTTTTTATCGGAGGTCCAGAAGCCCGGCATCAGATACACCGGTTGATAAGCCCGGATATTCCAGGTGCCCAGCTTGCTTTCGGGTGCCAGTTCCCAGCGTTTATCCAGTAACGACACATTCGGATCAATATGTGAGCCTTCCAGCGAAAACAGGTTGTTCACCCCGGCCACAATTTTTTCTTTAACGGTTTCTGGTGGAGGGGCCAATTGCTGCGCCGCCTGACGCTCGGAAACCAGATCAGCCTTTTCTGCTTCCGGCAACTTGAATAAAGCATCATAACAGGCTAAACGCTCGCCATTGGACTCCAGCGCCACACAGGCCTCCGGTGTCGGCGGAATGGTGACCACCGTTGCTTCCAGCGCCTGTACATGTGTCACAAACAAAGCGCTGAGTGCAGTAACACTCAGCGACCAGCTTGTGCGCTCAACAGGATTGAACGCCATAGAACTTCCTCTATTGTTTTTTTAATTGACTTGTTTGATCTGGAAACCCAGCTCCTGCAGCGCTTCACGTTTCGCCACCGGTGCCACCACCGATTTCACCGGGGTTTGCTGACGTAAATAAACGTCGGCCACACGTTTCAGATCATCTAAAGTAACCGCCAGTAAACGCTCACGCAGTTTGGTTCTAAAGGCCGGGGTGCGCGCATGCAGTAAGGCATAACATGCGGTAATTGCTTCACCGGCTGGAGAGCCTGGTTTATCCATGCTGGCAATCAAACCTAGAATGGCTTCTTCCAGCTGATGCGGTAACTGCTCGGTATTCAGCAACCAGTCCACACTGGCGTCAAAATCCTTAAAGGTTTCAGCCAGACGCGGGTCACGGTAGCTATAGAAACGGAACGAGCAGGCATTGCCATCATAGCTGGCACCGCCACCATAGGCGCCGCCTTTTTCACGGATGGCACTGTGCAGGAAGCCATTGCGCAAATACGCCGCCAAGACCATCAATGGTGCTGCATCTGGATGCGATACTTCCACCGCAGGATACGCTGCCGCACAGAACTGTACATTGGCCTGAATCAGCCAGGCTTCATCTGCATTGTTATTTTCAACAGGCACTTGAGTTAAAGCTGCCTCGTGCGGTTCAATTGCCAGCTTGTCCCACACGGTCTGGATTTCTTCAATCAAACGGTCTGATTGTGGCTCTTCACAGACCAGCAGGAACTGTTTTGGCGCTTGCAGCAACATACTGTGAATCAGCTTAAGCTCATCCATCAGCGCATCAAAAGCAGCATCATCCTGTTCAATTTTGCTGACCAGCTCGCTTAACCAGTTCAATGCACCCAGACCAGTATTGTGATAGTCACGCAGCGCTAAAGCACTGTGGTTACGTGAAGCGGCCTGCATGGCATAGCTATGTCCTGCACCCGATACCCGTGACTGCCAGCGCGTTTTACGTTGCTGTAATAGCTCGATAATCCGGTCTTTTTCATCAAAACGCAGTTGCTCAAAGGCAATTTTTAGCAGGCGGATGGCATCAAAATTATTCACCAGTGATTTGGTGGTTAAGGTCAGCCAGGCACTAATCCGGTTTTTGTCATCGACCTTAGAGCGTAAGGATGCCCCCATACCCAGACCGCCACTCACTGCAGTTTGCAGCTGTTGCAGTTCCAGATAATCATATTCACCGGCACCGACTTCACCCATTAAAATCGACAGCAGATTAAAATAAGGCGATTTCACGATCTCATCGGGAATACGCACCAAGACCTGCTGGTAATAAATACCGTTGGTACCGGCATGATACAGGTTTAATGGTGTATCAATGCGGTTGCAGATAATCTCACGTAGCTGCCCCTGTACAATTTGCAATTCTGCCGGCACATCTTCGAGGCCGACTTTTGGCAGCAGGTTTAAATCATCCGGGGTATCCTGATGCACTTTTAGCGCTTCGGTCTGGGCGATAATTTCTGCTTTTTGTGCTTCGGTCAGCTGCGCACCAATTTCAGCCAGACGGGCTTTTTCAGCTTCGGCATCTTTGGCTGATTTGCTGGCATCTGGGACCAGGGTCATTTGGACGCGATGCGGATTATCAATCAAGTGCTGCTGAATCAACTGAGACAGCCACATTGGATCTTTCAGTTCTTCTTTAACCTGTTCAATGGCACTGTCAACATCCCAGACATGCACCGGATCACTATGGTGAATCGCGCTGCTCAAGCCGTTTAGAATCAGGCTTAAACCGTATGGCATACCATCGCCGTTAATTTCACGCTGATGCAGCTCGATCTGGTGTAAAATGGCATTGACGGTATCGCTGTCGACCGGTTTAGACGCCACTTCTTGCAGTACCTTGAAGACGCCCTCTTTAAAGGTTGCTGCATGCTCAGGATTAGAACCTTGAATGGCACAGAAGAAAGTCATTTCAAAGTTGGAATCATCCACGCCCATAAATGGCCCGGTTGATTGCGCATAACCACAGGTTTCTAAATAATGACGCAGTGGTGAAGCCGAGTTTTCCAGTAACACACCTTCGACCAGACGCATGCCCAAACGCAGTTTAATATCACTGGCTTCTGGCAATAACCAGCTTAGAACATGGTAAGTTTTGTCTTTTAAATCTTCAGCATCGACCGCATAGCTTTCAGTTACGGTCACTGGCGCAGCCAAACGGCGCTCAGGTTTTGAATACAGGGTTTCGCCCTGTTCAAACTTGGCTAAAGCCAAGCTCTGGAACTGTTCTTGCAAGTCATACGCTGACTGATTACCAAAAGTCATAAATACCGCATTACTTGGGTGATAATGGGATTTATAGAAATCCACTAACTCTTGGTAAGTTAAGTCCGGAATATCTTTAGGGTCACCACCGGAATTGTAATGGTAGGTGGTTTCCGGGAACAAATGATGCGCCAATTGGTGATACAACTGATCTGAAGGCGAACTCATCGCGCCTTTCATTTCATTAAAGACCACGCCTTTATATACAGGCTCACCATTTTCCAGCTCGATACGAATCCCTTCCTGGGCAAAATCCAGTGGATTCAGGTTGGCTGCAAAGGCTGCATCCAGATACACCTCCAGCAGGTTCTGGAAATCTTTCTGGTTTTGGGTGGCAAATGGATAGGCTGTCCAGTCAGCTGCAGTAAAGGCGTTCATAAAGGTGTTTAATGAACGGCGAATCATCAGGAAAAACGGGTCACGTACCGGGAATTTTTCAGAGCCACACAGTGCAGTATGTTCCAGAATATGCGCTTCGCCCTTGGAATCCATAGGCTGGGTACGAAATGCCACCAGAAATACATTTTCATCATGATTGGTGGCCAAATGATAATGCACCGCACCGGTAACCCGATGCTTATATTCAGACACTAAAATGTCTAAGGCTTCAACATGGTGTTGACGTACCAACTGAAACGCAGGATGAACGGTTTGAGAAATGGTTTCAGTGACATCTACAGTCATGCGATCTCCTAATCATCAAAATAAAAAAACTAAAGCCATTATAGCTTTAGTTCTTGATATAATTCACGCTTAAATCCCGACTAAAATTATAGAAATTTGCAACCCAGGCAATTTTCAAACCCCAGTCCGAAGCTCATACTGCCGTTTAAACCAGATATTTAAAATAATTATAATTCGGATGGTTTTCGACATAGACATAATTCTGCTTCTGGTAAAAATGCGCCGCAGATTTGGTTTCGGTATCCAGACATAGGGCCGAAAAATGAGGACGCGCCTTTTTCTCTAAGTATTGCAATAACAGCTTGCCCACGCCATGTTTACGATATTCAGGCAATACATAGAAACGGCGCACCCGGCCAATTCCCTGTTCCACTTCCTGATCATTCCACTGCTGGTTCAGGCCACCACAGGCAATCAGCTTGTCCTGATCATAAGCAAAAAGTAAAAACTCCCCAGGCTGATCGAAACGATTCTTGGCACTCTGATACTCATCAATTAAACGCTGTACAAAAGCAAAACCCTCTTTCGATGCCTGTTTCTCAAGCTCTACAATTTGCTCTGGTAATCCTTGCGCTTCTTTTATCTCGATATTCATTTCACTATCCTGATCTGCTTTACTAACTTTCCTCAATGAATAAAACCGTCTAAAAAATGAATTTTATTCACAAATCTACAGCAATCCTGAGCATTGGTGTAAACTTAGCATTTATTTTTTGATGTGATTGAACGACATGGCAACTGTTGACCTCTTTGCAATTGGTAATGCACTCATTGACCAGGAATTTCAAGTCTCTGATGACTTCCTTACTCAACAAAATTTGCAAAAAGGCACCATGCAGCTGACCGATGGCGAAACCCAAGCAAATTTATACAACAACTTACAGCAAACGCAAAGCTATAAAGGTCAAGCTTCAGGCGGTTCGGCTGCAAATACAACAGTTGCCTTTAGCGCATTGGGCGGTTCTGCCTTTTATGCCTGCCGCGTGGGCAATGATAACTTGGGTGAAATTTACCTGAACGGCCTGAATGATGCGGGCATTCGCACCACCACAAAATCGGTCAGTGAAGGCGTAACCGGAACCTGTATGGTATTAGTCAGCCCGGATTCTGAACGTACCATGCATACCTATTTAGGTATTACCGCAGAACTCACCGATGCGCAAATTGACTTTGAACCCTTAAAAACCGCGAAATGGCTGTATATCGAAGGTTATTTATCGACTTCGGACAGCGCACGTCAGGCGGTAAAACAGGCGCGCGAAATTGCCAAAGCTCACCAGACCCAAATTGCCTTAACCTTATCTGACCCGGCAATGGTGCAATATGCGCGTCAAGGTTTAGATGAATTACTCGATGATGGCGTGGACCTGCTGTTCTGTAACCAGCAGGAGGCCATGATGTATACCGGCACCGAAACGGCAGAAGCCGCTTTGGAACAGCTGAAGCAAAAAAGCAAATACGTTGTCATTACAATGAGCGCACAAGGCGCAATGATTTTTGATGGTCAACATACCTTTAGCGTTGCAGGCCGTCAGGTGCATGCCATTGATGCCAATGGTGCGGGTGATGCCTTTGCCGGTGCATTCCTGTATGCCTTGAATGCCAACCTTGGCTTTAAAGCCGCTGCCGAGCTGGCCATTTTAATTTCCAGTGAAGTGGTGTCACAATTTGGTCCACGTCTAGAGGTTGAACAGTACGCAACCCTTCTTCAGAGCTATAACAAGGAATGTGCCTAATGCATAAAATCTGCATGACCGAAGATATCCCTGAACGCGAAGCACGCTCGTTCGAGCTTCCAGATGGCGATACCATTTTTATTACCCAACGCGATGGCATGTTCTATGCCTATCAGAACCTGTGCCCGCATTTGCAGGTCGAGCTTGAATTTCTGGAAAACCAGTTTTTAGACCGGGATCAGGAATTTATTGAATGTTCGACCCACGGTGCGCTGTTTGTGGTTGAAACCGGGGAATGTATTTCTGGCCCATGCCAAGGTCAAGCACTTGAAAAAGTAGAGATTACCGTGCATTCTGATGGCGGAATTTACTTAACAGAATAATTTTAAGCCCCATCTGCAGGTTACGCCATGCTTGAGTTTGTATTAGACATCGACTTAATTCCTTTTCATTTAAGTCTGATTGCGCTTGTCTTGCTCAGCCTGGCGGAAATTGTGGGGCATTATTTTAATCTCAAGCCCAGCGCGATATTCAAGCAGCTCTTTCCGCAGCGGCTGCTAGACTCTCCCTTACTCAATGTCAAATTCTCCAAACTGCTAATTTTCGTGTTTCTGCTCCTGAATTTTAGTGTTGCAGGCTATTTCCTGCAGTTTGCGCTCTATTCGCAGCAGCAAAGTTTTGTTCCATCGTACTATCTGATTTTACCGGCGCTTATCATTGCCCTGTTTTTTACCGTGTTTATGATTCACTGTCTGGATCAGGTGATTAAACCGCAAAAAACCATTCAGCATGTCAATTTGCTGGGCCGACTGGCCACCATTTCCAGTGGCAATGCCCGTCCCGGTTTTTCGGCTCAGGCCCGGGTTCGTGATGAATACGGCCAGCTGCATTACGTGCAGGTCGAACCGGAATTTGGTGAACTAGAATTTCAGGCGCAAGTGATTTTAATCCGGCAAAAAAAATCCTATTACATTGCCAAGAAAATTTCCGCCTCGAACAATCTGTTCTATGGCGAAAGTAGCAGCTGATTTAAGCTCGCTCATCTTTCAGCCACGAGTCAGATACACATCCTTACTTTGTCCAAGATAAAGCTACAACGCCATGTATCTCGCAGCTTTCCCTTCTTCCTTGCCGTGTACGTTCGTTCTTTCCGTTTAAGCTGCTCGATTCACTTTCTCTTGGCCTCAAGATCAGCTGTTCTGCACATTATGACCATCGCTGTGGTTGTTCGTTGTGATTGTTCACTCTGCCCTCCACGTTGAAGACTAAAAAAGAAATTTTCCGTGTCGCTGCTTATTGCACTTTTATCGCACTTCATTGTGCATATTTGCTACAAATTGCTTCATTTTGGTGCTTGATTGTTTTCCACGCAAATGCTTACACCTCAAGCCTTACAGCCATTTTTTGACACCCAACTATTGAATAAAAGTTAAAAATTAAAAGCTGGAATTTTTAATAAAATCGTCAAAATTTTCAAATATAACTATTTTAGTCAGAATTAAATTTTAATTCGCACCATTTTAGTCAGAATAATAATTACTATAAATACAAGCATTTTAGTCAGGTTTTTAACTGGAATTTTTTTGATTAAAAATTAAAAAAACTTTTTATAAGTTATTGTATTTTAATACATAAACAATATATTTTTATTTTAACTGTGCAGGCTATTTATTTTTTGTATTATTTTGTTTAATAATATAAGACACAGTTTAAAAAACAGGCTTGTTTCTATGAGCTTAGTCCCGAAAGATTTGAACCGTCGCGTAACCCGAGAAATAGCAGCCATTTTAATAATTAAGGTTGTTATTTTAATGGCGATTAAAAATATCTGGTTCGATGCCCCTACCATTCCTGAAAATTTTGACTCTCAAGTTGCTGAGCGTATTGCCAGCAATCCTTCCCAAATCAAGGAGACACGTTGATGATTTCTGAAAGCGTGGTCGATCTCTCGCGGTTCCAGTTCGCAATGACCGCGATGTATCATTTTATTTTTGTTCCACTGACACTTGGTCTTGCTTTTATTCTGGCCATTATGGAAACCACCTATGTGATTTCCGGCAAAGAAATTTATAAGGACATGACCAAATTCTGGGGAAAACTGTTCGGTATTAACTTTGCTTTAGGGGTAACTACCGGCCTGACCATGGAGTTCCAATTCGGTACAAACTGGGCGTATTACTCGCACTACGTGGGTGATATTTTTGGTGCTCCGCTGGCCATTGAAGGCTTGATGGCTTTCTTCCTTGAATCGACCTTTATTGGTCTGTTCTTCTTCGGCTGGGATCGTCTGTCCAAGGTACAACACTTGTGTGTAACCTGGCTGGTGGCCTTGGGCTCAAACATGTCGGCGCTGTGGATTCTGGTGGCTAACGGCTGGATGCAAAACCCGGTTGGTTCTGCGTTTAACTATGAAACCATGCGTATGGAAATGATTGATTTCGGTGCGCTGATTTTCAACCCGGTGGCACAGGTTAAATTCGTCCATACTGTTTCTGCCGGTTATGTTACAGGTGCGATTTTCGTTCTGGCGATTTCGAGCTACTACCTGCTGAAAAAACGTGACCTGCCATTTGCGCGTCGTTCTTTCGCGATTGCGGCTATCTTCGGTCTGGCATCTACCCTGTCTGTAATCTTACTAGGTGATGAGTCTGGTTATGAACTGGGCGATGTCCAAAAAACCAAACTGGCTGCGATTGAAGCAGAATGGGAAACTCACCCGGCACCGGCTGCATTTACCCTGTTTGGTATTCCAAATCAGGAAACTCAGACTACCGATTATGCGATTAAAATTCCGTATGTGATGGGTCTGATTGCCACACGTTCAACCACTGAAGAAGTGACCGGGATCAAAGACCTGATTGCCCAGCATGAAGTGCGTATCCGTAACGGTATGGTGGCTTATCAGCAACTTGAACAACTGCGTGCAGGTGACACCTCACCAGAACTCAAAGCGGCATTTGATGAATCTCAAAAAGACCTGGGTTATGGCCTGTTACTGAAAAAATATACACCTAACGTGGTAGATGCGACTGATGAGCAAATCAAACTTGCTGCAGCAGACACTATTCCACACGTTCCAAGCTTGTTCTGGGCCTTCCGTGCCATGGTGGCTTCTGGCTTCTTAATGCTACTCCTGTTCGTTCTGGCAACACTGGCTGTAGCAAAACGTAATGCAGAAAACAAACCTTGGTTATTAAAATTCGCCCTGATTGCCCTACCATTGCCATGGATTGCTGCGCAAACTGGCTGGTATGTGGCTGAAGTAGGTCGTCAACCTTGGACTATTGGTGAAGTTCTACCAACATATCTCTCTGCATCTAGCTTAAGTACTGGCGATGTATGGGGTTCAATCATTGCATTAGCATCGTTCTATACCGTACTGCTGATCATTGAAATGTACCTGATGATTAAATTCTCTCGTCTTGGTCCAAGCTCGTTACATACCGGCAAATACCATTTCGAAAAATTGGAAGCTGCCAAAAAAGCATCTGAGGAGACTCAAGCATGATCGAATATGAATTACTCAAAATCATCTGGTGGGTACTGGTGGGCGTACTGCTCATCGGTTTCGCCCTCACCGATGGTTTCGATATGGGCTCTATGGCGATCATGCCATTCGTTGGAAAAAATGATGAAGAACGTCGTGCGGCAATCAATACGATTGCCCCACACTGGGACGGTAACCAGGTCTGGTTCATTACTGCTGGTGGTGCACTATTTGCTGCATGGCCAATGGTGTATGCAACTGCCTTCTCGGGCATGTACTGGGCGCTGCTTTTAGTCCTGTTTGCGCTATTCCTGCGTCCGGTCGGCTTTGACTACCGCTCCAAGCTGGAAAACACTAAATGGCGTACTGCCTGGGACTGGGGTCTATGTATCGGTGGTGCAGTACCTGCGCTGGTATTTGGCGTAGCGTTCGGTAACATGTTCTTGGGTGTACCTTTTGAACTGGATGAGACTGTACGATCCAACTACACCGGCAGCTTCTTTGCCCTGCTTAACCCGTTTGCTTTGGTCTGCGGTATCGTGAGTCTGGCCATGCTGTGTGCGCATGGTGGTGCATGGTTAATGTTACGTACCGATGGTGCTTTACGCGAGCGTTCTGCTAAAGCCACCAAAATCAGCGGTATCGTGTTCCTGGTCTGCTTCCTGCTGGCAGGTGCATGGTTATACTTCGGTGGCATCCAAGGTTATACCCTGGTTACACCATATGACACCGGTAGCGTTGCAAACCCGTTAGCCAAAGAAGTGATGACCAATGCCAACCCGGGCTGGATGAACAACTACTCGGCTTACCCGATCACCATGATTGCGCCAATTATGGGTATTCTAGGCGGTATCATTGTGATTCTGGCAGCCTCTAAAGGTAAAGCAGGTTTAAGCTTCACTGGTTCTGCACTGGCAGTAACAGGTGCGATTCTGACTGCAGGTTTTGCCCTGTTCCCATTCCTGATGCCATCGAGCATAGATCCTGTATCTAGCTTAACCATGTGGGATGCGGTATCTAGTCAAAATACCTTAACGGTAATGACCGTTGCAGCCTGTATCTTTGTGCCAATCATTTTGCTGTACACCACTTGGTGTTACTACAAGATGTGGGGCGTGATTACCAACAAACACATCAAAGAGAATTCGCATAGCCTGTACTAAGGCTATGCTCTAAAGGAGTAAAGATTATGTGGTATTTTGCTTGGATTCTCGGTATTTTGATGGCCTGTTTTGCAGGTGTACTGAGTGCGCTCTATATCGAGCATCATCAAGACCTGGATGAGGAATAAGTCATGACAGAGGTTGTAATGGAAACTCCAGTAATCGAAAAAAAACCGAATAAACTTGCGATGGTCATTTCTTGCTTATTGGCCTTTCCATTGGCAGCCGTGTTATTACTTCATCCAGCTGCCATGTTGGATGCCGATGGCAATTATAGCCACAGTGCCATGATGTACATCATGATTGGCATTTCCGGCGGATTTATCCATGGTGTTGGTTTTGTCCCACGTTTCTGGCTGTGGAAATGGCTGTTTAGTCCATTTGTGGCCTGGCCATTAATGATCTGGGGCTATTACACCTGGTTCTTTTCTTGATGAAACAAGCTCCCTTCGGGGAGCTTTTTAATTTCTGGGAGATCCATTCTGATACAAAATGGGATCAGCACAATTTCATCACAAGATGATTTCCCACATCCTTTAAAAAAGATCAGCCCGATCTCTTTTAAAAATTAAAATCTATTTTTATCCAACCCCGCTTTTTATTTATATCTGAATTGATGTCTATATGGATGCTTAATTTAAGGTGGTGATAAAGCAACCAATATTTAGATTCAAGCTCAATCAACTTCTGTATTTATCTCATTAATCGTGGTATTTTCTTATGAAATTTCAAACGGATACAACCTATCGCCATAAAAAAAGCCGGACATTCAGTCCGGCTTCTTTAATCTGGGATAATTAAGGCTCAATCGGCGCAAATGGCGCCACCACATCGGCATTTTGTGCACGGTGACGTAAGAAATGATCCATCAGCACAATCGCCAGCATCGCTTCCGCAATTGGTGCAGCACGCACACCCACACATGGATCGTGACGGCCTTTGGTCAGTACATCGGTATCTTCACGGTCAATGGTAATGGTTTTACCCGGTGTGGTAATAGACGCCGTTGGTTTAAGCGCAATCGCCACACGAATGGTTTGACCACTGGAAATACCACCCAAAATACCGCCAGCATGATTGGCCAGGAAGCCTTGTGTGGTCAGTTCATCACGGGTTTCATGACCGAACTGTTCCGCCACGGCAAAACCATCGCCAATTTCTACGCCTTTAACCGCGTTAATCGACATCATGGCATGGGCAATATCGGCATCTAAACGGTCAAATACCGGCTCGCCCCAGCCTACAGGCACTTTTTCGGCCAGAATTTCCAGTTTGGCGCCACAGCTGGTGCCTTGTTCACGTAATGAAGTCACCAACGCTTCAAAACGTGGCACAGCATCGGCATCGCCACAGAAAAACGGGTTATTCGGCACTTCATTCCAGTCCAGCTTTTCCGCTTTTTCTGTACCAATTTGGGTCACATGACCACGAATCAGAATCCCGAATTTTTCTGCCAAATATTTTTTGGCAATCGCACCGGCAGCTACACGCATCGCAGTTTCACGGGCACTGGAACGACCACCACCACGATAATCACGGAAACCGTACTTTTGCGTATAAGTATAGTCGGCATGACCCGGACGGAAAGTCTGGGCAATGTTGCCATAATCCTTGGATTTCTGGTCGGTATTGCGAATCAGCAAGCCAATTGGTGTACCGGTGGTTTTACCCTCAAATACCCCAGAAATAATTTCAACCTGATCTGGCTCTTTACGCTGGGTTGCAAATTTGGAAGTCCCCGGCTTACGGCGGTCCAAATCGTGCTGTAAATCGGCTTCTGTCAGTTCCAGGCCCGGCGGTACACCATCAACAATGGCCATCAGGCCTACACCATGCGATTCACCACAAGTCGTGACACGGAAGAGTTGTCCAATACTATTACCTGCCATGTGCAACGACTCCTTTATGAATTAACAGATTGAATGAATAAATCGCGGTATTGACGGCACTGTGCTGCGGTTAGGGCAAAAATGCCTGAACCACCTTTCTGGAATTGTAACCAGTGGAAATCGACGGTATTAAAGTTCTGTTTCATGGCCCATTCAGAGTTACCGACTTCAATCACAATCAGGCCATCTTCGGTTAAATAGTCTGCCGCTTGGGCCAGCATTTTACGCACCAAGTCCAGACCATCCTGACCGGCAGCCAACGCCAGCTCTGGCTCATGACGGAATTCATCTGGCAGATCGGCCATGTCTTCGGCATCGACATACGGTGGATTCGACACAATCAGATCATACTGATTTTCTGCTGGAATTTTAGAGAATAAATCCGATTCAAGCAGCGCCACCTGATACTGCATGTTGTGATGTTCGGTGTTAATGGCCGCAACTTCTAAAGCATCTTTAGAAATATCGGTCGCATCCACTTCCGCATCCGGGAAAGCATAAGCCAATGCAATTGCGATACAGCCTGAACCGGTACACATATCCAGAATACGACGTGGCATTTGCGGATTTGGATTGGCCGGCAAGTTATTATTGGCTTCGCCCATCTGGCCATTTTCATCCAGACAATATGGCGCAAAACGGTTTTCGATAAGTTCAGCAATTGGTGAACGTGGAATCAATACACGCTCATCGACATAAAACGGTTTGCCATAGAAATAGGCCAGATTGAGCAGATAAGAGGTTGGCGTGCGTTCATTAATACGACGCTCCAGCAGACTTAAAAATTCCTGCTTTTCGCTCGGCAGTAATTTGGCATCCAGAATTTCTGCATCGGCATTCCAGTCCAGCGACAGGGTTTGTAATACCAACGCGGAACTTTCAGCAAAATAATCTTCTGTACCTTGACCTAGATGTGCATCATATTGACGTAATGCTGTTACACCAAAACGGATAAAATCACGAATGGTGACTAATGTTTCAGCGGCTTCCTGCAAATGTTCAGGGCTAATAGTCGGTCGATCCACCTAAGGTCTCTCCAGAGTCAATTTTTTAAAACGCCTTATGATACCTTGTTTTGTGCGCTTTTATAATGTCTCTGTGCGTAAAAGCCGGATTTCAATCTGATAAATTGATCTCAACTTTCACGGCCTTAGCCAGATTTGGAATAAAGCCCTGAAATGGTAAGTACACGATTAACGGGCAATAAATTTGCTCTGATAATAATTGGCCTGATCAATCACCTGTGCCAGCGTACAACGCGATTGCTGCAATTTGGCAACATCACCGTTCATGCCCCGATAGCATTGCTGCTTTAAACGCTGCTCCCACAGCGCATGTTGCTGGGCAATATTGGCCTGATGTGCCCCACTGGCCCGATAGTAAGACTTATAGCTTTTCTTTAAGCGTTTTTGCTGCTGTTTCAGTTCTTTATTGACACATTTTTGCAAGACCGATGTTTGCCCATAAGCATGATTGCTACATTGAATATACTGTTTTGAATAACTTTCCTGCGCATAGGCCGAACCCGCCAGCAGCGCCCAGGCCATTCCCCCGATGAATGCTAAACGCATCATATTCCCCTTGCTGCCAAACACAGCGATCATCTTTGTTTTAATTTATGTAAAGCATATTACTGAACTTCAAGCAAAAAACCTATAGCGATGAACAGGATAGAATTTCCAGATCTTCACAATTTCCTGCCATTTTGCGATTGAATCTGCAAAAATAGACCTTATATTGACTATGAGACTCCCGTGAACCTGTTGATATGAGTTACAAACACAATAACCTGCTGGCCATGCGTCAAAACTACTGGAATGACAACGATTCACCGCGTGTCTTGCAGGAAAAACAGTTTTTACAGCAGATGCTGGTGGAACGCGGCATTTTTCAGGACGCGACTTTGGATGATGCCAAATATCTGTTCTTTAACCTGCCCAGCATTATTATTGTCAAAGGCTATGCGCATGGTTTTCTGCATGAATCGGTACAAAGCCTGATTTTAAAATACATTGATGAAAACAAGCCGATGCTGCAACAAAAAAGTACCCTCAAGATTAAATTCCGGATGTGAGTGAGCGAAATTGCATCTTTATAGATTTTGCTTAGGCTATTTCATAGAGAATGCAAAACTTAACTCGACATTCAGCAACTTGAACTTTTTTAATACGTTAAGACCCGTTAATATTCGTTAAACTATGACCTTTCTGCGAATTGCTGATTGAAGGATTAAATTTACATGTCAGATCAGAACGATAAGCTTAAACAATTGAAAACTTCCTCTATGGATCGACGCTTATCGATCGCGAAGGCATCGTTGCTGGCCGGGACACGTTGGGCCGCCTCCAGCGCCGGTTCAATCTTTTCCAGTGAAGAAGAAAAAGAAAAGAAACGCAAAAAAGCCATGAAAGAACAGGCCGATTATCTGGTCGCAGAAATTGGCAAACTGAAAGGCTCTATCGTTAAAATTGGCCAGATGATGGCGCTTTACGGCGAACATTTCCTGCCTGAAGAAATCACCCAAGCCCTGAATACCCTGAATAACCAGACTGTTGCCCTGGCCTGGCCTGCGATTAAAACCCAGTTACAGGACCAGTTAGGTTCCAAACTTAATGATCTCACCATTGACCATGAGCCTTTAGGTACCGCCTCTTTGGCTCAGGTACACCGCGCCACCCGTAAATCTGATGGTATGGAACTGGTATTAAAAATCCAGTATCCGGGTGTGGCCGATGCCATTGATTCGGATATGAGTCTGTTTAAAAACATGCTGAAACTGACCCGCATGGTGCCGCAAACCCGCGAATTTGATCAGTGGTTTGATGAAGTCCGCGAAATGATGCACCGCGAGGTCAATTATCGGATTGAGGCAGCCACCACACGCCGTTTTGCCGAGCGTTTAAAGCAGGACCCGCGCTATATCGTTCCAACCATTATTGAAGATTACTGTACCGATCAGGTGCTGTGCATGACCTTTGAACGTGGCGTACCAATCAACAGTCCGGTGATGCTGTCTTTACCACAAGAACGTCGTAACCTGCTTGGTGAAGCCTCTTTAGAAGTGGCAGTGCGGGAAATTTTTGAATGGGGCGAAATGCAGACCGACCCAAACTTCGGTAACTATCTAGTACGTCTGGGCAATGGCGCAGATGTACAGGATAAAATTGTGCTGCTGGATTTCGGTGCCATTCGCCAGTTTGATGACAACCTGCTCTCGGTCGCACGTAACCTGATTCAGGCCGGCTATCAGCATGACGCGGAGATGATGGTGAAAGCCATGACCGGTTATGAGTTTTTTGACTCCATTCCACAAAGTATTAAGCCGGATATGGCCAAAGTCTTTTTACTGGCCACCGAAGCCTTTAGCAGTCCTGAAAACAACCCGGATTTACCAGCCGGTGTGATGGATGATCAGCATCGTTATGACTGGAAAAAAAGCCAGCTGCATAGCCGGGTGATGCAACAGGCCTCTAAATCCATGGCTTCACGTTATTTCAGTGTTCCGCCGAAAGAGTTTATGTTTATTAGCCGTAAATTTATTGGGGCTTATACCTTTATGACCGTGATTGATGCCAAAACCAATGTGCGCGACATGATCAAAAAATTCCAGTAAAGCCACACCCGACCCGAATGCAGCTAATGTCATTCGGGTCAATCCTCTCCCTTCCCCGCTCTTTCCAAAAATTAAAAATATAAACAGAAGCAACTATTTAGATTCCTGTTTCATCTTGCAACAACCGTTTATCTTTGACAATTGAGTATGTCAGTTCTGACATGGTTTTTTAAACAGCCGCGTGTCAGCATAAAAATAATCACCCGCATGATGGAACAACAACAATGACCAATATGGTAAACAAGGCCCAAGGATTTGGACTGTCGCTGCTCACTCGGCTTGCCAGCAGCGAGGTTTTAGACCAGCTCAAACTGCGTAAATTTGTAGAAAAATCTTTATATCAGGGTGCCAAAGCCGGCTTTAAAACCTTAAGCGTGACCCAGAAAGCTTTTCAAAAGCACGATGATGTACCCAGACAGCGTTTACCCCATCAGCAAAAATCCCTGTTTGATTTAAGCCTGAGCGAAGAACAGCAAATGACGGTAGATACCATGCAGCAGTTTGCCACAGAGGTGCTTTATCCACTGGCGCATCAGGCGGATCATCTGGAACAGTTTCCCGAAGTGTTATGGCGACACAGTCAGGATTTGGGCCTGAATGATTATGCACTGCCGGAGGCTTTGGGTGGCGTGGCCAGCGAGCAGAATATTGTCACTAATATTCTGATGGCCGAGCATTTGGCCCGGGGTGATTTCAGCCTGACCGCAGGTTTATTGTCGACCTTTGGGGTAATCAATGCCCTGACCCGCTGGGGTTCTGAAAGCATCCAGTCACGTTATCTGACCAGTTTTGCAGAAGATTCGGAACTGCGCGCCAGCTTTGCCGTGCAGGAAGCTACACCGGCTTTTGATCCGCTGCGTTTAAATACACAAGCCACTTTTAGCCAGGGCCAGTACTGGATTCAGGGTGAAAAAACTCTGGTAATGCTGGGTGAAACGGCGGACTTGTATCTGGTAAGTGCTGAATTCAATGGCCAGCCAGAAGTATTTGTGGTGAAACGCGACAGCAGCATTCGTGCACAAAAAAGCCCGGCAATGGGGCTGAAGGCCACAGAAACAGTCACCCTCAGTTTTCAGCATACCCCAGCCGAACGTCTGGGCGATGATGATTTTGACTATAGTGCTTTTATTGATTTGGGTAATTTAGTCTGGTGTGCCATGGCGGTTGGGTGCTGCGAAGCCGTGAAAGCCTATTGTATTGACTATGCCAACCAGCGCACGGCCTTTGGCGAGCCCATCTCACATCGTCAAAGTGTGGCTTTTATGATTGCCGATATGGCGATTGAAATTGATGCGATGCGCATGCTAGTGCTGAATGCTGCCAGTCTGGCCGAAGCTGGACAGGACTTTCATCGGGAAGCCTATCTGGCACGCTTGTTATGTGCAGAAAAATCCATGCAAATTGGCACAAATGGCGTGCAGATTCTGGGCGGTCACGGCTTTACCAAAGAACATCCGGTCGAGCGCTGGTATCGTGATCTGCGCGCGACCGCGATTGTCCAGTCTGGCCTGCATGCCTAAATAACCATAAAAATAAGGAACAGCCCATGAATTTACAGAACCCGAAAAAATTTAAACTGCTGATTGATCAGGCACATGAGGTTGCCCTGAATGTCCTGCGTCCAATTTCACGTAAATATGATAAGGCGGAACATGCCTACCCGAAAGAACTGGATATGCTGGCCTCAGTGGTCGACGGCATGAATGCAGGTGGCGATGGCATGAACGCCGGCGCTGCGGTGAATAAACGTGGCGATACCGCCAGTGGCAATAAAAATGGCGTCAATATGTCCACCGCTTTAAGTATTGTCGAAATGTGTTATGGCGATACCGGCCTGCTGCTGAGTATGCCGCGTCAGGGTCTGGGGAACTCCGCCATTGCTGCGGTGGCCAATGACGAGCAGTTACAGCGTTTTCACGGCACCTGGGCCGCCATGGCCATTACCGAACCCGGCTGCGGCTCTGATTCAGCGGCAATTCGCACCACAGCGGTCACAGATGGCGATGATTATATCCTGAATGGCGAGAAAATCTTTGTGACCTCGGGTGAACGCGCCGATGCCGTGGTGGTCTGGGCCACGCTGGATAAAAAGCTCGGCCGTGCTGCCATCAAGTCTTTTGTGGTGCCGAAAGGCACGCCCGGCATGACCGTAGAGCGATTGGAGCATAAACTCGGGATTAAAGCCTCCGATACTGCAGCCATCAGCTTTGTCGATTGCCGGGTGCCAGCCAGCAACCTGCTTGGCAATGCCGAGATTGATGTCTCCAAAGGCTTTGCCGGGGTGATGGAAACCTTTGACAACACCCGTCCTTTGGTCGCGGCCATGGCCATTGGCTGTGCCAAAGCATCCCTGGAACGGATAAAGCAGATTTTTAAACATGAGCTGGATGAGCATTATCAGACCGCCTATTTACACAGCTCCCAGATAGCCGCGCAGATTTATCGGATGGAAGCCGAATGGGAAGCAGCGCGTTTATTAATGCTTAAAGCTGCCTGGATGGCCGATAACAAGCAGCCTAATTCCAAAGAAGCCTCAATTGCCAAAGCCAAAGCTGGCCGTGTCGGGAATGAAATTACCCTGAAGTGTGTAGAACTGGCCGCCGCTGTGGGCTATAACGAAGATGAACTGCTGGAAAAATGGGCGCGCGATTCCAAAATCCTGGATATTTTTGAAGGCACCCAGCAAATTCAGCAACTGATTATTGCCCGACGTGAACTGGGCAAAAGTTCCAGTGAACTTAAATAAGATACCGAGTACAGCATCAAGCGACATTTAAAGTCCAATAGATGTGCCTCAAATCTGCTCAAGAGATGAATATTTAGTGATAAAATTCATCTCTTTATCTTTTAGCACTGCGCTTATGTATTTTTTACGCCCGATTCAAGCCCAAGACAATCCTGCACTGGCCCGTATTATTCGTGAGGTTTCCAAAGAATTTGGACTGGCGCCAGAATCCGGTTTTGCCGTGGCCGATGCTGCGGTCGATAATTTATATGCGGCGTATTCACAGCCACACGCACAGTATTGGGTCGTTACCAATGATCAGGGCGATATTTTTGGTGGTGGCGGAGCTGCGCCTTTACAGGGCGATGCAAGCCGCCTAGAAATCCAGAAAATGTATTTTCTGCCGAAGGTACGCGGCTACGGGTTTGCCAAACAGATTCTGGAACACGCTTTTGACTTTGCCCAACAGGCTGGTTTTCAGTCCTGCTATCTGGAAACCACAGCATCACTGTGGCAGGCAGTAAAACTCTATGAAAAGCTGGGGTTTGTACATTTATCTGCCCCACAAGGCCAGACCGGTCATAGTCATGCCTGTGAAATCTGGATGGAAAAGAGCTTTAAATGCAGATAAATCTGCATAACATCAACCGCCTGAGTACAAAAAAGCCCTACTCACCATAGGGCTGATTAAAACAGTCGAATGGATTTTTATACAATTAATCTGCCTTCAGGCCGAACTTTTTAAACAGGCTTAAACGGCGTTTCGGCTGGATATTGGCTTTGTTTAAATCACCTTTGTAATGCTTGAACACGCGCTTATCCATCATTTTAAACCACAGCGGTGGAATCAGCGCCGGCAGCAACATACTGGCATAACCGCTTGGCAATTCAGGCGCTTCATCAAAGTGTCGCAAGGCCTGAAATGGACGGGTCGGATAGGCATGATGATCAGAATGACGCTGTAACTGATATAAAAACAGATTGGTGACAATATTATTGTTGTTCCAGCTATGTTCCGGCTGGGTACGCTCATATTTGCCCTGCGCATCTTTTTGTCGAAGCAAGCCATAATGCTCAATATAATTGACCAGTTCAAACAGGCTGATGGCATAAAAGGCCTGCGTGCTTAAATACGGCACAATGCCTTTCCCAAAGCTGGCCAGCATTCCGGCATGAAACAGCGCACTCATGCCCCAACCTTGTAGCAATTCATTGTCTTTGGACCAGAAATTCTTGCCTTTGCGTTTTAAACGCTGGGTTTCAATTTCAATTGCCGATTTAAACGAGCCTTTCACCGTACGTGGCCAGAACTCATAAAAGGTTTCGCCCATACGGGAAGACGCCGGATCTTCTGGGGTTGCAGCACGTTTATGATGCCCATACGGATGTTCAATCCGGAAATGGTTATACCCCGATGGTACCAGTGCCAGATGCGACAGATAATGCTCCAGTTTGGAGGATTTATGGCTCAATTCATGCGCAGTATTAATCGCCACCCCATTAACCAGTCCCATCGACGCACCCAGAAAAATTTTATCCAGCAGCGAAGTCTCTTTACGCGATACCAGATAGGCCGCATAAATATTGGCGATATACTGCAAAGGAATAAAACTTTTTACCAAACGGGAATAATACGGATCCTGCTCCAAAAGCTTGACTTCTTCCGGGCTTGGATTGTGCTCATCTTTACCAACCAGAGTATCAATGCTGGGAATAATCACATGAATTAACAGTGGTCCACCTAGGGCAAATACAGTTTTAAATGGTTTCGGTGCAAACTGGTAACCGGCCAGAATCCCAATACCCAAAACCGGTAAAAATGGGCTAATCAGCCATAAATAACGTTTTTTATCTAAAGCCAGACCGGATTTTCCAAGTAAAAATTGCTGTTGTTGTTCTGTGAGCTGTAGCGGAGCATTCATTGCCTGCACTTCCATCCTGCTTAACTTATCTATATATTTCAGCAAACAAGCCACAGAGAACAGTTGCAAACGTCCAAAAAAGCTATGTAAACGTCTTTGGCCCACATTGCCTGAAATTGGCCTTTCATCACACGATAAATTCAGGCTTAATGACCAAATAGCTAAGCTCGAAATAAGAAGATATCAACCCGGTATGGATGCTTTAAGTAAAATTTTTGATGATATTCATCTCAACAAATCTGAATTTATCTATTTGAATCCACAGGGAAACTGGGCATTTCAATATCAGGATCACAGCGCCATTATTGCCTATGTGGTACTAAGTGGTGAATTATATCTGGAATTATCGACCCAGCGTCAGGTCTATGCGCAGGCCGGTGATATTGTGCTGATTCCTTCCGGCTGTAGCCATGTTGGCAAAAGTAGCACGCAACTGGAGTGGCTAGATGCCCTGGATATTAGTGACCTGTTTCAGCAGAAACGCCAGCAGACCATCGAGTTTGGTGAAGCATCCGGTGAAAAATCATTTATTTTAGCCATGCACGGCACAATGGACAGCATTATGGCCAAGCCGCTGTTAAATGCCTTGCCGGACTATATGCATATTCATCATATTATGAGCAGCACTGCGCCAGAATGGTTGCAAATTGGCTTACAGTTTCTGGCAGTAGAAAGCCATCAGATCCGGCCCGGCCGCGATAAAATTCTTGATCATCTGATCAGTATTTTATTTATTGAATGTGTGCGTGATTATATTGCCCAGCTGAATGATTCTAATAACTGGCTCAGTGCCCTGACCCATCCGGAACTGTCCAATGCTTTAACCGCCATTCATGGACAACCGGAAAAAAGCTGGACCGTCGAAACCCTGGCCGAACAATGCTGCATGTCGCGCTCAAAATTTGCCAATCTGTTTACCCAGATTGTTGGCGAATCTCCACTGGCCTATTTGCAGCAGCATCGCTTAAGGCTGGCGGCTCAATATTTACGTCATGGCCAGCTCTCAATCCAGCAAATTGCCTATAAAGTTGGCTACTCTTCTGAAACTGCCTTTAGCCAGACTTTTAAAAAGCAGTTTTTCCTGACCCCAAGCCAGTACCGGCAG
The DNA here is from genome assembly GCF_013418255.1 of Acinetobacter sp. YH12155. Lineage (NCBI taxonomy): Bacteria > Pseudomonadati > Pseudomonadota > Gammaproteobacteria > Moraxellales > Moraxellaceae > Acinetobacter > Acinetobacter sp. YH12155. Next base: position 258,741 of record NZ_VPCK01000002.1, read on the forward strand.
CAGTTTCAGCAGGCTCTTATAAAATAGCCAGAATTGCTGCCACCGGGTCTTCACAATTGCCGGATAGCAGCTGTTTATGCATGGTACGATGCTGCATCACCTGAATTTGTGCAGCTTCAATATGCATCAGCTTTTCAATTTCATGCGCCAGACGCTCTGGTGTAGCCTCTTCTTGAATCAGCTCTTCAATGACTTTTTTGCCGGCAATAATATTCGGTAGCGAGTAATACGGAATTTTAACCAGCAGTTTGGCAATCCAGTAGGTAATCCGGTTGAGCTTATAAAAAGTCACCATTGGACGATGCAATAACATCGCTTCCAACGTTGCAGTACCTGAAGCCAGCGCAACAATATCCGCTGCATTCATGACCTGACGGCCAATTTTTGATTCTGTATCGGTATTTTCCAGCAGACTAACCCGTGATCTCAGATCAGCAGCACAATGCTGTAATAAACTTTCAATCTGCTGTTTACGCGCATCGTTAATGGCGGGAATTAAGAAGTGATAGTTTGGATATTTCGCAGCCAGAATTTCAGCGGCTGCCAGAACCAATGGCCCTAAACGCTCAATTTCACCACGACGACTACCGGGCAATAAGGCAATATGCTTTTGCGAAGCTTCCAGCCCCAGTTCCAGTTTGGCATCGGCCAGATTATTATCGACAGGCAACTGACTCGCTAATGGATGCCCGACAAAGGCAGCCGGAACCTGCCATTTTTGATAAAAGGCTTTTTCAAATGGAAATAAACACAGCACCAGATCAATATTGGCTTTAATGCCGTGGACACGGCCCTGACGCCATGCCCAGACCGAAGGACTGACATACTGCACGGTTTTAATGCTTGGACTTTTCTGCTTCAGGCTTTTCGATAAACGCAGGTTAAAATCCGGCGCATCAATCCCAATAAAAACATCGACCGGCTCCTTGCTCCACTGTTCAACCAGTCCATCACGCACGGCAAACAGCTTTTTAATGTCTTTTAAGACTTCAACAATGCCCATGACCGACAAAATATCCATCGGATAATAGCTTTTAAAGCCTTCAGCAATCATTTGCGGGCCGCCAATACCTTCAAATTCAGCCTCAATGCCTTGCTCACGAAAACGGCGGATCAGTCTGGCACCCAAGGTATCCCCAGAAACTTCTCCCACCACAATGCCTATTTTCAGTTTTCGTTTTTGCAAGACCTTGCTCCTTCAATTGCTGCGTGGAATTTTAACATATTCTGCTTGAAGTGACTGTAACGACTGTTTGTCCTGAGCTGAGAAAAAATTCAGGTTTTTCTATATTTTAACTGCTTTGTTTTTATCCAGTATGGCTATCAGGTTTGATTGATGATGCTGTGCTGGGCCCATTCATTTATCACGCTTTCACCGCTTTATCTCACTCTATTCCACCTGACTTGCAGTTTCATGACCATTAACTGCTTTTTATCATGCTGAAAGATTGATCAAATAAAATCCAAAACCCCAACACATGTCATCCCTATGTAATGACACTGAATACACAAATAATAATTTTAAAGTGAAATTTCCTGCTATTTTTAATCTTTTTATCTTTCCATTTTGCTGCGCTGTCATCACAAAATCCGTCTATTCGGCCCTGCACATCCTGATCTTTTTACTAAAAAATCCCCTTTTTTTCAGCTTTAAATCCAGCAGATTTCAGATAGATCTACTCCACGCTGTTTCACTATAAATGTTGATCTTTTTCTCATCTTTAGCATTTTTTAGAATAAGCAAATCATTAATCATGCCAACGACTTATATCCGAAAGTCATAAGATAAGCACGTTTTTTGATGTATGGCATATCCCCATGTTTGGTGCAGTTGAGTTTATTTTGGCAGGTGTTTTGGTTGGCTTCTGTGTAGGTGTGACCGGTGTAGGCGGTGGTTCGTTAATGACCCCGATTTTAATCAGCCTGTTTAAGATTGAACCGCACATTGCCATTGGTACCGATCTGCTCTATGCCGCAATTTCCAAATTCTGTGGTTCACTGGTCCATGCCAAAAAAATGAATATCGTCTGGCCAATTGTGATCTGGCTGTCTGTCGGCAGTATCCCGGCGTCTTTTGCAACGCATTGGGTACTCGACAACTATTTAAGTCAGTCCACGCATTATAAAGCTGTGCTGACCATGGTCTTGGGCTTTATGCTGACCCTAACCGGCATATCTATTATTTTCCGCAGCCAGATTGAAAAATTCTTCAACAAATATCGCAAACATGAATTGCCAGATATGACCCAAGACCTGGAAAAGGTCGACCTGAAGGCCACCAACAAACGTGTGATGATTGTGGTGATGGGAATTGTCCTGGGTGTGTTCGTCACCCTATCTTCGGTGGGTGCAGGTGCGTTTGGCATTATGGCGCTGGTGCTTATGTTCCCGAACTTGCCGATGATCCGCATTATCGGCTCCGATGTGGTCCACGCAGTCTTACTGACCTTTGTCGCCGGTATGGGACACATGACCTCGGGCAATGTCGATTTTGAGCTGCTGATGTGGTTACTGGTCGGTTCTATTCCAGCAATTGTGGTCGGTACTTTAGTCAGTTCACGTTTACCTGAAAAAATTATCCGTAAAGTGCTGGGCATTACCCTGTTTGCGCTTGGAGTGAACTTTATGCTGAACCCGGTCAAATCCAAACCGGCACAACCAGTTGAAGCGGCGATGGTGGTGAGCGCTGAAAAAACATCGCCAGTTTAATTTATCTCTGCGATTCATCACTTTTTTTTCAATAATCTATTGATCTTTTTTATAACAATAGGCTGCTATATTCGTGTTATATTCAGGCTATTAAACAATCTTGTATACGATTAAACCAGTGACGGCAATGAACACTTTACAGTCTAACCCTATTACACCTTCAGATATCGATGATGTGAATATTAAAAGCATCCAGCCACTTGTGACCCCTGCTGAACTCAAAGCAGAACTTCCACTGACTGACTCTGCTTATCACACCGTACTGAAAGGTCGTGAAACCATCCGCAATATTCTTGATGGTAAAGACAAACGTCTGTTTGTGGTCATTGGGCCTTGCTCGATTCATGATCCTGTGGCAGCACATGATTATGCAGACCGCCTGAAAGTGCTGAGCGAAAAAGTAAAAGATACCTTATACATCGTAATGCGGGTGTACTTTGAAAAACCGCGTACGACCGTGGGCTGGAAAGGTCTGATTAACGACCCGGACATGAATGACTCTTTCAATATTGAAAAAGGTCTGCGTATTGGCCGTAAACTGCTGCTGGAACTGAATGAAAAAGGTCTGCCTTGTGCCACTGAAGCACTGGACCCGAACTCTCCACAGTATTATCAGGATCTGATTTCCTGGTCAGCGATTGGTGCGCGTACCACAGAAAGTCAGACTCACCGTGAAATGTCTTCTGGCCTGTCTTCACCGGTTGGCTTTAAAAATGGTACCGATGGCGGCTTAACTGTTGCGACCAACGCAATGCAGTCTGTAAAACATGGTCATAGCTTCCTGGGCTTGAACGAACATGGTCAGGTGTCGGTAATTCGTACCAACGGTAACAACTATGCACACGTGGTATTGCGTGGTGGTAATGGCAAGCCAAACTATGATGCCGGTTCAGTCGCCGATGCAGAAGCAGCGCTCATTAAAGCCAAAGTCAGCACCAAAATCATGATTGACACCAGTCATGCCAACTCCAACAAAGACCCGTACCTGCAACCACTGGTCTTAAAAAACATCACCGAACAGATTTTAGATGGCAATAAATCAATTGTCGGGATTATGGTCGAAAGTCATTTGAAAGGCGGTCGTCAAGATATTCCTGCAAATCTTTGCGATTTGGAGTATGGTAAGTCTGTTACCGATGGATGCATCGACTGGGAAACCACTGAAAAATCCCTGCTTGAGATGCATGAAGCATTGAAAGAGGTTTTAGCCAGCCGCTAAAACTGACTCAAAAACGCCATCGTCAAGATGGCGTTTCCATTTCAGTTGCAGGAAATTTTATCTGATGAATGAAATTGAAACCGCTTTAAGCCAAATTGATCACTTTCAGTTTGTGCATGAACACCTGTACACATCCGGCCAGCCGAATGCGGAACAGTTACGTCAGATTAAAGAATATGGCATTACCACTGTGGTTAATGTCGCACTGAGTGATGCCGAGCAGCATCTAGCCAATGAAGATAAAATCTGTCTGGAACTGGGCCTAAACTATGTACAACTGCCCATCTCTTGGGAAACTCCATCTGACGCCCAATGTCTGCTGATTTTAGACCTGATTGATCATCTAGTGCAGGATCAGATGGTGTGGTTGCACTGCGGTACCAATCAGCATGTCAGCAGCCTGATGTATTTATATCGTCAGTATTATATGAATATGGACATGCCTACCGCGCAGGAAATGTTGCACCAGATCTGGGAACCGAATGAAACCTGGACCGGTCTGATTCATGCTGTTGCCTTACAACTTCAGGGCCGTAAAGCAACCCAGGAACTGCAAATTTCCTTAATGAAAACCGATCACTTTGCGTGACAAATTAACACCGTAGCTGTAGCCAGAATTCCTTCCTGACGGCCGGTAAAGCCTAATTTTTCCGTGGTGGTGGCTTTAATGCTGATTTGAGTCACATCCACATCCAGTACATCGGCAATGCTCTGGCGCATTTCCAGATTGTGCTTGGCCAGTTTCGGGCGTTCACAGGCCACGGTAATGTCGGCATTATTCAATAGATAACCGCGGTCTAAAATCAGCTGATAAACATGCTTCAGCAACACCCGGCTGTCAGCGCCTTTAAATTCAGGATCAGTATCGGGAAAATGCTGCCCAATATCGCCCAGTGCCAATGCACCCAATAAGGCATCGCATAGCGCATGCAAAATCACATCCCCATCTGAGTGGGCTTTCAGAGCATGGGTATGTGGAATTTTAACCCCAGCCAATGTCACAAAATCGCCTTCTTCAAAGGCATGTACGTCTATTCCCTGCCCAATTCGTATTTGTGCAACCATATTCAACTCCTTCAGAAATAAACGATTGAAATCTTGTATTCACAGTTTCTCTTTCGCTATAGTTAGCTTACGCAAGCTAATGAAAGTATAAGCGATCATGCTGTTGAAAACCGAGATGAATCTTATAAAAATCATTGGAACCCTGTTGTTTTTGGGCGCCGCGGGCACCCCGCTGTCGCATGCACAGAAAATCAATTGCGAGCAGGCCAACACGCCTGCTTTCAATAAAATCTGCCATGCCGATTTACAGGAGATTCGTGAGCAGCTCAATGATCAGTTTCTGACGGCTTTTCTGGTGACTGATGCCCCGCTGCGTATTCTGCAAGATACCCATCAGCTCTGGTTTAAACGTGCGCAGCAGTGTAAAACGACCGAGTGTTTTAAACAGCAGTTTGAAGCGCGTCTGGATCAGTTAAATTTCTTTAGCTCGATGAACCAGAGCATGACCCAGCATTATCTGAAATTTGAACAGGGACAACTGGCCAAGCAGCCGGTACATTTGCAGATTCATCAACTAAATAAAGACAGTATTAAAATTGAAGGTGTGGCCTATCGCAGTCCAAACAACAAGCTAGACACCCAAACCATTTCCTTACTGGCCTATACCTCACCGCAGCAAAAGCAGCATATTATTGATAATGAACATGACTGCAATTACCAGCTCGACTTCCAGAAGGCTTATTTAGCCGTGCGTACTGAACAAAAAGGCTGCGAGCGTTTTAGCGGTATTTATCGTCTCTATGATTAAAACCTGACAGCGCTTTACATCACCCACCACAAAATCAATGGCAAACTGAACGCCGCACACACAGTCTGCAGGCTAATCACACTGGCCATCAGCTGGCTATCTCCCCCTAAAACTTTGGTCAGAATATAAGCCGATGAGGCCGTCGGTAAGGCAAAAAACATCACCAGAATCTGGGTATGTAGGGCCGGCAGATTCAATGCCAGACAGGTCGCCAACGCAATCATCGGCATCAACAGCAAGCGTCCAAAAGTGTTTAATAACAAGGTCCGCAGATCTTTACGCAGCCCCTGAAACTGTAATGCTGCACCAATACACATCAAGCCCAATGGCAAACTGGAAATGGCAATCTGTTTTAAATAATTTTCAAAGCCAATCCATAAGCGTAAATTCAGCAGATTAAACACCCCGCCTGCAATACAGCCTAAAATTAAGGGATTTTTCAACAATGATAACAGGATGGATTGCAAGCGCATCCCTTCTGAATTGGTCAGAGCCAAAACCGAGAGAATATTGACCAGAGGAATGCAAAACACCAGCAGAATAGCAAACAGCGCCATACCTTGCTGATAAAACAAAGACGCCGACAGCGCCAGACCGATATAGGTATTAAAACGCACCATGCCCTGCATATACACGCCAAAACGTGCCGCTGCAGTGCCATACAGCGCCTTGAGGATATATAACAGACAAACCGCAATCAGCAGGGTCAGACCCGCTCCCAGCATCATGTGGCGAATTTCGCTGGCCTGAATTTCGGCATGCGCCAGGCCCAAAAACAGCATCACCGGGAACAGCAGATAGTAGTTGAGCTTTTCTGCACCGTGCCAGAATTTATCTTCTAAAAACCTAAAGCGCTTGAGTACATAGCCCAACGCAATCAGAAAGATTAAAGGAAATAGCGCAACCAGAATTATATTTGCCATCGTTTATCCATACATATCGCGGTCTGCCCAGGACGGCAGCATCTCAATCCATTTTTTTAATGGCAGTTCAAAATCTTAAAGCAAAAAGATATTTTATTTAAAGCCTGAGTATAAGCCAAATAGCCCGTTGAATTGACAGCGATTCGCTTCATTTTGATGGATTTATTTTGCCAGAACCCGGCAGATGATCAGCATCTCTCCTAAAGCCCTGTTACTTTAAAACAGAGCTTAACTGAATGTTCTCATTACCCGGTCACCGGATAATGCTGCGCAATTTCCTGACTAATCATCAATGCTGTCGCCGCAGATAAGGTCCAGCCCAGATGCCCATGGCCAGTATTATAAAATACCCGTGGATGCTGGCCCTGCCGAATCACCGGCATCATATTTGGCATCATCGGACGTAAACCTGCCCACGGCACCACGCTTTCGGTTGAAATATCAAAATTCCGCTGCACCCAGCGCACCAGTGGCTGAATCCGGTCATGGCGAATATCGCGATTATAACCATTAAATTCGGCCGTTCCGGCAATCCGCAGCCGATCTGTGCCTAAACGTGAGGTCACAATTTTGGCACTTTCATCTAGCAGACTGACCCAAGGTGCCTGCTTTTGGCTCTGTTCATCCTGTAAATTGACGGTAATGGAATAGCCTTTGACCGGATAAACATTGACCCGATCACCTACCTGTCGCGCCAATTGATAACTACTCACACCACCGCAAATCAGCACGGCATCGGCATGTAAGGTTTCTACCATCGGCTGATCTGCCAGAGGATCTTCAATGGCTGGCCGATAACTCAGCTGTACCTGCTGGGCGTTTAGCTCAATATCCTGAACATCCCGGCCAAAAATATAACGTACACCCTGCTGCATGGTGACTTGAGCCAGCCCCACCGTGAATTTATGAATATCGCCGGTGGCATCTCCCGGGCAATAAAAACCCGCATAATACTGTCCGGTTAAACTTGGTTCAATCTGGCGGATTTCATCCAGACTGACCTGATAACGCTCCAGCCCGCCCTGACAGAGCAAATCATTGACCCGAATTGCAAAGTCAAAATCCGCTTTATTATGATAAAAATGCAAAATTCCACGTTTTTCCAAATTGAAATCAATCTGTTCCTGTTCTGCAATTTCAAATAAACGTTTGCGTGCCAGAAGTGCCAGGCGCACTGTTTCCTGGGTATTGTGTTCATAATGGCGAATATTGCTTAAGAACTCGATCAGCCAGCCATACTTATGCAGATCAAATGCAGGATTTAATAAGAGCGGCGCCGACTTTTGCGACATCCATTTTAGGCCTTTCAGTACAGTGGCTTTCTGATTCCAGACTTCTGCATTACTGGCTGATAACTGGCCACCATTGGCATACGATGTTTCCATCGCCGGGTATAAATGCCGGTCAATCACCGTGACTTGATAGCCCAAACGCATCAGCTCATAGGCTGAAGTGACCCCGGTAATTCCTGCACCAATGACAACAACATGCGGCATAAAATGCTCCTTGGAACAGCTGTTCCAGACGTGATGCCCCATCTGTCAGGGTACCTGAGAGCTTCGATTGAACTGATGTTCAGCCCAACCATCCCCTTCGGTGAGCACTGCGCGTGCTTCTCTCCAGATTTTTGAATTATTACGGTCCTTTTGCCTGAGAGTTTCCGGGGTCGTTGCTCCTTCGGCGAGCATCAAGTGCCGCTCTCCCGCAATAATTTTTATTGTATAGCTTGAATATGAGCAAAATCCGGGCCAAGCACGAGTAGAAATTTGTATCTGATGTTCAAGAAACCTCAAAATCTGGATATAAAAAAACTGCCCCAATTGGAGCAGTTTTTTGAATCAGCTTCAAACAGCGTGTTAGCGTACAATCCCGCGTTTAGACTGTTCTAGTGAATCAATTAAACGCTGTGCTTCCGGCACTTCTGGCAGAATCTCTGCACGGATTTTCTGAATGGCTTCTTCAGTGGTTAATCCTGATTTGTAAATCAGTTTAAAGGCGTCCCGTAATCCTTGAATCACATTTTTCGACCAGCCTTTACGACGCATACCTTCAATATTCATAGCAAAAGCATGCGCAGGATTACCCGAAACCATCACATAGGCCGGTACATCTTTCAGAATTAAAGATGCGCCGCCAATCATGCTGTAAGAGTCAATTTTACAGAACTGATGAATACCCGAGTTTCCACCCACCACCACATAATCACCGACATGCACGTGCCCTGCGACACCAACATTATTGGCAAAAATATTGTGATCACCCACGATACAGTCGTGAGCAATATGCGTATTGACCATCAACAGGTTGTGGCTACCAATTTTAGTGATGCCTTTGTCCTGAACCGTCCCGCGATGTAAGCTGGAATGTTCACGAATCAGGTTATAGTCACCAATTTCCAGCCAAGTTTCTTCACCCTGATATTTCAGGTCCTGACAGACTTCGCCAACACTTGCGAACTGGAAAATCTCATTATGCTCACCAATACGGGTATAGCCACCCACCACCACGTGTGAATGCAGCTTTGTACCCGCACCAATGCTGACATTCGGACCAATAATACTATAAGGTCCAATTTGCACATCAGGCGCAATGACTGCAGAGGAGTCAATTATAGCGGTGGGGTGAATGAGGGGGTTATTGCTCATGCTTGCTCTGTTTTCTGATGCGAAATCATAATTTCCGCGGTTGCTGCAACAATGCCATCGACCGTGGCGATACAATTATATTTGTAAATACCACGTTTCTGCATTACTAATTCAGATTTTAATACAAGTTGGTCGCCTGCAACCACTTGTTTTTTAAATCTAACTTTTTCGGCACCGGCAAATAGGAATAATGCACCCGCAGTCGGTTTCTGATTATTCATAATAAAGCCAAGCACGCCTGAAACCTGTGCCAGCGCTTCTACAATCAACACCCCTGGCATAATTGGATATTCAGGGAAATGTCCTTGTAAAAACTCTTCATTAATCGAAACGTTCTTATAACCCACAATCCCATTGTCAGTTACATCAACGATTCGATCTACCAATAAGAATGGATAACGATGTGGCAAATATTCACGGATGGTTTGAATATGCATTGGCAATTCAGGTTTCGTAAATGTTGGGGTATTCGACTCAGTCATCATAATTATTTACGCAATTTTAAAGTTGATTCAAGGGACTCAATTTGAGTCTGCATATGATCGAGTCTTTTCTGCAATTGGGTCAATGGCACATCTGCTAATTGTCTAAAGCGAATCACCGCGCGTTTCCATTGCGCATTTGGTAATGCACCGGTGCCCGAAGAATAGGTTCCTGGTTCAGAAATACTCTTTGTGACCATTGACATTCCGGTTAAAGTCACGTTGTCAGCAATAGAAAGATGACCAGAGACCCCACACGCACCTGCCAGAATACAGTTTTTGCCAATGATGGTACTGCCGGCAATACCGCATTTTGCAGCGATAGCAGTATTGGCCCCCACTTTCACGTTATGCGCGATTTGCACAAGGTTATCAATTATGACACCATGTTCCAAAATGGTGTCATCCAGCGCACCACGGTCAATACTACAATTCGAACCAATTCGTACATCATTACCAATCTGTACTGAACCTAACTGTGCAATGCGGTGCCATTTGCCCTGATACGGAGCAAAACCAAAGCCTTCACTCCCGATCACGGTATTGGCATGAATGCGGACCCGGTCAGCAATTTTGGCTTCACCAGTGATGGTGACATGCGAATCAATAAAACATTCTTTACCAATTTCAACAAAATCATCAATTTTGCTATGCGATTGGATAATGGTTTTATCACCCACCACACAATTTTCACCCACCACCACATAATGGCCAATATAAGCACTTTCGGAAATGATCGCTGAGGGATGAATTTGTGCGGTACTTTCAATACCGGTTTGAGTGTGCTTACGCTCAAAGACATGGGTTAAAATTGCAAACGCCAAATAGGGATTTGCCACCACAATAAAGTTCTGATGCGTATCAAGCTGCTGCTGTAACTCGGGCGTGACAATTAAAGCACCCGCTTTAGATACTTTTGCCTGCTCCACATACTTGTCAGCATTGACAAAAGCAATGTGCTGCGGTTTAGCAAGCTCCAGGCTCGCTAAACCCTGGAGACCTAAATCGGCCTGACCGACCAGCTCGCCCTGGACCAGACGAGCAAGTTCTTCTAAGCGATAATGTTGATAACTCATTGATTACTTGATTGCATTAACCTTTTGAATCATTTTATCAGTTAAATCATACTTAGGGTCATAGGCAAGTGCTGAGTTTTTGTTCAAAACCACATCTAAATTATTTTCTTTACGCAATTGTTCTGCTGCCTGCTTGATGCGCTGCTCAAAACTGTCATTCATTTTTTGCAGATCAGCCTGCACTTTGGTCTGCAAACTTTGCTGTAAAGTATTAAATTCTTTTAACTTGGCCTGATACTGCGCCGATAATTTTTGCTTATCGGCTTCAGATAAGTTCGCTGACTGCTGGGCACGTTGCTGCAAATTTTCCAGCTCTTTACCCAGCTGTTCAAGTTTAGTGGTTTGAGGTTTAAGCGATTGTTGCAATGCACTATTTTGCTGTTTTAAATAGCTGCTGCTTTCAACCACACGCTCTAAGCTGACCACACCATAACCTGCCGCCTGTGCCGCTGCGGCACAGGACAGTGTGAAACCTAAAACCGCCAGTTGTATCTTCTTCATCTTGATCTATCCCTATTTCAAGCATCCATGAACAGACCGTACTTAGAACGTACGGCCAATTTCAAACTGGATATTCTTGGTTTCATCGCCTGGTTTTTCATTCAGCGGATATGCATAACTTAAGGACAATGGGCCAATCATGGTAATCCAGGTAAAGCCTACACCGACGCTATAACGCATATTGCCAAAGTCAAAGCCAAAGTTATCTTCACAGTACTGTTTACTACTTACTGAATCCCCATTTACGAAAATATCGTTATTAGAAACATTACATTGAGTATCGAATACTTGTGCACCTTCAGCAAAAATCACCGGACGAACCTGACGTGCCCAGTCCCCTTTAAATGGTACCGGCAAAGCCAGTTCAGTACCAAACTGTACTAAAGCATTACCACCCACTTCTTCTGGAGATGGATCAGTCTTTCCAATATCAGAGAAATAAACACCTGGATATTTTGGTCCTAAGGTACTGTTGTCATAACCACGTACCGAACCATAACCACCGGCATAGAAGTTCTTATAGAATGGTAAGTCATTACCATAACCCACCTTACCATAACCACGCAGCACAAAATCTTTACCCAGCGGATAATAGGCCTGCGCATCATAGGTAACTTTTTGATATTCCACATCACTGCCTGGTAAGGCAATTTCTGCATTCACCCGATGCGACATCCCCGTTGTTGGGAAAATCGGACGGTTAAGGGTATTATATGACCAACCTAAATTTAGGTTATAAGTCAGGAAGTCACCCTTAAACTCTCGACCATATGGGATGGTTTCAACTAGAGTTCCTTTTTCATCTACACACTCCCCATCTGCATTGATATTTGCTGGACAATGATCGCCTCTTTGTGTTTCTCGACCACCATGGCTTTCTAAATAATCTGCCACATAAGTCGATACATAAGGACCAGTTGTCACTTCAGTATTATCAATATTTAAACCAGCACTAATGCTCTGGTTTTCATCAATTGGATAACCAAAGTTAATTCCGCCACCAAAACTGTCGGTCACATAGTTGTTAACGTTATAGTCATCATCCAGTTTGGTTTTACGGTAGTACATATTATAACCGCGACGCACACCATCAATGGTAAAGTACGGATCGGTTACGCTTAGGTTATAGTAGTCCTGTGTTTCAGAACGCGACAAGTCAATCGACACGGCATTACCGGTACCCAGGAAGTTGGTCTGGCTTAAACCGGCCTGGAAAGTTACACCGCCACTTTGCGAGAAACCCACCGCCAAGGTACTGGTACCAGAATGCTGTTCTTCCACTGCAACGTTAAGATCAACCTGATCCGGTACATTCGGAACACGCACCGGTTTAATATCCACGGTTTTAAAGAAACCAGTACGTTCTAAACGGACTTTAGACAGGTCAATTTTTTCATTACTGGCCAATGCACCTTCCATCTGGCGCATTTCACGACGTAGCACTTCATCGGCAGTTTTGGTATTACCGCTGAAGTTAATCCGGCGTACGGTGACTTGCTGACCCGGATTAATGTAATAGTTCAGATCAACCTGTTTGGTTTCTTCATTAATTTGTGGCACCACATTCACTTCTGCATAGTAATAACCCGCATTACCATACTTGCGAAGCAGTAACTGTTTAACGGCATTAACCTTTTCTTGCGAATAGGTTTCACCATCTTTATAGATTTGCAGCGCTTTTAATTCTTCTGGTGCATATAAAGCATCACCCAGGAATTTGGTTTGACCAAATTTGAACTGCTCACCTTCATCAATCGACACTTCAATGAAGATGTGCTGTTTGTCTTCACTTAAGTTCAGGCTCGAATTATTGATATTAAAGTTGATATAACCACGGTTTAAATACAGCGCACGTAAAGCTTCCAAGCTTGCTGCCATTTTCTCACGCGCATAACGGTCATTACGTGAAATCACAGAAGCCCAGCCACTTTCTTTGACTGCAAAGGCCTGTTTAATTTCGCTGTCTTTAAAGACGGTATTGCCAATGATATTAATATCAAAAACTTTGGCCGCTTTACCTTCAATAAACTCGATGGTCAGGTCGACGCGGTTATTCGGACGTGCTGTGGTAATGACTTTGACATCGGCATCATAACGGCCTTGCTGCATGTATTGCTGTTCAAGTTCCGATTCTAGTGTTTGCAAAGCAGACTTTTTCAGCACTTCACCTTCAGCCACGCCCATTTTCTTTAAGCCTTCTTCAAGGGCTTCTTTTGGAATTAATTTATTGCCTTTAAATTCGACTTTCGAAATGATCGGACGTTCTACCACCTGAAACACCAAGGTATCACCTTGCTGGGCAGCTTTAATATCATCGAATAAACCTGTGGCATACAGGCTGCGAATTGCATTTGCAATGGTGGCATCGTTGACACGATCACCACTATTTACAGGAATCATTCCATAAACATTGGCTGGCGTTAAACGAACAAGTCCGTCAATTTGTATATCTCTTACGATAAATTCATCTGCTGCATATACTTGTTGTACTGCTGCCATAGCACTAACCAGTGCCAGAGGCATAAATAAATGTGTGTGCTGCATGCCAGTCTTTTCCAATGTTAAATTTATTGCCTATCCACGTTGTTATAAACGCATAAAATCATTAAATAATGCCAGAAGCATCATGCTACCGAGCAATACCATACCAATTTTTAAACCAACTAATTGTATTTGTTCAGAAACAGGTTTACCACGAATTAGTTCTATAAAATAATAAACCAAATGTCCACCATCCAGCATTGGAATTGGCAGTAAATTTAGAATACCCAAGCTTACACTCATTAGGGCCATAAACGAAATAAAAGTTTGCCAGCCCATTTCAGCGCTTTGTCCTGCCACCTTGGCAATGGTAATCGGACCAGACAGGTTATCTAAACCAATCAGACCACGCACCATTTTGACGATGGAGTTCAAAATCATCGAAGAGATTTGACCGGTTTTATCGACCGCCATCATTAAGGCTTCTGTAGGACTATATTGAATGGTTTGTTTATATTCTTCAGGAATTGTTATTTTTCCAGGGTCACTTTGTACACCTAACATACCGGTGGTGTTGCCCATATTGTCGCGTTTGGCCTGCGGCATAATTTCCAGCTGTACCCGCTGATCTTGACGCAATACGTCAATCTTTAACAGTTTCTCTGGCGATGCCTGTACCACTTGTACCACATCGTACCAGTCTTTCATGACAACACCGTCAATCGCTAAAATCTGGTCACCTTCTTTCATCCCTTGACGAATGGCAGCGCCATCTTCACTCAGTTTGCTGACCACTGCTGGAATATTCGGACGATATGGCGTAAAGCCCAGCACCTCAAGTGGTGACTGAGATTGATCTTTCAAGAAATCTTGAATCGGTAATTGAAAGTTTTGTGGCTGACCATCGCGGTTGGCCTGAATATGAATGGTACCTGTTTCACCGGCACGATCCACCAGCGCAAAATTCAGTTTTTCCCAGGTGCTAACCTGGGTACCATCGACTGCGGTAATCCGGTCACCCGGCTGCATATTCACTTCAGCCGCAGGCGTTTGTGGCAAGACTTTCCCAACACGGGTATTCAGCTGTTCCTGAGACGGTAAAAACAGAATCCAGAACAGTACAATCGCAAAAACTAGATTAATTAAAGGACCTGCCGCGACAATCGCGATCCGTTTCCACGGATGCTGACGGTTAAAAGCAAAAGGCAGATCTTCTTCTGCCACATTGCCCTCACGTTCATCCAGCATTTTGACATAGCCACCCAAAGGCAAAGCCGAGAGCTGATATTGAATACCGGATTTCTTCGAGGTCCATTTCAGCACTGTCGGGCCAAAACCAATAGAATAAACCAGGACTTTGACCCCCAGTTTGCGTGCAACAAAGTAGTGCCCAAATTCATGAATTGCAATTAACGGCCCCAACAAAAGAATGGCCGCAACAATAATAAATAAGGCACTCATGTCTTAGCTTCCTGTCTGAATCACACACTGCTGTGCAAAAGCACGGGCATTCTGGTCTGCCTGAAGAATGGTTTCAATTGAATCTGCGGCGCGATTGGCCAGATGATTCAGGGTCTGTTCAACAATTTCTGGAATCTGGGTAAACCCAAGCTGGTTTTGCAAGAAAGATGCCACTGCAATTTCATTGGCCGCATTTAGCAAGGTCGGTGCAATACCACCTGCCTGCATGGCCTGACGTGCCAGCTTTAAGGCCGGGAAACGCGTGGTGTCCGGTGCCTGAAAATTCAGCTGTGAATGGATAAATAAATCCAGCGGCGGAACATGCGTCTGCAGACGTTCCGGCCAGGCCAACGCATGCGCAATTGGCGTACACATATCCGGATTACCCATTTGCGCCAAAGTTGTTCCATCGACATATTGAACCATGGAGTGAATAATACTCTGTGGATGCACCACCACTGTAACAAATTGTTCTTTTACTGCGAACAAATGGCAGGCTTCAATCAGCTCCAGACCCTTGTTCATCAGGGTGGCGGAATCGACGGAAATTTTTTGACCCATAGACCAATTGGGATGTTTACAGGCTTGCGCCGGGGTCACACTGTGTAACTGTTCCAGACTATGATTTAAAAATGGCCCACCCGATGCGGTCAGCAGAATCTGCTGCACACCCAGTTTTGGTTGACCATTACGCTCGACCTCAAAATAGTTTTGCGGCAGGCACTGGAAAATTGCATTGTGTTCGGAATCGACCGGCAATAATAAAGCGCCATGATCACGCGCTGCCTGCATCATCAGGTCACCGGACATCACCAGGGCTTCTTTATTGGCCAGTAGCACGCGCTTACCGGCCTGCACTGCGGCCAACGTTGGCATTAAACCTGCGGCACCAACAATTGCCGCCATCACCACATCCACTTCAGGATGTGAGGCCACAGCTATTAAACCAGCTTCATCACAGAGGATTTCAATATCGGCAAGATTGGCCTGCTGTAACAGCTGTCTTAAGGAATCGACCTGTGCAGCAGGTACCACGGCCACTTTGGGATGAAACTGTTTGCATATTTCAACCAGCTCAGCAATACGACTGTGAGCCGTTACGGCATATACCGAATATTTTTCAGGATGTTGTTGCAGTATTTTTAAGGTGCTTTGACCAATTGAACCTGTAACACCCAATATACAAACAGCTTGTAACATCTATAAATCTACGCCAATAAGTTTCAGTACATACATGCTTGCAGCAAAGATTGGAGCCGCTGCGAGCAAGGAGTCAATGCGGTCCAGCACTCCACCATGTCCTGGCAGAATACGACCAGAGTCTTTAATTCCGGCACGGCGTTTGATCATGGATTCAAACAGATCGCCCAGTACCGAACTAAATACGGTTATCATGGACAGAATCAGGAATAAAATATGTTGGGTCAGGCTTAAGTCCAGATAGACAATTTCCACGAACAGCACAATCAGGATGGCGGTAAACACGCCACCATATAAACCTTCCACCGATTTGTTTGGACTGACATGTGGTGCCAGTTTCTTTTTACCAAACTTGCGTCCGACAAAATAAGCGCCAGAATCTGCACCCCAAACCAGCAGGAACAGATACATCAGCCACCACGGTGAATGGGTCCAGACCGCATAAATGGCAGTCACGGCGGCAGAAATCAGCACAAAGCCAATAAAGTTCAGGCTTGGATTGTACCAGCCATCATATTCAGGATAGGATTTGACCCAATACAGGCTGAGCAGCCAGGTTAAAATCGAGGCTGACCACAGCAATAACGCAATATCACTAAAATATAAAGCAAGCGCGGAAAGAGCGGCGGTCACCAGACCATAACCCCAAGCCATGGGCTTGATGACATATTTTGTTGTTCTTGGCATGAGTTTGAACCACTCATAGCCCGCAACCCCTGCTGCAAAAATCATCAGCACAAACATTGGATAATGGGACTGAGTTGCAAACATACAGCTCAGCACCACAGCGACCAATACCAATGCGGTAATTATCCGCTCTAACATGTATTAATTCTCAAGTTTCTCTTGTTGGATTTGCTCTGAAGTTTTTCCAAAGCGACGTTCGCGTCCTGCAAACACATGAAACGCATCATCCAGCTCTTCCACACTAAACTCTGGCCACAAGGTCGGAGTAAAGTACAGTTCGGCATACGCGGCCTGCCAAAGCAAGAAATTGGACAGCCGATAATCACCACCCGTACGAATCAACAGGTCCACAGGCGGTAAATCGCCCAGGCACACATATTGACCGAACAGCGTGCTATCAATCTGTTCCAGCGCGACTTTATTGGCCAGCACATCAGCCGCAATCTGTTTGGCTGCTTCTGCCATATCCCACATGCCACCATAACTGATGGCAATGGTTAAAGTCATGCTACTGAACTTAGCAGTCCTTTGTTCAGCATGCAACATCAAGTCACGTAGATGTGGGGATAAACGGCTGCGATCACCAATAAAACGCAAGGCAATCTGGTATTTTTCCATGCGCGGCATTTGCTCATGAATCGTGTCTTCCAGCAATTGCATGAGTAAATCAACTTCATATTGCGGACGATTCCAGTTTTCACTTGAAAATGCAAAAACGGTGAGTGCCTGAATGTGTTTGCTGCGACAATAGTCAACAATCGGATCTAGAATATTTTTACCTTCACGGTGACCGTCGCCTTTTTGCAATTGATTTTTCTTGGCAAAACGGTTGTTGCCATCCATGATGATGGCAACATGTTTTGGAAGCGTCTGACAGTCTTCAGATGTGGTCATCGACAATTAGACCTTCATCAACTCAGCTTCTTTAGCAGCCAAACGCTTGTCGACTTCAGCAACATATTTGTCGGTGATTTTCTGGATATCATCACCTGCACGACGTTCATCATCTTCAGAAATTTCTTTTTCTTTCAACAATGCTTTGATATCGCCCAAGACGTCACGACGGATGTTACGAATCGCCACTTTGGCATTTTCCGCTTCAGAACGCGCAACTTTCTGCATGTCTTTACGGGTTTCTTCGGTTAAAGCTGGTAGCGGCACACGAATCGAATCAGCGGTAATCGGGTTCAGACCGAGGTCAGACTCACGAATCGCCTTGTCAATTGCAGACACCATGGTACGTTCAAATGGCTGTACGATTAGAGTACGTGAATCTTCAACACCCACGTTCGCCACCTGGTTTAACGGCACATCTGAGCCATAGTAAGGAACCATCACACCGTTTAAGATTGATGGATGGGCACGGCCGGTACGAACTTTGGCAAAACCTTGCTCCAAAGACTCCAGAGTCTTTTGCATACGCTGTTCGCTGTCTTTTTTAAGATCGTTAATCATATGATCTTCCTTACTTAATTCTTAAAGATGTAATTACTAAAATAGCGTGTAGTATAAAGAGCTTTCAGGCCCACGTACATTAGTTCGTAACGTGAGTTCCTTCTTTTTCACCCATAACCACTGAAAGTAAAGCGCCGGCTTTATTCATATCGAATACCTGTAACGGTACATTGTGGTCACGGCATAAGCAGATTGCGGTTAAATCCATCACGCCGAGCTTTTCATCTAACACCTGATCGAACGTCAGGGTGTCATATTTCACCGCATCTTCGTATTTGCTTGGATCTTTATTATAAACGCCATCTACCTTGGTGGCTTTCAGAATCAGATTGGCTTCAATTTCAATACCACGCAAGCAGGCAGCTGTATCTGTGGTAAAGAACGGGTTACCTGTACCGGCAACGAATACGCACACTTCACCTTGAGTTAGGTGGCGAATTGCATCACGGCTTGAATAAGATTCTACAACGGTACCAATTGGTAGTGCTGAAAGCAGACGTGTTTTAATGTTACGGCGTACTAAAGCATCACGCATGGCCAGACCGTTCATCACAGTCGCCAGCATACCCATCTGGTCACCAGTCACACGACCGACCAGACCGTCTTTTTGTAACTGGCTGCCACGGTACAGGTTACCGCCACCAACCACGATACCCACTTGCACACCCAGACCGACTAGGTGCGCAATTGCCAAAGACATCTGATCAAGGATTTGGGCATCAATCCCCATATCCTTGTTACCCGCCAGTGCCTCGCCTGAAAGCTTCAGCAAAATACGTTCATAACGTGGTTTTTTAGAATCCAACATCATCAAACTCCAAAGTATTTAATTTAAATTTTTTCTGTATATCAGTACTTAAGCAGATTTGATCGCAATCAGCTTGGCAAATAAATCGTATTCATCTGCATCGGTAATTTCGACTTCAAGCAAATCGCCTGCTTTAATTTTTGACTTGTCGATATCTTCAACAAACACGTTACCATCAATTTCAGGTGCATCTGCATAAGAACGCGCAACGGCAACCGGGAATTCTTCTTCCAGATCATCCACCAGCACAGTCATGGTCTGACCAATACGTTTTTGCAGTTTTGCGGCTGAAATTTCCTGCTGCACCTGCATGAAACGTTCATAACGTTCCTGCTTGATTTCTTCCGGCACATGATCTGGCAAATCATTCGCAGTTGCACCTTCTACTGGTGAATAGGTGAAGCAACCGACACGATCCAGCTGCGCTTCTTTCAACCAGTCCAGCAACATCTGGAAGTCTTCTTCGGTTTCGCCCGGGAAGCCAACCACGAAGGTGGAACGAATCACCAGATCCGGACATTTTTCACGCCATACATTTAAGCGCTCTAGTGTATTTTCACTGTGCGCCGGACGTTTCATCAGTTTCAGGATTTTCGGACTGGCATGCTGGAATGGAATATCCAGGTACGGCAAGATTTTGCCTTGCGCCATCAGGTCAATCACAGCATCGACGTGCGGATAAGGATAGACATAATGCAAACGGACCCAGATACCCAACTGGCCCAGGGCTTCACACATGTCATAGAATTTGGTTTTAACTGGCTGGCCGTTCCAGAAATCTAGCTTGTATTTGGTATCCACACCATAAGCTGAAGTATCTTGAGAAATGACCAGAACTTCTTTTACACCAGCACGTTTCAGCGCTGCGGCTTCCTCCAGAACAGAACCGACCGGACGGGAAACTAAATCACCACGCATGCTCGGGATGATACAAAAAGTACAACGGTGGTTACAGCCTTCTGATATTTTCAGGTAAGCATAATGTTTCGGGGTTAAACGGATCCCCTGTTCTGGCACCAGATCAATAAACGGATTGTGCTTTGGTGGCTCCGGCACATACTGATGCACGGCATCCATAACTTCTTCATAGGCTGCTGCACCAGTCACTTTTAAGACATTCGGATGCATTTGACGAATCTTGTCTTCGTCTTTACCTAAACAGCCAGTCACAATGACGCGACCATTGGCATTCATGGCTTCGCCAATGGCGTCTAAAGACTCTTGTACTGCAGATTCAATAAAACCACAGGTGTTAACCACGACTAAATCAGCACCGTCATAATCCGATGCGACATCATAACCTTCAGTCTTTAACTGAGTTAAAATTCGTTCAGAATCTACCAATGCCTTAGGACAACCTAAAGAAACAAAACCGACTTTGGGGGACTTCATGAATCTGCGCTCCACTAGAATGCGCGTATTGTATGACTTTTCTGGCCATAAAAATAGAGAAATAGCCCACTCTTTGCATAATGCACCAAAATACAACCACTAAAGCCGGCTTATACACAATATTGCACCATTTTGACTCACTTTTGGTTTACAGCACTGGCGTTATCCGCTATACCTGAATCAACCCGTCCATTTCAGCGCATTTTTCTCATAAATTGGCTTGATTTACAGGAATTTGAACAAAGTTGGCGTGCATTTTGCTTAATTTGCATCATTAACGTTCTTAATTCAGAAACCTATTGCTTTATGAAGATACCATTGCGCTATTTTAATACAGGATGCCACCGCTAATGGATCAAAGCCCGGCTATCGACTATCGCCTTTTAGTGGACAATTTGACCACTGCCATTTTACTGGTTGACAGCAACCTGAATATTTTTTACCTCAATTCATCTTGTGAGGCGCTGTTTGATATCAGTTTATTACGTGCTGCCGGACAGCCGGTAATGAATTTACTGCATCTCCCGACCGATGAATTTAATACCTACGAAGCACTACAGAATACTTTAAGCACCGGACAGCCTTATACCCGCCGTGAAGCTACCATTAATGTCAACTTTAAAGACATTCATGTCGATTACACCGCTTCGCAGCTGAATGCGGGCAAAAGCTATCATCCTTTATTGCTGATTGAACTGAATCCGATTGACCGGATGCTGAAAATTTCCAAAGAAGAAAACCTGATTCAGCAGCATCAGGTCGCGCGGCAACTGGTGCGCGGCGTGGCGCATGAAATTAAAAATCCACTGGCCGGGATTCGCGGTGCAACCCAGCTACTAGCACGCAGTCTGAATGACTCTCAATATGCCGAGTTTACCGACATTATTATTAATG
This sequence comes from Acinetobacter sp. YH12155, assembly GCF_013418255.1. Classification (NCBI taxonomy): domain Bacteria; kingdom Pseudomonadati; phylum Pseudomonadota; class Gammaproteobacteria; order Moraxellales; family Moraxellaceae; genus Acinetobacter; species Acinetobacter sp. YH12155. Next base: position 280,487 of record NZ_VPCK01000002.1, read on the forward strand.
AAGTCGATCGGCTCAGAAATCTGGCTGACACCATGCTGGGTTCACGTCAGTTACCGAGTTACGAACTGGTCAATATCCATGAACCACTGGAACGCGTGCGCTCGCTGATTGCCAACCAGACCAAGAAAAAAGTCAAAATCATCCGGGATTATGACCTGTCGTTGCCGGAAGTGATGGCGGATCGTGACCAGCTGATTCAGGTCATGCTGAATATTAGCGTCAATGCGGTACAGGCCATGATGGAAAACAAGGAGTTCTTTGTAGAACATCAACCCGAACTGATTTTAAGAACCCGTATTCAGCGCCTGGTCACCATTAATGGCGTGATTCATCGCTCGGTGGTACGGGTCGATATTGAAGACAACGGCCCCGGTGTGCCGGAAGAAATTATTGAATCGGTGTTCTATCCGCTGGTTACGGCGCGCGCCAAAGGCACCGGACTGGGCCTGAGCATCGCACAGAATATTATGCATCAACACAACGGAATGATTGAGTGCCAATCTGTTCCAGGAAAAACAATATTTAGCTTATATATACCTTGGGAGTCTAACCATGTCGCGAAATAAAATTTGGGTAATTGATGATGATCGTGCCATGCGCTGGGTACTGGAAAAAACCTTCAAGGAAGAAGGCTTTGACGTTACCAGTTTTGAAGAAGCCCAATCTGCCCTGGAGCAACTGGGTGTCGATGCACCGGATGTAATTCTGACCGATATCCGTATGCCGGGTATTGATGGCCTGACCTTCCTCGGTAAAGTCAAAGCCAGCTATCCAGATTTACCGGTGATTATCATGACTGCACATTCGGATCTGGAATCTGCAGTGTCGAGCTATCAAACTGGTGCCTTTGAATATTTGCCAAAACCGTTTGATATTGATGAAGCGCTGGCGCTGGTGAATCGTGCCATTTTGCATATCACCAAATTACAGCAACAGGAATCAGCCAAAACCGCACAGCCCATTCAGTCGACCGAAATTATTGGTGAATCACCGGCAATGCAGGAAGTATTCCGTGCCATTGGCCGTTTATCACAATCGCATATTACCGTACTGATTAATGGTGAATCGGGTACCGGTAAAGAACTGGTGGCACATGCCCTGCATCGCCATTCACCGCGTAGCAGCAAACCGTTTATTGCGCTCAACATGGCCGCCATTCCGAAAGACCTGATTGAAACCGAATTATTTGGTCATGAAAAAGGTGCCTTTACCGGCGCCAACACCCAGCGTCAGGGCCGTTTTGAACAGGCCAATGGCGGCACCTTGTTCCTGGATGAAATTGGCGATATGCCATTTGAAACCCAGACCCGTTTATTACGTGTTTTAGCCGATGGTGAATTCTACCGTGTTGGTGGCCATATTCCGGTGAAGGTAGATGTGCGTATTGTTGCAGCAACGCACCAAGACCTGGAAAAGCTGGTACATGAAGGCCGTTTCCGTGAAGACTTGTATCACCGTCTGAACGTGATCCGGATTCATATTCCAAAACTGGCGCATCGTAGTGAAGATATTCCAATGCTGGCGCAGCACTTCCTGGCGCGTGCCGGTAAAGAGCTAGGCGTGAGTCCGAAAATCTTGCGTCCGGAAACCCAGGAGTATATGCAGCAACTGCCTTGGCAAGGCAACGTGCGCCAGCTGGAAAACACCTGCCGCTGGTTAACCGTCATGATTACCGGCCGTGAAGTCTATCCGGAAGATTTACCTTCGGAACTGAAACAGATTCCAATTGAAAAATCAGGCGATGTACCGTCCAATCTGCATTTAGACCGCGTCTCGATCCATCACTGGGATGAGCTGCTGGGTCAATGGGCCGTACAGAAACTGAAAAACGGCGAAATGAAAATTCTGGACATCGCCACACCGATGTTTGAACGCACCCTGATTAATGCCGCGCTGCAACAGACCCGTGGCCGCAAACGCCATGCCGCTGAACTGCTGGGCTGGGGACGTAATACCCTGACCCGCAAGCTGAAAGAACTGGGCATGGACAGTGCTGATGATGATGTCGAGGAAGAAATTGAAGGCTAAACCAGCCTGATCTTTATGATAAAAAATAAGCTCCTTATGGAGCTTATTTTTTTAATTGGATTCCGGCACAGCAATGCCGATATAACGCGATAAATCCTGCACACCCAAATCAGTGCGAATGATCAGATAATGCGGAAAGCTGGCTGTGGTCAGTTCCTGAAACATATTGAGCTGATCATCATGTGCGTGAATTTCATCGACACTACGCGCCATGGTTGCTTCAAATACATCGGCAATATATTCAAAACCCAAATCCAGCGCCACAAACAGCGTATGCTCACAGGGCTGAATATACTGCTCTTGTGACCAGTCAATAATCGCCTGCTGGCAGCAAGGACAAATCACGTTGGCATCGGCATCGGGCTGTTGAATCAGTTGATAAGACATGTATTGATCATCTCATGGACTTTATCCTTAGTGTAAAGGATTTGTAGCCATAACTTAAGCTCACCAGACATGACAACGGCGAAAAGAGACGCTGCAAAAACCTCACAAATCAAATTGACAGCCCAGAACAATCATAATTTAATCTGCTTATCGTTGCATAAATGGAATAACTACACATGCTTTCGGACCTCGATGATTTTTACTGCTTTGCCCAGGTGGTTGAGCATGGCGGTTTTAGCGCCGCAGAACGTGCAACCGATATCCCCAAATCCAAACTGAGCCGCCGTGTGCACAATCTGGAAGAACGTTTGGGCGTGCGCCTGATTCAGCGCAATTCCCGCCATTTTGCCGTAACCGATATTGGCATGAACGTGTATCGACATGCACAGGTGATGGCCAATGCAGCACAGGCAGCGCATGATCTGGTTGATCATCTGAGTATTCAGCCGCGCGGCCTGATTAAAGTTAGCCTGCCGGTCTCCATTGCCCAGAATGAAATGTCCAGAATTCTGCCGGAATTTTTAAAGACCTATCCGGAAATTAAAGTCCAGCTTCTGGTCAGTAACCGCCGGGTTGATCTGATTAATGAAGGGATTGATCTGGCCTTACGTGTGCGCAGCAATCTGGATGATGACCCAAATCTGGTGATTCGTACCTTTGAAACCATTGAACAGCATCTCTTTGCCAGTCAGGCCTATTTAAACCAGCACGGCGACCTGAAACAGCCGGAAGATCTGGCCAAGCACCATATTCTCAGTATGGCTGATGATCATGTCGATCAGCATATTGTGGTCTATGATGAACATCAGCGGCAGAAGAAAATTAAAGTCAACCCGACCGTAATGGGTTCGGATCTGATGCTACAGGCACAACTGGCCCGTCAGGACTGTGGGATTGCCCTGCTCCCGGACAATATTGTGGAACCCTATATTCAGTCAGGCGAACTGGTACGCGTGTTACCAAACTGGCGTGCGCCGCACGGGGTTTTTCATGCCGTGTATCCATCCCGTCGCGGCCTGTTACCGGCAGTACGGGTGTTTATTGATTTTCTGGTGGAAAAACTGTCACAGCGTTAAAGCCAACTCAAATTTCAGGCAAAAAAAAAGCTTATCCAGGGATGGATAAGCTATAAAAACCAGAAACTACAGCAAGAATCTATAAATACATAATATGTACAAAAGACAGCATTAACAAATAGCTAATTTATATCACTTAATACTTTTAAAGTATAAATAAGCCGTTTTATAGCTAGATTTCCGGGTATTCTCCAGTACCTTCCGGCCACGGCGACAGCACTTCAAAGCCGGTTTCAGTCACGGCAATCATATGTTCCCACTGTGCAGAAAGTGATTTATCGGTGGTCACGACGGTCCAGCCATCATTGAGCTCTTTGACTCTGGAGCCGCCGGCATTAACCATCGGTTCAATCGTGAACACCATACCTGGCTTGAGTTGTAGCCCCTGACCCGGCTGGCCATAGTGCAGTACACTTGGCTGTTCATGATAAATTTTACCAATACCATGCCCGCAATATTCACGCACCACTTTATAGCCGGCCTGCTGCGCGACAGTTTGAATTGCATGACCAACATCGCCTAAAGTCGCACCCGGTTTCACCGCATGAATCCCTGCGACCATTGCCGCATAGGTGGTTTCGACCAGTCTTTTCGCTTCCGGCTTGATCGTGCCGACGTAATACATGCGACTGGTATCGCCGTAGTAGCCGTCTTTAATTACCGCCACATCAATATTGATAATATCGCCATCTTTAAGCACAACCGACGCAGATGGAATACCGTGACAAACCACTTCATTCGGTGAAATACAGGTGGTTTTGGTATAGCCGCAATAGCCAACATTGGCCGGAATCACCTGCAAGGTATTGACAATATAGTCGTGGCACAGGTCATCTAGATATTCAGTGGTTACACCCGGCTTGATATGCTCCCCGATCATCGCCAAAACCTGAGCAGCCAAACGACCTGAAACACGTAATTTTTCTAAATCCTGCTCGGTTTTAATCGATACGGCAGACGCTCTCATGCTTAAAATCCCCTATGAAACATTTGCTTAGTATAGTCCTTTTCAGTGACTTTTGTTTGATCACAAGCGGTTCCATCTGCCACAAACCCACTACTGCTTAAATATTCAACAATTAAAAACCTTTATATTTATTGACTGTTTTTTCAAATTTATCTTTTGATATTTAACAGTTTTCATCTTTTAAAAATTAAATCAACAATATAGTTTCACAAATTTTTGACAACCCGATCAATTTCCCAAGCCAAGATATAAAAATAATTCATAAGATTTATAAAATAAATTAGCCAAAGCAGTTGCCATGTTCTAGAATCGCTTTCTTTTGTTTAACCGATCTATCTCCCTTATGACGAGTTTACGTACACGGGATATTATTGCCTTAGGTTTAATGACCTTTGCACTATTTATCGGTGCCGGCAATATTATCTTTCCGCCTATTGTTGCACAGCAGGCAGGTGAACACGTTTGGTTAGCAGCTTTCGGCTTTTTAATTACAGCCGTGGGCTTGCCGGTGTTGACCATTATTGCCCTGTCTCGTGTAGAAGGTTCGATCCAGCTTTTAAGTTCGCCACTGGGCAAAGCAGCCAGTCTGATTTTGACCGTGGTGTGTTATTTAGCGGTAGGCCCTTTATTTGCCATTCCCCGTACCGCAACCGTTTCTTATGAAATTGGTTTCTCCTCTTATTTTGGTGCAGCTCCGAGCAGCTTGCTGATTTACAGTCTGATCTACTTTATTGTGGTGACTATTGTTGCGCTGTATCCCAACAAGATTCTGGATACGGTGGGTTATTTCCTGTCGCCCCTGAAAATTTTATCGTTAATTATTCTGGGTGTTGCAGCAACGTTCATTCCCGCGGGTCATATTCCGCCAGCCATTAATAACTATATCAACAGTCCAGTCTCTGAAGGTTTCGTCAATGGTTATTTAACCATGGATACCCTGGGTGCCTTGGTATTTGGTATTGTGATTATTAATGCCATGCGTTCGCGTGGGGTCAGCGATAAAAAGCTGATGACCAAATACGCCATGATTGCCGGACTGATCTCTGGTATCGGTTTAACCCTGGTGTATTTAAGCCTGTTCAAACTGGGCTTGGGCAGTCATGAAGTAGCACCGAATGCAGCCAATGGCGCAGTGATCCTGCATGCCTATGTGCAACATGCTTTTGGTGACTTAGGTTCACTATTCTTAAGTGCCATGATTTTCATTGCCTGTATGGTAACCGCGATTGGCCTGACCTGTGCCTGTGCAGAATACTTCTCGCAAATTACCCGCATTAGGTATCGTACTTGGGTATTTGTATTAGTCGGTTTCTCGCTGGTGATTTCCAACCTCGGTCTGACCAAACTGATTGCACTCTCAGTGCCGGTATTGAGTGCGATTTATCCGCCTGCGATTGTAGTGATCTTACTGGGCTTTTTCTGGAAAAACTTCCATTCTCCAGCGCGTGTAATTCGTCCGGTCACCGCAGTAGCCTTATTCTTTGGCGTGATTGATGGCTTAAAAGTGGCGGGGTTAGATGGCTTTTTACCAGAAGCTTTACTGAACTTACCGTTAAGCGCGCAAAACCTGGCCTGGCTGATTCCATCTACCATTGTCCTGCTGATTTGTATTGTGATCGACAAGGTTAAACACTAAGCCTTAACCCGAGTCGTTAAAGTCTGGTTTTACCCAAACCCGATTTTAAATTGCTCAATAATGGTCAAGTTTTACCCAAACTGACTCTTATTGTGTCACTTTCTTTCAGTCTGGTTTAGCTCAATCTTGCTCAACTTCCAGGTCAATTGAAGTAAGCTCATCCACTTTCGCTTCTCCTCATTCTCTGAAACCCTTCAATTCAGCGCAATGCTGCTCTTTACCCTCTTTTTGCATACCTTCTACCAAAGCCTAATAGCTGCCCTATTGTTAAGCTGGCATAAATAATGCTACATCTTTACTCACTTCTTTACAGTGATGCCCTAATATTCCGTAAATAAATGAACTGAATTCGAGCATTTATTTATACACACTATGTTCTTTCAAAATATTGCGATAGGCGCTTGAAATACACTGCAATTCGCAGTACAACTAAACAAACTAATCCGATCAAAATAGTCTGTTTTTGATCAAAATACAGGAGGGATGGAGATGTTATCATTACATTTCAATAAGCAAGTCTTCATTAACGCTCTGAAGGCAAATAACAATTTAGTGACTTTCCTCAGCACCACCTTTGCGCTGCTGCTGACGCTGGTCTTTCAAGGATTGATTCAGGGCAACCTGAAACCGGCGTATTTTATGTACGCACTAATCGTCTGTATCGCCTTCTATATTTGGGCTGTGGTCGATGAAAAATATCGACAGCCGGCTCCCATTGATCAGCACAACTCTTAATTTTTAACCGACCCAGATGGATGAGCCTTCATCCATCTGCTCAGAATCAGAAAAATAGCTTTTTATACTGCTTGGCAACACACCCTTAAGCCCATAAATATAATCCCGCACCCACCACCAGTAGCAAGGTGGCCAGTACCTCACCCAGTACCAGCAGCAACATCGCCAGACTCATTAAACTTTTTGGCAGATGCCATTTGCCCAACTGATGCGGAGTTTTAAACTGATTGGTGGTGTCCTTTAAATAACCATGCAGTGCATAACTCAAGATTGAAAAAGCAAAGAAAAACAGGTTAATTGCCACCAGTAGCAAATTCAGTTCGGTGGACCATACCGAAAAATAAGCCATGGCTGCCAGAATCAGACTGGCCGGCGCATAGAGCAAACTGCTACGATGCGCAATATCGACATAATAATGAGCACGCGCCTGTGGTGAATGCCGAATCTGCCAGTATTTCCATACCCCGGTCAGCATGCCCACCCATAAAAATATACCGCTGGCCAGAATCGCCCCTTTCACCGCAACATCAAGATCCATTGCATTCATTTCGTTTTGTCCTTATTTGAATTGCCTTACTGCATGACCCCGAAGTCAGAGATTGCAACTGCATTCACAGCAAACTCCTTTACATTAGAGTCATTCACTTTTTTTAATGTTCATCCTATGACTTCGTTTGACCCCGTCCATATTACCTGCGCAGATGGCTATCAGCTGAGTGGGCGCTTCTACACCCATCAGGCTAAAAAGCAGCCTTACCCTGTCCTAATTTGTCCCGCGACTGGCATCACGCAAGGGTTTTATCATCCTTTTGCCGAGTGGTTAAGCCAGCAAGGTTATGACGTGCTCAGTTTTGATTTTCGCGGTATTGGCGGCTCTTTACAAGGGAAATTAAAGCACTCACAAGCCAGTATTGTCGATTGGGGCCAACTGGACATTGCAGCCGGTATCGAGCATCTATTGCAACTGAGCCAGGCCGAACAGGTGATTTTATTGGGACATAGTGCTGGCGGCCAGCTGCTGGGTATTTGCCCCAACCATGCCAAGGTGGCCAAAGTTGTAGCGGTATCGGGTTCGACCGGCCATGTCAAAGGCCTTAAAGGACGCACCAAACTACTGGCGCCACTAATGTTTCAGGTCATTTTCCCGATCGCCCGCATTACCCATGGATATGGCCCAACCCAGGCCATTGGTATGGGCGAAAATTTACCGAAAAATGTGGCCCGGCAATGGGCCGAGTTTTGTGGCAAACCCGGTTATGTGATCAATGCTATTGGTAAAAGTGTATTTGAAGATTTTCATGCTGACATCCGCAGCCCGATGAGCGTGCTCTGGAGTTCCGATGATGAAATTGCCACCGAAGCCAACGTCAAAGATTTACTGCGCCTCTATCCTAATGCTGCTACCCGAATGATTGAGCTAAAACCGCAGCAGTATGGCCACAAGGCAATTGGTCATATGCTGATGTTTAAACGCTCTCACCAGAACCTGTGGCCGGTGATTGCAGCTGAACTGCGTATCTAAAACTGTAACGCTCTTGAGAAAAATGAACTTTAGATAAATACCAGACATGAAAAAGCCCCACATCAGTGAGGCTTTTTTGATTTACCAACTTTTGGCAATTAAGCGTAGGTAATCATCACGGTTTTAATGCGGTTACCTTCCAGTTCGGTGACTTCAAAGTGTACACCCTGATAGTCCAGATGCGTACCGACTTGTACATCACCCTGGGTTTTATCCAAGATTAAGCCGGCAACACTAATATAGCCTGCATCTTCTTCCACCAGATCCAGCATACCCAGTTCCAGCTCAAGCTGATAAACGTCCAGCATACCGGTCGCTTTCCAGGTGGTCTCGTTAACACGGATTAAATCTGGCTGTTCATCGGCATCCGGGAACTCACCGGCAATCGCTTCAAACACATCCAGCGGCGAAATCAGACCTTGCACATTACCAAACTCGTCACTCACCAATACCAATGAACCTTTTGAAGTACGCAAAGTATTGATCGCATCAATGACTTTCATTTTTTCAAAAATGTAAATTGGACGGTGACGTTTCACCAGCGCCTTAAAGGCTTCTTCATCATCCAGCACATCCAGTAGCTCTTTGGCACGAACAATACTGATGACTTTGTCAAGGCTACCACGACACACCGGGAATAAACTGTGCGGTACCGACAATACCTGCTCACGAATCTGTTCTGGTGTATCTTCAATGTTCACCCAGGAAATCTGGTTACGCGGCGTCATAATCGACGCAACCGAACGTTCTGCCAGCGTTAATACGCCGCCAATCATATAACGCTCTTCATGCGCAAAGGTTTCTTGTGCTTCACTTGAATGCATGTCCGTAGTTTCAATACGGCCGCCCATTAACTTCAGAATCGAATCTGCAGTACGGTGACGCAGCGGAATTTTCGCTTCATGTTTTGCCGCATTACGCTGCCCAAACTGGTTAAAGGCTTCAATGGCAATGGCTACACCAATACCTGAATAGATATAACCTTTCGGAATGTGGAAACCAAAACCTTCTGCAATCAGGCTGATACCAATCAACAGCAGGAAGCTTAAACACAAGATTACCACGGTTGGATGACGGTTAACAAAGGCTGTTAGCGGTTTAGACGCCATTAACATGACCGCCATTGCTACAATCATGGCGGCCATCATCACATAGATGTTGTCGACCATACCAATTGCGGTAATAACAGAGTCTAAAGAGAATACGGCATCCAGGATTACGATCTGGGCAACCACTGCGGTGAAGCTGGCATAAACCACATTGGTGGTCACTTTAACTTCCGGCTTGCCTTCCATCTTCTCGTGCAATTCGGTCACGGCCTTATAGACCAAGAACAAACCACCGAACAGGAGAATCAGATCCCGCCCTGAGAATGTTAAATCAAATATCGAAATAAGCGGTTGAGTCAAGGTGACTAACCAAGAGATTGCGAATAATAACCCCAAACGCATGAGCAAGGCCAAAGACAAGCCAATCACACGGGCTTTATCACGCTGCTCAGGAGGTAATTTTTCTGCCAGAATGGCAATAAAGACTAGGTTATCAATACCTAGAACAATTTCTAAAATAATAAGTGTTATTAAACCAACCCAAATTCCCGGATCTAATAAAAACTCCATTAGTTCATCTCTCCGATAGGGTTAGCGTGTAATTCGAAATATAGACCTGGGCCCGGCGACGGATCCATAAATTTAACCTTTTCAACTGTAGATAAAAACATTATGCATAATCTTCTATTTTTGTAATCATTTTTTCGGAATTTTTTTGGGGTAAATTCCTGTATTGGTTAAATTAAGCCAAGTTTCCTGCTTAAAAAAAGTACAAGTTTGTAATTAAATTTCAGGTTTTATTAAAATTACCACAGAGAGATAAATGACTACAATCAGAGCAAAAATCGGGGCTATATTTCACAACTCAAATATAAATGTTTGATTTTTATTATCTTATTAAATAAATCAATTCCAAGATGTTAATTTTCTATCTCAAGGACTCAAATTTCTAGTACTGAAATAAATGCAGCCCAGTTTTCAATTTGTTACTTTTACTTAAACAGCTTGAAAATAAGTCCTGAAGAAAGATAAGCAAGTCCCTGACTCAAATGCTTTACTCTTAACAGCATCATGATCATTTTCATGCAAAAATAACGGATAAAAATATATGACAATACAACAAATATACGTTTATCAAAGTACTGCGCGAGAGAGGTGTCACGCTCTATCAGTTGCTATTTCAAGCAGAAAAAAACAGCCAATTAAGATCAAGTGAAATTGGTTGTTTTTTAGGAGACAAGACCTTGGGGTGTTTTGGGCAGAATGATTGCTGGATAAAACGCGCATCGTCATTACTCATACTTTAAAAATACGCATCTTTAAGATGAAATACTGAAGTTTACACAGAAGATTATGACCATTTATCAGGACTAAAATAGGGATGATCTCTCCCTAACTATTCCGGTCTAAGCCAGCTGATCTCCCGATAAAAACGCTTTGCCTCAGCCTTTTATTGACGAATACGATTAAAACAACTTGCTAAGCATATGACATTTCAAATAAAATGTGATGGGATTTCACACAAATACAATTAAAAATGCAAGGAATAACTAAATGACCAAGAAATATTCCAAATTTCTGCCTTCTACTGAAGACTTCAATATTGAGCAGTTTCCTTATTACTGGGTAACCCAAGTCCATGCTCAATATGTGTTAAATGTCGATCATGCACTCAAGAAATATGGTCTGGATAACTCACGCCGCCGCATTCTGATTGCGCTAAAAGCCAAACCGAATGCCAGCGTTTCCGACCTGTCAGACATGGTGGTATCAAAGATGTCGACCACCACCAAAATTGTCTATCGCCTGAAAGAAGAAGGCCTGGTGGAGACCTACTCCTGTGAAGATGATGCGCGCATCACCCGGGTTATTCTGACCGATCAGGGCCATGCCATGACCGAAAAAATCAATGATCTGACCGGTGTAGTACTGGAACAGTCCTTTGAAGGTTTAACCCCGCTACAGATTGAAAAAATGATGGACAGTTTGCGTCATATTTTTAATAACTTATCGCGTTAATCATCCAGCATTCTACACACTGCTTATGACAAAGAATCGAAAAAGTTCAGTTGGGGACTAACTTTTTCGATTTTTATTTTTGGCACATGCGAGCATTCAAACTCTTCAACTGGAAAGCCTTCGACAAAACGCTGAATATCCGGCTGAGTTTGGCCAAGCCATTCTTGTAAACGTGCATGTGGAATCACAATCACCGAACGTTTGACATTGCCCGGCTCATGAAAGTCTTTCATCATTGGGTGGTCGATCGCGTCCATGGTAATCATGGTGCAGGAACGAATAATCTCATCCTGAATTTTGCAAATTTCATATAAAGCCGCAATATAAAACGCCTGCCCATCTTTACGGCGCACGCCCCAGCGCTGCGGTTTATTGTCAATATATTTGGATTCATAAAACTCCGTTACCGGAATGACCCCAAACTTGCGTTTCAGCACCGCTTCCTGAAAGCTGGGTTTCTGTAACAGGGTTTCATTACGGGCATTATAGGTTTTATGGGCAATACTCTTATCTTCCGCCCACTTCGGCACCAGACCAAACATCACCTTACGCCATTCCAGTCCCTGTTCAGATTTGAACAGTAAAGGCAAGTGATAACCCGGATAGACCTCATCTTCATATTCAAAAGGAATATCCGGGAGATTTAAATCCTGTCGCTGTTGTGGTGTAAGCGGTTTAAAGTTGGCACACATGACAATATGGCTGCTCAGTTTAGACAGCTCTATTATACGCCTTCAGGCGGTTAAGTTGCGTCTGTGCTTTAACTGGGTAGCGTTAACCAGTGGGTGCGACAAAACTCCTCCAACACCCATTGACCATTAAAACGTCCCAGACCTGAATTTTTCTCACCGCCAAAAGGTGCATTCGGATAATCGGCTACGGTAATGGCATTGATATGCGTCATCCCGACGTCAATCTTTAAAGCAAAAGCTTTGGCACGTTCAATATTGGCGCTACAGACCGCGCTCGATAAGCCAAAACGTGTGGCATTGGCCAGCATCAGTGCTTCGGCCTCATTTTGTGCTTTAATCACGGGCAGTACCGGCCCAAAACTTTCTTCTTGCGCCAGACTCGACGCCGGGTCAACATCAATAAAAATATGCGGTGGAATCACATGACCGCGCGTGGCACCTTGCAGTACCAGTGTCGCACCGGCCTCTTGCCCTTGCTGGATAATACGCTGAATCTTCTGCACCTGATCGCGGTTAATAATTGGGCCAATCACCGTAGCCTCATCATTTGGATCACCAAAAGGAATGCTTTTACTGCGTTCAACCAATTTACCAACAAAACTGTCATGCACTTTTGCATCGACAATAATGCGGTTGGTACTCATACAAATCTGGCCCTGATGCAAAAAGCGCCCCATCACCGCCAGTTCTACTGCCAAGTCCAGATCGGCATCATCCAGCACCACCAAAGGTGCGTTTCCGCCCAGCTCCAGCGCCAGCCGTTTTAAATTCGGGCTACCCACTGCCAATTGCCCTACGCGCTTGCCCACTTCGGTAGAACCAGTAAAGGAAATCAGTTTCGGCACTTCATGTTCAACAAAATAATCACCAATTTCACTACCTGCACCTGCCAGCACACTAAGGCTGCCCATCGGAGCACCGCCTTCTTCAAACAGTTTCGCCAGTAGCAGGCCACCGGTAATTGGCGTATCACTGGCCGGTTTCAGTACCACAGTGTTGCCCAGCGCCAGTGCTGCAGCCACCGAACGCATACTTAAATGAAAAGGAAAATTCCATGGGCTAATTACCGCCACCACACCCAGCGGTTTACGTACCGCATAGCTTTGACGGGTCGGATCGGGAGATGGTAGTTCCTGAGTTAACATGCGCTCCGGGAAAGTCGAGCTTTCTTTTAAAATGCCTATTGCTGCATCGACTTCAATATTGGCTTTTAAACGGGTACTGCCCGATTCCTGAATCAGCCAGTCGATAATTTCCTCCCGACGCGCCTGAATAATCTCAATCACACGCAGCAGCAGGTTTTTTCGTGCTTCAGCTGAACTGTCTGCCCACTTTGCGGCATACTCCAAAGCCGCCGCATAGGCACTGTCGACATCGACAATACTGGCACCTTGTAATTTTAAAATGCTTTCTTGGGTATAAGGATTCAGATTGTCCAGGATTCGGGTTGAAGTGCCCTTGATCCATTCACCGGCAATAAACTGTTGATCAAGAAATTGATACGCGCCCATAACATCTTCCAGATTTTGATGATTTCCTTCACTCTAAAAGGTCTGCACAGAAAGTTCTAGTGCTGTTCGGTGTGTAATTATTGCCATAAAAAAAAAGCCTTCCGAAGAAGGCTTTTTAGATCAGGCAAATTCAGGATTAGTCACCTGTATAACCTTTTAATTTTAAACGCGCAGCGTGTAAAAGTGGCTCTGTATAACCAGAAGGTTGCTCACCACCTTTAAAGATTAAGTCAGACGCAGCTTGGAATGCGATGTTGTTCTCAAAGTCGTTAGACATTGGCGTATATAATGGATCGTTGGCATTTTGCTCATCCACAATTTTAGCCATACGCTGCATTACTTCCTCAACTTGCTCACGTGTCACGATACCGTGACGTAACCAGTTGGCAACGTGTTGTGAAGAAATACGTAACGTTGCACGGTCTTCCATCAAGCCAACATCGTTGATGTCTGGAACTTTAGAACAACCTACACCTAAATCTACCCAACGTACAACGTAACCCAAGATACCTTGACAGTTGTTTTCAAGCTCTTTAGTTTTTTCTTCGTCAGACCAGTTAGTGTCTTTCGCCAATGGCGGAGTTAACAAGTCATCTAAAGATAAAGGCTCAGTTGCCAACAATTCTTGTTGACGGTCTGCTACGTTCACTTGGTGATAGTGGATAGCGTGAATCACAGCACCTGTAGGTGATGGAACCCATGCACAGCTTGCACCCGCTTCAGGATGTTCAGTTTTGGTTTTGTACATGTCTAAAAGCATGTCTGGTTTTGGCCACATGCCTTTACCAATTTGTGCTTTACCACGTAAACCTGCTTTCAAACCAATCATCACGTTACGGTTTTCATACGCTGGGAACCAAATTTGACCTTTTACTTCGCCTTTACGAACGAATGGACCTGCTTCCATGAAGGTATGGATTTCGTCACCTGTACGGTCCATGAAACCAGTGTTAATGAAGATAGTACGGTCTTTAGCTTGAGCAATACAGTTTTTCAAGTTTACAGAAGTACGACGTTCTTCATCCATGATACCGATTTTTAAAGTCTTCGCAGGCAAGCCAAGTACTTGTTCAGCACGTTCAAACAATTCAACTGCAAATGCAACTTCATCTGGACCATGCATTTTTGGCTTCACGATGTACATAGAACCTTGACGTGAGTTCTTGATCGTGTTTTCACCGCGAATGTCAGCAAAAGTCAATAATGGAGTGATCAATGCGTCCATGATCCCTTCATAGATTTCTTGACCATCAACCAAAATTGCAGGGTTAGTCATTAAGTGACCTACGTTACGTAGTAACATTAATGAACGACCATGAACTTTAGTTTCACCGCCTTCTAGGTTTTTGAAAGTACGGTCAGCGTTCAATGTACGAGTCATGGTTTTGCCATTTTTCTCGATTGACTCTGATAAAGTACCTTTCATTAGACCTAACCAGTTACGGTAGCCTTCAACTTTTTCTTCAGCATCTACAGCTGCAATTGAGTCTTCCAAGTCTTGAATTGTCGTTACAGCAGCTTCAAGAACTACGTCTTTAACACCAGCAGCATCAGTTTGGCCAATTGGGCTGTTGGCATCAATCTGGATGATGACGTGCAGGCCGTTATTTTTCAGCACAACTTCAGTTGGTGCAGCCGCTTCGCCGTTATAACCGACAAATTTAGCAGCATCTGCAACAGTCGTAGTTGAGCCATCTTTCAGGCTAACAACCAGTGCATTGCCTTCAACCGCATATTTTGTTGCATCTGCGTGTGAACCTTGCGCCAATGGGAAAGTTTCATCCAGGAAGTTTTTCGCGAATGCGATAACTTTCTCACCACGTTTCGGGTTATAGCCTTTGCCTTTTTCTGCGCCATCTTCTTCAGAGATTACGTCAAAGCCGTATAGTGCGTCATATAGAGAACCCCAACGTGCATTGGCTGCGTTCAGGCAGTAACGCGCATTACGTACAGGGACAACTAACTGTGGGCCTGCCAGTAATGCAATTTCTTCATCTACATTTTCAGTCGTAATTTGAAAATCTTCTACTTCTGGTAATAAGTAGCCAATTTCAGACAAGAAGGCTTTGTAAGCTTCTAGTTCAAATGTGTTATTGCGATGCCATTCGTCAATCTTCGCTTGCAGATCATCACGTTTGGCAAGCAATGCCTTGTTCTTAGGCGTAAGGTCGACAACGACTTGCTCAAAGTTTTTCCAGTAGGTGTCACTGTCTAAACCAGAACCTGGTAATGCTTCATTTTCGATGAAATCGTAAAGTTCTTTAGCAATCGCTAACTTGCCTTTTTGAATACGTGCAGTCATTGTCTTTCCTGATATTGCTACTTTTTATACAAGAGATTCTAGTATACCGATTTATATTTGGCTGAATAGTATTATCACATTGCTAAATAGTGATCATTTTTTATTAAATAAATATTGCTATTTAAAAATAAAATAATCTTAGGATGTGACATTATCATTAAGCGAAATATATAACCTACAGTGTATAAAGTTTTTGAAATGTCGAAATTAGACTTAAGTTCAGAATTGTAAAGAAAATTCGGCACTTCAGCCCTTCCGGGTTTTATTATTAGCCAAGATTAAGCCATGAATTGAACAAAATGTCGATAAAAGCAGCAAAGATTTTTTGCTACAAAAAAAGCGCCCGGTTGGACACTGCTGTCCCATAGTTTGCTTTAAATAAAAAAACCTGAGTCCTAACAGTTAAAATATGAGTGCAAACAAACACTTTAACGACCAGGATTCAGGTTTTGTCACATCAGAATACCGTATTTCATGAG